>CAVOBC010000306.1:0-5886 GCA_963693635.1 Gammaproteobacteria bacterium | reverse complement strand
TCTGCTGGGGCGGGCATTCCATCGACCGCATCGAGTACGAATACACCAAGCAGGTGCGCTATCAGCGCGGCCTGCGGGCGGCATCGACATTGGCACGGGCTGCGGCATCGGTGCGATGAAGGGGCCCATGCAAGGCGCGGCGATTGGCCACGCCAAACAATTCGTGCAAGGACGCTATCTCGGCATCACCGAACCCGGCATCATCGCCTCAGAGTCGCCGAACCCCATCGTCAACGAACTCGTGATCCTGCCTGACATTGAACAGCGCCTTGAAGCTTTTGTCAGGCTCGCACACAGCACCATCGTCTTTCCAGGCGGGGCGGGGACAACCGAGGAGATCCTTTACGTCCTCAGCTTGCTGATGAACCCGCGCAACCGCGGACCATTTCCGCTCATTTTTACCGGCCCGGCCGAGAGTGCCGACTATTTCACTTCCATTGACCGCTTCCTGCGTACAGCGCTCGGTGACAAGGTGGCGAAGCACTACACCGTTATTGTGGGCGATCCCCAGGCGGTCGCTCAAGAAGTCTCAGAGGGGGGCGAGCGAACGAAACGCTATCGGCGCAAGACCGACGAGTCGTATGCCTATAACTGGAATCTGCGCATCGACCTTGAACTGCAGCAGCCGTTCGAGCCCACGCACGAGCGCATGTCGAGCCTCGATCTCAGCACGGACCAGCCGCCCCAGTCCCTCGCGATCGAGCTGCGCAAGGCACTGTCCGGCATCGTCGCAGGCAATGTGAAACCGGAAGGGATACGCGCCATCCGTGAACACGGGCCGTTCCGCATCCGCGGTGAGCCGGTGCTCGCCCATGCGCTGGACGAACTGCTTGAGAGTTTCGTCAGGCAAAGCCGGCTAAAGCTGCAGTCCGAAAACTACCTGCCGTGTTACTCGATCGAAACGACTTAGCGGGGCGACTACATACTAGCCGTCGCCCGTATGCGTGACCCCCGCCGCCGCAAGTGCCGCGAGGTCATCGTCCCCGACGCCGATCTCCGCCAGGATTTCCGTCGTATCACTCCCGAAAGACGCCATCGGGCGACCCGGTTGGAAACCATCAGCATCCATCTTGACGGGCGGTGCGAGTACACGCATGTCCCCCGCCGTCGCGTGCGGCAACAGGTGAAACATGTCGTTGGCAATGGCCTGGGGATCGTCAAACAGCTCCAGCGGAAACCGAACACTCGAGACCGGGATGCCACCTTCGCTCAACGCGGCAATCCAGTCGTCAGACGTGCGCGTTGCGAACAGCGATTCAGCTTCTTGCTTGAGCCCGTCGTAATGACCATCAAGCCCCTCTTGTGAGCTGCTCGAAAGCGAGCCATCGGCAAGGCCGGTCACCTCGAGAAACCCAACCCGAAGCTTGTGGCTGCCGCACGCAACAGCGATCGTGCCATCAGCCGTGTCGTACGTGCGGAAGTACACCATCAGGAGCGGCATCGCACGCGCCGACGGAATCTTCTCGGCCTGCTCCGAAAATGGCACCCCCGCGCGACGCAGCTCAGCGAGCTGTTCCTTCACGGCTGCATGCTTGTCACGATCGCGGACTTCGGAACGCGTCAGTTGATTGTTGGCAAGCGTCATTGCCGCTTGCATGAGCGAGACATCAACCGTGCCACCACGCCCGGTGCGTTCGCGTCGCAAAAGCGCAGACGCAACCGCAAACGACAGTGTCATGGCGCACATGTAGTCCGCGCTCACCGGATCGCCAGGCGCAGGACGGCCATCGACATAGCGGCCATTGGCGGCCATCAAACCGCTCCGCGCTTGTACAACAATGTCCATGCCAGCGAGGCCCGCATCCGGCCCCTCTTTGCCGAACGGCGTTACATTGCCAACGATCAGCTGCGGATAGCGTTCAAGCAGCGCCTCACTGCCAAGGCCGATCCGGTCGGCGAGCCCGGGACGAAAATTCATGAGCACCACGTCCGCCCACACAAGCAGCGCTTCGATCACGGGCTTTGCCGCCGGATCAGACACCTTGAGCGGCAGCGAGCGCTTGCCCCGATTTCGCGAAATAAACGTCCGTGACTCGTTAGGCGCAATCTGGTTGAGCTTTCGCGTGGGGTCACCCTCCGGGGCTTCCACCTTTATGACATCAGCGCCACCCTCGGCGAGCAGTTGTCCAGCGAAGGGCACGGCGACAAACTGGCCGAACTCGACGATCCGTATACCAGCAAACGGCTGGTCCGGAGCGTCGTCTGCACCCCCCATTATTGTGACGCTTTGGCGAATGCGGGACGCGCCTTCAGGCGGTCGAAATAGGCACTCACGTTGCTGCAGTCATCGCCCCACGGTGCCATGCGACCACACAGCAGCAGCGAATAGCCCATCATGATGTCCGCGCCCGAGAAGCCACCGGCAAGGACGTAATCCTGCGTGGCGACGACATCGTCGAGCGCTTTCGCACACAGCAGCGCCCGGCCCTGCATCTCATTGATGATCGCGTCCTGCGCATCGTCACCAAACGTGCGGCGGTGGTTCACCACCTCACCCAGCGGCCGCGCGAAGGTCGCTTCGGCAAACCAGCACCACTGCAGGTAGGTTGCGTGTTCAATGGTTCCCGGCGTCGGTTGCAATTGCCCGTCCCCGTAGCGGTCAAGGATGTACTGCATCATCGCGCCAGACTCGAACATCGCGAAGTCACCATCGGTCATCGCGGGTACCTTGCCGACCGGGTTCAACTTTCGCCACTCATCGCTCTTGCGATATTCGGCGCTGAAGTCGACCGGCGTCACTTCGTAGGCAACCTGCAATTCCTCGCACGCCCAGATGGCGCGAACAGACCGGGTTCCAGGTACGTGATAGATGTTGAGCATTCGTCGCGCCTCAGGGTCACTTAAAGATGGCGTGACTATACCTCAGCCAACCGACATCAACGGACACGCTACGGCGCAGCCTTGTCGGGAAGCTCCGGGTCAACCTCCGCAGAAGTAGAATCGCGTAGACGCTGAAAACCATACGCGGCGCCAAGCAGGATCACACCGATAGCCATGAATGCGAGGGTCTTCTCAAGTGTGCTGAAGCCCGCGATGTCCGCAAACAAGATCTTCACAACGGCAAGGCCATAGATGCCCACGGCGATGCGCAGCGTGCCACCCAACCCGGTCGATTGGGACGAAAAGAGCACGATCGTCGCATGCACAACAAGCGCGACGGTAACCCACGCGCCCAGGGCACCGAAGCCTGTCACTTTAGCGACAACCATGTAGGCAACCACTACCGCCGCATGCAAGAGCCCGTATTTGACCGCAGGCGGCCCCAGTAACTTGCGGTAGAAGCGCTGATAACGTCCTGCTCGATAGGTGAGGAAAAAGAGGCAAACCACGATCATCAGCGCAGTGACCAGCGCGGACAAGCCGACGTTACTCATCGCAAGGCCGCAGGCCGCCGCCAGCCAAACCATGACGAAGGCTGATCGGATCACCCAGCGCACACGACGGACCCGCGGGGCAAGTCGCAACAACGCGGTGTACCACAGCACAACGCCAGCAAACGCCCAGGCCTCCTCACCCGAGACTTCATACACAACAAGAAACATCGTTGCCCCCAGATAGTGCAGGAGGCAGACAACATCAGATCGATACAAGGCCGCCGACTCCTGCCGCCAGCGCTCGGCACCGGTCAGCAGCGAGAGTCCGGCAAGGACGACGAGCCCGACTCCAAGAATCAGCAAGTCCTCGCTCAAGAACGCAGCCGCAATACCCAGGAAAGCCGCCACAACCACAAAGAGGCGGGCCTCGTTGGCGACAAGCGCCTCCCCGTGCACCCGGAGACCACCCGCTCTTATAACGGCTCGACGGCCGGTCCCGACCAGCAACGCCAGCCCATGGGCGATGACGCAGGAACCCCAGATACCAAGCCCGGGTTCATCCCCCGTCAGACGCGTCCACGTCGGCAGCGTGACAACGGGCACCAGGACGTATAACAGCAGCCGCAACGCACGTGCGGCCATAAGGCGCGGCCACAGCCTGCGACGCCTCTCGCCCAGCATCACGACGACCGCCCTTGCGTAATACCACTCAAGCGCCCACGTCAGCGCGCCGATTTCGAGCACAACGATCCGGGCTGGCCAGTCCAGGCGATGAAACGAGACGGCCCCCGCAGCAACGGCACCGGCCAACAGACCGCCCACAAGGATCGCCCAATGCGCTTGTCCAAACCAGTAAAGGAACGACGAGCCGAGGGCGGTTGACCGGTAGATGTGAACTGCCATCGGCACGATGGCCAGACACAGATAGTAGTCGGGAGCGACGATGTAACCGGCCGCGAGCGTCGCCACACTGAACCAGCAAAACGCGCCGTTACTGAACAGAGTGAAGAGCCGACCCTCGTTTAGCGACCGCCGAGCCCGATCACGCATCCACGCCTGGCTTCCCGACCGTTCCGTCTCACCCCTCTCACCCGTCTGACCTACTACGCCAGTCTCCGTCGCCGGGACCATCGTGATGTCACGAAATCGATGCATCAACCACGCGGTCGCGATCAGCGCACCACCGCTTGCGAACAGCAGCAGCGGCAACTCGTCACCCACGTTTGCGGGACCGACATCAAGGAAGTCGACAAACGTCCAGCCAACAACCAGCCAAACCCCGGCGTAGCCCTCATAACGCATTGCGCGCAACTGGCAGATCGCGCCCGCCCACACCAGCAGAACGGCTTCACCCCCCATAGCAGGTTCCGCCATTCACCACCCACGGAGCTGTAGATCGCGAGTCCCACGAAGGCTGCCGCATAGAGTGCGAGCAATCCCTGCGTCCCGCCATCCGAGCAGACCAGTCGATCGCGGCGCGCCAGGAAAAAGCAGGCGCCCGCCGCACCTGCGTTGCCGAGGGCGACCCAGCCGAGGACAACCGGGTCGTTGAGACATAACATCAGGGCCGCTGCGCTCATCATCAGGTTGGCAACCAGCAACTGCGCAGCACCGTCCGGGCGGCCGGGTCCGCGAGCGCGAAGAACACCGTGAGCGCCGTAGATCAGAAAGAGGAGCTCTGCAACAACCCCCAGTCCGACCCCCGTGTCGCCCAGATACACATAGGCCTCAACCACCAGCGTGGAGAGCCCAAAGCTGAAGATCGCAAGACGATCCCCGCCGAGTCGGCGGCTGAGCCACACAGCCGCAAGGGCGAGCAGAACCTGCAGGGAACCATGGGTGACAGCAAACTCTTCGCGGCTCGCCCAACCGCCGTCATGCAGTACCTACGCGAGGACAAACGGTGCGAGTGCGCCACCGGCGAGCGTCAAAACCGCAACCACTCGAATGACGAACAGCAGTGCGACCGCGAGTCCGACGCCCGTCACCCCGGCAAATAGGGCAAACGTCGCCACTTCACCAACGAGGTCATAATGGGGCCCGGCAAAGAACACGATGAGATAGAAGAGCACGATCGATATAGCGACCAGCGCGCTCGCATAGTCGGCATAGCGCGGCTGACGACGACGGATCTCAACACCCACCGCCAGGACCAGTGTTGCAACCACCGCCCCCGTACTCACCCGGGCGAGATCATTGAGAAGAACGAAGAACGTCTGCTGCAGCAGATAGCCGAAGCCCGTTATCAACGCGACCGCACCAAAGGCGGTCAGCGCAAACGCCGTGCTCTTGCCCTGGCCGCGGTAATGTCGGTAAGCGGCCACGACCTGGCGCAAGAGATCGGCAACGGGTCCTAGACGTGACAGCGCGAAGCCAACGGCGACCGCAACTGCATTGCCAACATAGTCCGGCATGGGCTTGCGCCGCGGCCGCGCTTCGACGCCGGTAGCGGGCGCCGCACCAACGGGCCGGTCGTCGTCAGTGGGTGCCGCCGCCAGCCGATCAAATGCCGGCGGCTCAGACCGCGACATCTCTTCTGCTTCCAGTGTCGCGAGCTGCCGGCGCAGCGCGT
>CAVOBC010000305.1:0-5908 GCA_963693635.1 Gammaproteobacteria bacterium | reverse complement strand
CTGCATGTATTCCTTGACCTGTCGGCGGCGGATGGCAAGCAACTTGCGATACCCCTCATCGAAATGGTCCTTGCCCCCGCCGAGAAGTATCGCCAACGATTCGCTGGTCGCCGTTTGGCGGGCGGCCGGGTTGTTTTGGCCGGCGAGCAAACCGCGCTCGCTCTCGTCGAGGTAGACGTGAATCTCTTCGCGACGTTCCGGGGCGGTCTCCGACATGTACCGCATGTGCATCACGCCGAAAGCGACGTGTCGGGCTTCGTCCTGGGCGCAGAGGCGATAGATGTGCTTCTCGGCATCATTGTAGGCCATGAGCTCGCCCATCCGGAAGATGCTGAGGACGGCACCCTCGCCCGCGATGTGAAGGCGGGAGGACATCTCGGTGAAATCCCGGGACATGTCGATGCTGCCAACAATGCCGCTGGTGCCACCCGTGCGCTGCATCAACCCCCCACCGTTGGCGAAGGCACGCTTGCGAAAGACATCCATGTGCCGCGATTCGTCCATCACCTGCGCAAGCAGAATCATGCGCGGCTCAAAAAAGTCCGGTGAGGTTTTGGCAATCCAGCGTGCCGGGATGTCACCTGCAACGAATTCGACCTCGGTCAGAAACGTCGCGAGTTGGCACTGGGCCTGTTCGACATCGTCCGGCAGAGGCCGAATCGTCTCCCACGGCACGTCGGTTGCCGAACTCCACTGGCGCTGAAGCGCTTCCTCATAGAGGACGGCGGCATTTTCGAGCCAGATTTCTGACTTGTCGCGTACCTCATAGCCGCCGATGCGAAAGCCGTCGCTGCGGCGACCACTGCCGCGAGGCCGGCCGGTCATGTTGTCGCTGTGGTCCGGCACCTCGCCATAGGTTCCGACCTGGATGTCTGCGAGGGAAATACCGTCGCGGCTCGGTTCTGCGCGTACCCCCCACTCGCCCATCTTCTCAAGCCAACTCAGGTCCATCGGCTCAACGTTGTCTGCAGACTCATTGCTTACAGCGCTTACAGCTTCGCTCATCTGTTGGGGTCTCCGTTTCTGTTTGCCGGTTGGCCGGGCGGGTTCGCAGATGGGAGCGGATCCTTCAGGATGCCTTCCCCGCGCGTCGTTGTGGCTATTTTGTATCTGGTCTTGTATCGGTGCACTGTCTCGCGCTGCTTGCATCTGAGTGACCAGTCTCTTCGTGTCGATGGTCGATACTTGCATCTTGCTCGATGAGAACTCTGTGCCTGGTTGCATCCTATCGATATTCTTGGCCGTCTTCACCCCCTGGTTTGTCGGAACTGTCGAGCCCTTAACCACGGACAGTACAGGTCATACCGGGTCGGCCTAGCATGCGGCTCTCAGGCAGCCTGCTATAATCGCGCATCGACCTGATGCAGATCTGCCGTTGCTATATTACCTGGGCCAGTACCTCGCCGACGTGACCGGTCTCGGTCCCTTCCGTCTGCTGACCTCATACATTTTCCTCAGCGGTCTCGGCACCGCCCTCGGAGCGCTGCTCACCTGGTGGCTGCTGCCACGAATCTGGCACCGACTGCCCACTGACAAAGGCCGCGAATTCGCGGTTGGCGCGGAGGAGAGCGTTGGCAAGCCGGTCAGCGGCGGGCTCGTTTTCATTCCGATATTTGGCCTGCTCGCCCTCTTGATCGTACCGTTCGAGTGGATGTTCCTGGAGATTGTGTTCCTGACGCTGCTGGCGATGATCGTTGGGTTCCTCGACGACAGCGCCGTGGGTGGCTGGAGTGAATACCGGCTCGGCGCGATCGATCTTGTAATCGCAGTGGCGGCATCGATGATCATCTGCCAGCTCGAACCGTACACGATCTGGCTGCCCCTCCTGAAAGACCCGATCGTCTTCGAGCCGCTTACCTTCATTGTGGGCGCGACGGTGCTGATCTGGGTCACTATCAACGCGACCAATTGTACCGATGGGGTTGACGGCCTCTCGGCCAGTCTGTCGGGCCTCGCCCTGCTCTTTCTAGCCGGAATTCTCTATGGCATTGTCGGGCACATTCAGATTGCCGGATACCTCCTGGTGCCGCACTACGAAGCAGGTGCTGACTGGGCGATCTTCGCGTTTATCATGGTGGGTTGTCTCGCCGGGTACCTGTGGCACAACAGTTATCCAAGCGCGGTCCTGATGGGCGATGCCGGGTCGCGGCCCATCGGACTCCTGCTCGGAGTGCTGGTTCTCGCCTGTGGCAATCCATTCCTCATCCTGGTCGTTGCTTTCGTGGTTCTTGTCAATGGGGCGACGGGTATGATCAAGGTGGCCCTGCTCCGGTTTTTCAAGGTGGGCATCTTCCGGCAGATCCGCTACCCGCTCCATGATCATGTCCGGGAGAACATGGGTTGGTCGAATACACAGGTGCTCGTCCGCTTCATGTTGCTGCAGGCAGTCGGCACGCCGATATTGCTGGTGCTGCTACTAAAAATCCGGTGACCGCGCCCAGCCGATGGCTGCCACTCGCCGCGGGACTCGTCCCGATTGATGCTCCCCGCTGCCGCCTTCTTGCTCGCCTACTGGCACTGGGCCGGCATCCAACTCGCCGATCTGGGTGACAGGTCGACGATCAGCCGACGGTATGTACCCATCCTCGGTACGATCGCGACCCTCTTCATGGTGGTCTACGTCACTGCCCTCGGAGCCGTGGGGGACCACTTTCAGTTGACCCGGCGCATTGGCATTGTCGGCTACTTCACGGGAACCTACCTTTGCCAGCTGCTCGTGACCTACCGTTTCTGGCACATCGGCGAGCCGAACATCCTCGCGCGTACGATGGTCGGGGTTTGTACGGCGGTGCTTGTGGCCGGGTTCGTGACCCTGGCGTGGGATGCTATTTCGCCTGATTACGACGATGTTGAAGACGCGTTCGAGTGGTCCATTGCACTGACACTTCAATGCTGGTTCCTGCTGAGTCATTGGGCGTTGAGGCCGCCTGCGCCGATCCATTGACGCTGAATCTGGCGGGGCGATGCCAGGCGTTCCTGTCCCGGAACTCCGTTCCAGGGTGGGAAAGCGTGTGCGGTGCAGGGATGCACTGCCATTTCTTGGAAGAAAATGCGCGGTTTGCTCGCAAATCCGTTCCCGGGAGGTTGTCAGGATGACAATTTTTGGGAGAAGAACCTGCAGGACGTTTCGGATCCGTAAAAGAAAAGGGGACCCGCAACGGAGTTGCAGGTCCCTTAAGGGTCACCACGGAGGGGGAGTCTGTGGTTTTTCGGATGCTCGCCAGCAGGCGTATCGCAAATCGGTGACGACTGAGTTTCGGTTTCAGGAGGAGTCCCTTTCTGTGTCTGTCTGGCCCGGAATCCGGCTGGTCAAGTCGGAATTCATCGTTCGTGAAAGATTGCATGCCAATATTTCATCTGCCAGTGGGTTTCGAGAATAGCCATATAAAACAACGTATTAAGGAATAAGTTGGACCCTGGCCTTGGGTGCAACGTGACGCACTAGCGTGACAACTTGTGTCACAACTGCGCTACGATGCCTATTTTGTGCCACGTGTGACCAAAACCGACAATCAGGATGATGGCGTGTTCGGGAGCCGTTCCCCTGCGCAATAGTCGAGCAATACTCAATAAGTGTAGTTGAGAAGTCCGGTAGTGCCAGCGCACTTCCGCAGGGCCCCCCAAGGGGGTACTCTCGCGGCCCCTGCCGAACGCCAGCGACCATGACGACATCGATCATCGGTGACCTCCACGGTCACATTGACGCTTACAAAAGGCTGCTCACCGATAGCGCCTTGTGTGATGCCGATCAGAATTGGTCCGGCGGATCCACGCATCTGTGGTTGATGGGAGACTTTTTCGATCGCGGGCCCGCGGGGGTCGCGTGCGTGGATCTGACCATGAAGTTGCAGCGCCAGGCGGCCGCGGCGGGCGGCCGGGTCGAGTCGCTGACCGGCAATCACGAGGCGATGATCATCACGGCGTATCGCCACGGGAACGCACGAAACACCCATGGCATGCGATTCAAAGACCAATGGCGCGCCTGGGGTGGCATCGATGCCGATTTCTGCGATCTGACGCCCCGGCATGTGGACTGGCTCAGCGAGAGACCCGTGATGGCGCTCGAAGGCAGCACCCTTCTGATGCATGCTGACGCCCTGATGTATGCCGACTACGGGTTCGACGTGGCGGCTGTCAATGAACGTGTCCAGCGCATTCTCGGAACAGGTGGTCCCGGTGAGGCCCAGCGACTGTTGACCGGGTTCGCACAGCACATGGCATTCCAACGGCAGATGACGTCAACCCGGCTTGTCGATCAATTTCTCGGTGTGTTCGGTGCGACTGGGTTAGTGCACGGCCACACGCCAATTCCGGTCGTCACCGGGACGAAGCCGGAGGCAGTGGATGGGGCCCTCGCGTACGCGGACGGCCGTTGCGTGAATGTCGATGGTGGGATCTATCTGGGTGGCCCAGGTTTCGTCTTTGCACTCTGCGCGGACGATTAGCGCACTCAGGCCTTGCTTCACTGAACTGGCCCGAAACCCGTCAGATCCGGGGTGTGCAGCCCTACAGCGGTCAACTGAGCTGCTACTACATCCGCGCCAGCGGGTACCGTGTAGGCCTGATCGGGTCTCAGCTACGATACGGATTAATTTTTGCGGTCAGAATATGATCCTCCCACTTGCCATCGATCAGAAGGAACTCGCGGGCTTGTCCCTCGATCTCGAAGCCGAGCCTCGCCAAAAGGCCGCCGCTGCGCTCGTTCACGGGCATGTAGCTAGGCCATTACCCGGTGCAGGCGCTGTACGCGAAACATGTAGTCCAGACTGACGACAAGCGCCTCACGCATGTAGCCACGACCCTCGGCCTGTTCCGCGAGTGCGTATCCGAGGTGGCACGACTGGAACGTGCCGTGGACGATATTCGTATAATTGCAAACACCAAGCACCCGGTTTCGTTCCGGATTCAAGATCGTGAAGCTGACACCGCGCCCCTTGCAGAATTCATTGGCGAGGACGCGAAGCTGCAGTTCCCAGAAGCCGGTTGTATAGAACTCGGGTGACCAGCGGGGCTCCCAGGGACGCACACGTTCCCGGTTGTCGCAGCGAAATGCCTGCATGAACGATGCCTTATCCGGCGCCAACACACACAACTCGACGTGTTCGGCGTGCAGTTCCGGCAGTTTAACGGCATCACCGTGCGCCCTGGTTCCGCGGCATGACGACAGCGGGACCGTCAGGATCGGTATCGGTCGCGGGGCTCGAACGATTTGTCATCAACGACGTCGTCGACGTGTTCAAGAAAACGCTCGTAAGAGACATCGTCGCCAAGATCAATGCCAGCGGTCTCGCAGACCTGAATCTTGAAGAAGCGCCCGCCCGCGGCGTGCAGGATCATGCCCTTGGGGGCGTTCTCAGAGCAGAGATAGAGGACGGCAGGACTGACGAGCGATGGGCTCCCGCGGCGAAGTTCAGATATGTTCTCAGTCATCCTGGTTGTTGCGCCAGGCGCCAGGCAGTTGGCGCGAACGTCTTTGCGGGCGCCTTCGAGTTTGAGCACATTCATGAGTCCAACGAGACCCATCTTTGCCGTGCCGTAATTGGACTGGCCGAAGTTGCCAAAATGCCGGAGCCGGAACTGGTCAGAACCACCCGGCCCCAGCCATTCAGACAGATGATCGGCCAGGCAGCCCGAGTGACGTGAACCACCCCCATTAAGTGCACGTTGAGCACCGCGTGAAAGTTCTCAAGCGTCACATTGTGAAATGTTTGGTCGCGCAGTATTCCCGCATTGTTGACGACGATGTCAGTCCTGCCGAACGCAGACAGCGCATCGTCAATGATCGACTCTGAACCGCACCGGGATTCCCGGAGACTCCGAATCTTGAGAGGATTGGAGTATGACGAAGTCAAATCGGTATTCCCCCGAAGTCAGGGAACGAGCGGTTCGGATGGTATTCGAACATGAG
>CAVOBC010000304.1:0-5971 GCA_963693635.1 Gammaproteobacteria bacterium | reverse complement strand
GGCGCCACGATCACGCAAACAGAGAGACTTCTCCATGGCAGACGATGGAACGGTAACCACGACCCTGCGAATACCTGATCACGATCGTCGTCGACCGCGCGGCAAAGCTGAACAGCTTCACGCCCGCTCTCTTCGATCAGCTAAGCGCCGCTATCGACACTCTGGAGTCGACGGATGATGCCTGGGTTGGTGTGCTCACCTTCAAGGGCAAGCACACCACTGCAGGACTCGACCTCAGCCAGTTCGCCGGGTCCATGCGCGATGGCTCAAATGATGGCACGTCCGACGACCGGGTCGACGCCTTCTCCATGCGTCGGCGCTGCACCAAGCCCGTCGTCGTCGCAATGCAAGATGTCTGTTTCACGATTGGCATCGAAATGATGCTGGAGTTTGACATCGTCGTCGCCGCCGATGATGTGCGTTTCTGCCAGATGGAACCAAAACGAGGTCTTGCCGTCTTCGGTGGCGCCCATGTCCGTTATATCCAGCGGGCGGGTTGGGGTAATGCGATGTACCACTTGCTGCGCGCCGACGAATTTGGCGCGACCCGGGCCCTCGAACTTGGCCTGGCTCAAGAGGTCGTTGCTGCCGGAACGCAGGTTGCACAGGCGCACGAACTCGCCACCGAAATCGCCCAGTGTGCCCCGCTTGCGGTCCGCGCGATCAAGCGCGCAGCAGCGACCTACCTCGACGCCGGCGAGCGTGCTGCCGTCGACCAGATTCCGGGGATGCGATCACGGACCGCCAACTCAGCAGACTTCAAAGAAGGCATGTCCTCGTTCCTTGAGGAGCGCGACGCTAATTTCACCGGGCAGGAACGATCCTGCCAATTCATGGGCTGATGATCCCGGGCTGACCATCCTCGTGGACTCTCAGGAGTGCGCACCTTTTTGTAGATCACGTTGTAGATCACGCAAATGGTTCAGCTCATCTCTATCTCGCTGACCAGCTCGCTCTTGTCCCAGAATCGTCATCCTGACAATTCCTGAGAGTTGGTTTGCAAACAAACCTCGCGCTTTCTTACATACTCGCGCTTCCTTACATAAAAGTGCGGTTCATCCCTGCACCGCACGCACCCAATCCGCGGGCCAACAAGCGTTCGCGCAGCAGACGCAAGACAGGCAGTATGCTTAGCGAGACCCCTTTCCCTGAGGAGCTAACGATGAAATTCGGTGTTTGCGTTGCGACCAACATTAACGATTGGCAACTGCTCGTCCACGCGGAGAACGAAGGCTACGATCACGGCTGGGTGCCGGATTCCCAGATGATCTGGTCCGACTGCTATGCGACGCTCGCGCTTGCCGCGCACCACACGTCCACCATTAAGCTCGGCACCGGCGTCGCAATCGCCGGCACCCGCATCGCCCCCGTCACCGCCCATTCGATCGCCACGATCAATCGAATCGCGCCCGGCCGCACCTTTCTCGGCATCGGCAGCGGCCACACGGCGATGCGCGTGATGAACTTCAATCCGATGAAAGCGCGCGCCTTTCGCGAGTATTTGCGGGTCGTGCGCGCCTTGCTGGACGGAGACGAGGTGGAATTCACAATGGACGGCGAAACCCGTGTCATCGAGATCATCCACAAGGAGCAGGGCTTCATCGACACCGAGCATCGCATTCCCATGTACGTCGCTGCCAACGGCCCGCTCGCACTGAAAGCAACGGGCGCGCACGGGGATGGCCGCGTGAGCGGTGGTAGCGAATCGATCGACGCTTTCACAGCCAGTATGATGCGGGTGCACGCGGGCGCTGAGGCCGTCTCACGGCAGGTCGACTTTCACACCACCGAGCTAACTTTCGCCTGTGTCATGCAACCTGGTGAATCCCTGACCTCAGACCGAGTCATCGATGAATGCGGGTCCATGGTCATGTGCCGTCTGCATGGCATGTGGGAGGTCGCGCAACTGTCCGGGAACGAAGACTTCATTCCTGATTCGATCCGGGCCGAGTGGGAAGCGTACCGAGACCAGGTGGGCGCGTTGAATGTTCCGCGCGAGCGCGCAGGGCAGGTTGTTCATCGGGGACATTGCACCTATCTGCTCCCCGAGGAGCGGCGCTTTGTCACGCCCGCGACGATCCGAGCGAGCGGCGGCCTGGTTGGCCAGCGTGACGAGATCATTGAAGTACTACGCAGGAAAGAATCGGCCGGCCTAAAGGAGGTCATGCTGCTGCCGCCCATGGCAATCGCCCGGGACAACCTGTCGACATTTCGGCGCGAAATCATGGATCACTATTGAAGCGACTATCTACGCATAAACGCGCGCCCCACTTTCGAAAGAATGAAGCCGGTTTACCAACACCACGGACACCACGATCATGAATCTCATAAAGGGCCTGTACCACGCTGCCTATCGGTGTCGCGACACCGCGGAGACCCGCTCTTTCTACGAGGGGTTTCTTGGGCGGCCACTGATTGATGCCTTCGAGATCACAACGACTCAGACTGGCCGCAGAAACGGGAGTTCTGCATTCGTTCTTTGCCATGAGTGATGGCAGTTGCCTCGCGTTCTTCGAGGCGCCGGATCAGCCGTTCGAATTCAAGCGGCAGCACGACTTCGACCTGCACATCGCACCCGATGTCCTGCAATCAATGTTCGCAAAGGGCCAGAAAGAAGGCATCGAGACACGCGGCATCTCGGATCATGGTTCGATCCACTCCATCTACTTTCGCGACCCCAATGGCTATGTTGTTGAGTTGACGACGCCCGTGACACCCGCCGCACCGTCTACGCCCTCCTCACCCTCCTCACCCTCCTCACCCGAAGCGGTACTCGACGCCTGGCAGGCACGCAAACAACGCTCACGAGCCACTTTTCGCGGGATCGATGCGCCGGAACATAAATCTCTGCGATAAGCGCCGGACATCAGTAAATAGTTAAATAACAATAAAGTTATGGAACGCATCGATCATACGTCCGATCGGACATTCGAGGGTAAGACGAGATCCCGATCTGATCTCGACCTGCTGTTCGCCGCTTTGGCGGACCCGACTCGCCCCGCGATTCTCAGCAGACTCACGGGCGGTGAGGCATCAGTCACTGAAATCGCAGCCCCCTTCGAGATGAGCCTACCCGCCGTCTCCAGGCGCCTGAAGGTGTTGGAGCGTGCAGGTCTGGTCGAACGCGGGATCGATGAACAGCGACGTCCCGCTCACCTCACAGCTGCAGACATGGCGCAGGCGGTCGATTGGCTAAACGAGTTCCGCGCCTTCTGGGAAACGTCTCGACCAGCTCGATGAAGTTCTTGAGCAAATGAAACAGAACGATGACAAGGAAAAAAAAGATGAGTGAAGTATCCGAGTATGTACTCGACCGCGTCTTCGACGCACCCCGCCAATTAGTCTGGCGCGCGTGTACCGACCCACAGCTGCTGTCACGCTGGTACGGTCCTGGGGTCGAAACCGTCGTGCACAAGTTTGACCTGCGCCCGGTGGGCTGTGGCTTGGCGAGATGAAGTTTCGCGAGCGATCCAACTACAGCAAGTTGTCTTCCGCGAGGTCACCGAACCCCAACTCCTTGTCTGGCATGAATCGCCGGCCGATGCAGAGTGGAACGTTGGCCAACCCATGATGCCGGACTGGCCGCTCACGATAGAAACGCGGGTAACGCTCGAAGCGGCTGGCGAAAAGACCAACCCTGCGGCTTACCTGGCTGCCATTTGAGGCAGCCGACGCCGAGGTTGCCTGCTTCAACGCGGTCGCCAATATGAGCAGCGGCTGGACCGGCGGCTTTGCCATCATCGATGAGATCATGGCAGAACTACAAGCGACCTAAAGAAAGCCTGGGCTCGGCGCCGCGCGGCGAGCCCTTCACCTGACCTGCCGCCGAAACCACTGGCACGATTTCCCGCTGACAAGCACCGCGCCGCGCGCAGCAGGAAAGACTCCGGGGCTTCCAAGCCGACAGTTGAGCTCGCAGTTACTCGTTCGCAGGGTCCGGATGTTCGACCAGCGTCCACTTGACACCACAGATGTCGATGGTCTCGAACTTTCTCTGGCCACCCCGGACCGCCCACAGATCAACGCCGACAACCCCAGTGGGGCCACCCGGCTCAGGACTGACAAATCTCATCGTCTGTTCGCCCGCCAACCGGAGCGTCGCAGGTTGCGCCGGGTCAATCCAGCAACCCGCACCGAGGCCATTTTGCCAGCGCTGGCAAACCTCCTCGGGTGACCCGCCGGGCGGTGCGATCTCAACCGCCGCGAAACCCGTTGTGACACCCCCGTTCGGTCGCGCGTCAACCGCCTTCTGCCATTGGTTTCCAGCCGGAAAGTAGGCGCCCTTGTTCCGGGGGAACTCATCGTGCCCTGGCCAATTCTCCTGAATCTCGGCCAGGGTCCCGAAGTCACGAGGGTGATACTGAACGTTCACGCCCGACACTGTGCCTGGGCTTTTGGGCAGAGACTCGCCCAACACGTAGCGACCTGACTCAATCCCGGCAAGGCCGTCACCGGGTGCGCCGGGACAAACGTTCCAGTCCCCCGACACGATCCCGTGCCCTGCACCCTGGCCCGCCATCGACTGTGACGACACCGCAATGTCAGGCACTTGCACGATCGCCATGTATCCACAATCGCCATTGCGCTCAAGCAGCCGGGTCTGGGTCGTGGAACGCTGCCATGCCTTATCCGAAGGGCACACCGTCTCCAGAAACGAGTCACCGAGCCGAATGTGGGTATTCGTCAGGTTTCCACCCGCCGCCATCCGCGGGTCCCGAAAAACAACAGGCGCATCGAAGGCCGCACTGAGCACACTAGAGGTCCATTCAAGATCGTGCGACAGCAGACAGATCTGCCGCAGACGCAGCACGTTGTCAGCGTCCATGGGCAGTTCCCGTCCCACCAATATGTGGGCAAATATCGATTCTTACGCGCATTTCCGATCTCTCTTTCTTGCCGTGGTTTGAAGTGTGGTCGGGCATTCGTGCTCGTTTGCAGCATCCTTCATGGAACTAAAGCAATATGCCGCCGTGGGTTCCCTGACAGCGCGGTAATCCGGCACCGTGAGATGCTGCTAAAGCGTGGTCTTCTCAGGCCCGGATAATGTGGTGGCTGCGCCCGACGGATCAACTAATGCCAACGGACCGATTCTGCACGTTCATCTCAAGGATGCGCAAGACGCCAAGATCACGCATCACGGTGAGGCTGTTTACCCCTGCCAGTCCCGATAGCGAACGTGCGGGTTCAGCGTGCTGCTTCCGCTTCAACGCCTGTTCACCCAGCCCTGAAATGTCTGAGCTGTATCCGGCCGATGACCAGCCCGGTCAGGATCGATCCGGCTCCCACGATCTCGGCAATGTCGGCGAAATGCGAAACATCCATATCCAAGTGTTCTTGATCCGCACCACAAACTCAATCGCCTCGACGACGCACGACATCACACAGATGCAGTGGCGACACGCTGCCGCGGCAGCATCGCGATGGCAGCCAGCATCATCACAAGCACCGGCAGGACCGAAAGCAGAACAGTATTCCAGCCAAGGTAGTGAACAATAGCGCCGGCAGAAAGGGACGCCACGGCAGAAACGCCAAACACACTGAATTCGTTCGCTGCCTGGGCCTTGAATCGAACGGCATCCGACAGAGACCCGATCAGCAGAGTCGTGCTGCCGACAAACAACAGATTCCAGCCAAGGCCGAGCACAGACAGGGCGCCCCAGTAATGAAGAAACTCGTGACCAGCAAGGCCCACCACAATCGTCAGGCTGATGACGACCGTCCCCGTTGCCATCATCCGAGGGGCGCCGAGCCACATGACCAGAAAACCAGAGACCAGGGACGGCGCATACATAGCGATGACGTGACTCTGGATCACAAGCGCGGTGTCAGCAAGTGACAGGCCGTCGATGACGTGCATGGAAAGCGGCGTCGCCGTCATAATGAAGGTCATCGTTCCCTGGCCAACAACACCGCCCAGGACCGCGATCAGAAAGACTCGGTTGCGGATGACCGACCTCAACCCCGTTCGCTC
>CAVOBC010000303.1:0-6004 GCA_963693635.1 Gammaproteobacteria bacterium | reverse complement strand
GTCCCGGACTTCGCCGCGCTAACTGACGTCAGTCAGCGCAAACAACAATTCTTCAGCTATCTGCTGCCCGTCATTCGCGAGATCAACGCCAACATCCTCCGTCAGCGGCAGACGCTCTACGTCATCGCCGACAAACTCAGCGCCAGTGAACCAATCGATCAGGCTGAAGCCGAGACGTTCCTCGCCATCGCCCGGCACTTCCGTTATCGGGCGCGCGACGTCACTCCAAGCGACGTAGCAAAACTGCTCGCACGGGTCGACGTGGTCCCACCCTCGCTGGTGCTCGCCCAGGCTGCCAATGAGTCCGCCTGGGGCACCTCGCGCTTTGCCCGCATCGGCAACAACTACTTTGGCATGTGGTGCTATTCGGTCGGTTGCGGCGTGACCCCGCGCGCACGGCCTGAAGGCCATACCTACGAGGTCGCCGCGTATCCATCCGTGGGCGCGAGTGTCGCGAGCTACGTGCGCAACATCAACACCAACCGGGCTTATGTGGAATTGCGCGACATTCGCGCCCGTATTCGCAACGACAACCTCGAGCCGAACGGCGTTGAACTCGCCGAGGGCTTGATGCGTTACTCCCAACGTGGGCGCGCGTATGTTCAGGAGATCCAGGCGCTGATTCTGGGCAACGACCTTCACCGCCTGACGCCCACCGTCAGCGTCACGCAGATCTGAGGCGAGTATTACCGGAAAGTCCCTGAGGTCACGACGCTCTCCCGTCTGTCGACTCGCCGGTTATTCGTCTTGTCGACGGGACCTGCGCTGTAACGACTCGCTCTCTATCCCTGCCGCCTCTCTCGCCCCTCGCACGCCCCAGCGCGTATGGTCCCGACGTCACGTCAGGGTTATCCGCCCTTATGGGGCGACCCGACCGAGCAGCTCATACATGGTGAGCCGATCAGGGCCGCGCTGAATGCGCACCGTGGCATTCCGCCGCCGTCCCCGCAAAACATATCGCAGCAAGGCCGCACGAACACGCCAGTCCTTCATAAACGCCCCAGGTGGTGCCAGGAGATTGAAGCTCCTCATCGCGCTCCGAATCACGCTGATCTCATTGCGCGCAGCCGCACTTGCAGCATCCGCGACTACATTGCGCAACCATCGCCCGATTGACCGGGCTTTCTCTGGCTCACCCTTGATCACCGCAGAAGCCCGCGTGATGCCGCGCTGATCATCCGCAAGGCTCGCGTCCCAAACCGGCCGCACCTCATCCCGAACGCGGCGCGCCATCTCGTCGGTCCTCAGCCGAGAATCAGATACGTCGCTCAGAACATCACTCAGGATCTTTGCTTGGAGCATCCCGGTGCTGCAGCCACGACCGTATAGCGGATTGGTCCGGATGCGCGCGTCACCTATCGCATGAAAGCCAAGCGGCATCACTGAATCGGCCGCCGGTTCGCGCCACACCGCAAAGATGTCACCCATGCCTGCTGGCACCGTTACCGGGTTGCCCCGCTGTAGCCACTGTGCGAGTCCTGGAATCGTCGCACAGATGCGATCGAATTCGTCCGCATCCCTGACCGCCTCGCGCAAACCGGTCTCGCCCATCGGGAGACAAAGAATGATCGAAAAGTGGCCCCGTTCGGCCGCAAACGTGCCGAACTTCAGGTAGCCGAGATCGCCGTTGCCTGGTAGTTCACCGCGCGGCGGTTCGGCCTCGCCATCAGCCAATTGGTAGTGCCGCGTGTAGTAGACGATCTCGGCATCATGCCGCTCTTCGTTCAGGCTGACGTCCAGGTCGCTTAACCAGCGTGGATACTGACTGTTCCTGCCACTCGCATCGACCACAACATCAGCCGTCAACGGTTCCCCATCCAACTCAACGCCGGTAACGCGTGCAGACACGTTGGCAGGGATGCTTGCATCGCTCAGCAGCCCGGTAACCCTGCCGTGCAGGATCTTGACGCCCGCGAGACCCGCAACGTAGGTGTGCAGGACGTTCTCCACCGTCGCCCGTCGGCAGGACATCATCCACAGTTCTTCGTCGCCGGGCGCAGGCGTGTACGACGCACGCAATTTGGGCGTGATCAGGTCTTCGAACGAGACCCGGCGGGCATCGGCTTCGAACAATCGCTCGAGCAGGTCCGGATGATCTTGTTCGATCAATCGGCACATCAATCCGAGAAACGCATGTGGATGACGAAACTGTCCCGCACCATCACGATCCCACGTGAAGAATGCATCGACCGGGTCGCCGGTCGGGGGGCCGGCATCACGCTCGACGATCGTGACCTCGAACCGGGCCTTTGCAAGGTACATCGCAGCGCCCAGACCGGCGATGCCCGCACCGATCACCACCACGTGTTCGCTCAATCAGATTCCCGAATGAAAAACAGCAGACGCCAAAGCGTCGCTGCAACCAGCGCGTGATCGATCTCGCCCGAGACCAACATCTCCGGCACCTGGTGCATCGGAATCAACTGCACATCCGTCCGCTCCGTCGCCGTGTTCGCGATGTCCGCCACCCGCTCGACGCCCCGCGCAACGAAGGTGTGCAGATGATTGGGGTGAATCGCGGGATTAGGGTTCAGCACGCCGAGAGACTCGATGTCATTCGCCAGGTACCCCGTCTCCTCCAGGCACTCGCGGGCGGCTGCAACCGCAGGCTCTTCACCTGAATCGACAAGGCCGCCTGGAATCTCGAGGGTGATCTTCTCGGAACCGTGGCGGAACTGACGAATGCACACGATCTCGTTGTTCTCGGTAATCGGAACAAGATTGACCCACTCGCCCGAATTGACCAGAAAGAACGAGTGCTCAGAAGCGTCGACCGGCGAGACCGATCTCGTCTGGTGCACCGTGAACACGCGGCAGTCTGCGATCTGCTCGCTACCCTTGCGCGACCACGCCTTGACGTCAGTCATCGGCCGTTACTGTTTCGGCGACAGTTGAACCAGCACACCGTGCGCAGATTTCGGGTGGATGAACACCTGCGGTCCGCCAACACCGATCAGCACAACACCCTGCTCCTGCAATGACTTGACCGTCGCGTCAATGTCGTCGACTTCAAGCGCGACCGTGTGGATGCCCTCGCCTCGGCCCTCCACCGCTTTGCCGACGGCCGAATCAGCGCCAGTCGGTGCCACAACTTCGAGAAACCCACCATTGTCGAACGGAAAAAACGCCTGTTTGATACCCAACGCCTCGGACTCGGCGGTACGCTCAAGCGTCATACCGAGCTTGTCGCGATAAGTTGCGATGCCCTCGTCAATGTCCTTGACCCGCACAACAATATGATCAACTCCGGTAATTGCCATCTGATACTCCCTCGAGGATGTTCAATCCCGCGGAATGCGGGACAAATGATTCCCGCCTTGTGCGGGTGCTCGCAACCCCGCAGTCGCGGCGCCGCTTGTTTGTACTTGTCCCAGGGCCGCGCCCGAGACAAGTATTGTCAACTCAAACCGTCAACCGCGATGCCAGCGCCTTGGACCGCCCGCGCGGCATCCGACGCAAGAAAGCCGATGACCTCGGCGAGGTCGGCAGTGGGCACCCAGGACGCGTGGTCCGCATCAGGCATGCCCTGGCGGTTGCGCGGCGTGTCGATCGTGCCCGGCAGGATGCAGTTGACGTTGATGCCATTTCCGCGCAATTCGAGCGCCATGCTCTCGGTCAGCCGCATGACGGCTGCCTTGGTGGCTGTGTACACGCCCATGTGCGCGGCACCCGCCGTCGCCGCACGGGCCGCAACATTGATGATCTTGCCACTAGCCGCCGCAATCATGCCGGGCACGATGCCGGCAGACATGTTCATGATCGAACGGGTGTTCAGGTTGAAAAGGAAATCCCAGGTTTCATCAGACGTCGAATGGACCGGGTCACCCATCATGAAGCCACCGGCAATGTTTGCGAGGACGTCAACCTGGCCCACTTGGGCCAGGATCTCCTTGCAGCACGCCGCGCAGTTGTCTCGAACCGTGAGATCAACGGCGCGATAGATGTGCCCACTACCTGACGCCGACACCGCGTCACCAAACGCCTGCGCCAACAGCTCATCCGAGTAGTCGAGACACACAAGCCGCGCCCCCCGGTCGATGAAGTGTTGCGTTGTCGCTTGCCCAAGTGCGCCGGCAGCCCCGGTAACCATTACTACTTTGCCATCAAACACTCATCAACCCCCTTCGAAACTGCCCATGCCAATAGACCGGCCGGAACGGCTGCTAGCTCAAGCAAATCCGGTGCCAGACAAATCCAATCCGGTACCAAAGACCAATCCGGTGCCAAAGACGCTGGATGCTAATGACTTTGGGCAGTGAATACAATTTCACCACGTACGCGCGCACACGAGCGCGCCTCCAATCCGCTTCTGCAAGTGAACACTTGCCGTCACGTTCTGAGTCAGCCGGTCGGGCGAAATTCACCCGCCCCGTCAATGGTGACAGCGACGCCGCAGAACTCCTGGTGGGTCATGGCCTCAAGGAGCGCCGCATCCGCGCAATTGGCAAAGGTGCGTGTGCCGTCCGGCGTCAGGCACGACGCATGAGCGACCACCGGTCGACCATCACCGAACATCACGGTGTAGGACTCGATGTTGGCAGAGCCCGCGTGATCAACGACGGACGCACGTTTAAACGTGCGGTCCACTTCTGGCTGCACGTCTTCGTACTGAAAGTCGCGCTCAGGCTCATCCGTTGAATAAATGCCGATCGCGTGTTTCGTGAGATAGCCACCATTGGCCGTTACCAGGCCACAACTCGACGGCGTCTGCCGACAGAGTTCCACCGTTCGCGCCATGCTGTGCATCACGTAATTGTTGAGCGGCCCGCCACCAAACGTCAGCCCGCCGGTCACCGTAAGGTCGCGGTCCTCGGGGATCCCGAGTTCATGGGCAGC
Source organism: Gammaproteobacteria bacterium (assembly GCA_963693635.1). Classification (GTDB taxonomy): domain Bacteria; phylum Pseudomonadota; class Gammaproteobacteria; order Pseudomonadales; family Azotimanducaceae; genus CAVOBC01. Next base: position 1,168 of record CAVOBC010000303.1, on the reverse strand, counting down.
CACTTGCACGGCTGATGGAAAGCAGCTGTAGAGATCAATGTGAGCGATCTGGTCAACGGACAGATCGACCATGTCGAGCACGCGCGCTCCGGCAAGCCTGATCGCCGGCGAAGTGTGGAGATTGTCCCGGTCTGAGACGAACGCGTGGTCGTTCGCGCCCGTGCCGGCCCATGGATACACGCGCTGATGCTGGGGTACGCCATGCTCATCGGCAAACGCCCGGCTGCAAACAATGATTGCCGCCGCCATATCGACCGCGTTATTCGCATTCATCAGCTTGGGATAGGGAAAGCTCACCCATCGATTTGTTGACGACGGGTCACGGATTGACCCGGCATCCATCTCGGCTGGCAACCAGGCATGGGGATTGACCGCCGCGACTCGACTGAAACGTGACCAGAGTGCCGCGATCCGATCCCGATGCTCGTCAATGGACTCACCCCGGGCATATCTAATCGCGTTCTCAAAGATCGGATACACCTGCACCGCCCGACGAATGCCGCGCGCCAGTTCCGCGGGACCCGCCATGGGTTTATCGTCTTCAACTAGTCGATCGTAGTCGCCAGGACAAGCGCGCTCGGCCAGTTTCGCGCCCCGCTTTCGTGCCTTCGCCTGACTGTTGCCATTTTCCGCACCTGTTAAGAGGACCGCCGACTTCCGGCCCGCCAGCACGTCAACACACGCCCCCTGCAGCATCTTCTGCACCATGTTGCCGCCGAACGGCGTACCAATCGTCTCAGCCGTGGGGCTGCCAACGCGATCGGCAACGTAGCGAGCTGGGTTTGCGTACCGCCACAAGCCGCGGACCACACCCACTGCGTCCAGCCGCGTCAGGAGTGACGGCGCATCGGCATCCGCCGCCGCCAGAGCCGCCGCCTTCAACATCATCTCGACGGGCTCAACCGCGCTCTCGGGGTCACGTTGCAAAAACTGGCCGACGCCGACTATAACGGGCGTGTTGGGATTGGCCACGATCGCCTCCGAAAAAGCCGTGAATTGTACGCGCTTTACCGACACCGCAGGCACTACCTGTACGCGGACAGCTTAGCTGGTTCCTGTCCCAGAACTCCGTTCTGGGGCGGGCACTGGCGTGCGGTGCAGGGATGCACCGCCATTTTCTGCAAGAACATGCGAGGTTTGTTTGCAAACCGACTTCCAAGAATTGTCA
>CAVOBC010000302.1:0-6006 GCA_963693635.1 Gammaproteobacteria bacterium | reverse complement strand
AGCCCGAGGGTTTGCAGGTCCTTGTCACCGTCACGGATCGTCTGCACCAGTTGGCGTTCCGCGATCTCGGGTGAAGCAAGCGCATCAGTCACGCTGCGGACACGGCCTGCCGGCAGGTGGCGCAATCGTTCCATCCAACTGTCCGCCGATTCGGCACTGAAGATGCCGTTCAGGATCTCGAACAGCGCGGGCCGGTTCTCAAGTCGCCGGCCTGAACTTGAAAAACGCGGATCTTCGACGAGGTCCGGCCGTTCCAGGACGTCACGACACAGTTGCTCGAAAAGCCGATCCGTCGCCATCGCGACATAGATTGGATCTGTCGCGGTCTCAAAGAGTCCGGTCGGCGTTGCCGTTATGTGTGCATTGCCGGATCGCGGTGGGTCTTCGCCGTGGTCCAGCACGTAAGTGCCAACATTGCCGAGTGCGGTCACTGCCGTATCGAGCAGTGACAGTTCGACGTACTGGCCACACCCGGTGCGCTCACGTGCAAAGAGTGCAGCGGTGATCGCACTCGTCGCATGGGCTGCGGTCAGTGTGTCGATCAACGATTGCGCGGTACGCATGGGGGCCCCGTCTGGTTCTCCCGTCACCGCCATCATGCCCGTTTCTGCCTGCAACACGGGGTCAAGTCCCGGTCGGTGGGACTGGCTGCCCGTTTGCCCGAACGCAGAGACCGAGGCGTAAATCAGTCGCTCGTTGAGCGGCATCACGGTTTCCGGGTCGAGGCCAAGGCGGGTCATGACCCCAGGCCTGAAATTTTCGATCAAGACGTCTGCCCATCGGATCAGCGCTTCGAGGGGTGCCCGGGCGCCGTCCTTGCGCACATCCATGGCAACGCTCCGCTTGGAGCGATTGAACGCGACAAAGAAATAGCCCCGGTCGTCATCGTCCCGCGAAAACCGGCGCCCATCATCGCCAGTCACCGGATGTTCAACTTTGACGACATCTGCGCCCATGTCGGCCAGGTGTTGGGTGCAGAGGGGGCCAGCAATGATTCGGGAAAAGTCAAGCACCCGCACGCCACGAAGCGGCCCTTCATTCACATCTGGCTTGTCGCTCATCACTCGGTCTCACTGCTGCGGAGGGGCGATCATACGCGGTTTGAACGCCAATCAACCGGTCGGGCGTGCCGGGTCGTTCGGTCCGGTGCAACCCACGCTCTGGGCCACAACCGTTGATGGGGCCACAACAGTTGATGGGGCCACGCCCGACCGGTCAGGCCGACTCTGCCCGTTCATCTGCCTTTGCGTGCAGTATCAACGAACGCAATTGTCCCGGATTGACGGGTTTGTGCAGCAGCAGCGTGTTGTTGCGCCGCCGCGCCCGTTCAAGCATCTCTGCGCTGGTGTCGCCGGTGATGATGGCCACCCGGGTCAGGGCCATCTGCTGCTGTGCGTGATGCCCAACCGCTTGCTCATCTCTTTGTTCGAGCTTTCTGTTCAACGACATCGTGCAGATCGAATCCAGACTTGTTGTCCGCGAGGTCGGCAGCCGTGATCAAGAGATCTGGAAACTCGCCCGAACCGATCGCTGCGACGACGGGCTCTGGCGTCTGGAAGGCACGCGCCTGGCAACCCCAGGAATCAAGCAGCGCCAACATCGCTGGCAGGACGAGTTCATCATCATCGACAACCCACACCCACACCCGCGTATCCGCGAAGTTCTGAATACCGTGGCGTTGCCGCGGCGACGCTGCCCCTGCTAACGCTCGGGGCAGCGACAGTCTGAAGACACTGCGCCTCCCCACGACTGAATGCACCTCGGTCTCTATCTCCGGCAGCGTCGCGGTACGCTTGACGATCGCGAGACCAAGGCCCATCCCCCTGGAGCTACGTCCGTGCACCCGCACGAATTCATCGAACGCGCGCACCAATTGATCCTGCGGGATGCCGATGCCGGTATCCCACACCTCGATCACCACGCGGTCACCGCACACCCGACCGCCGAGGAGTACGCCCCCGCGATCGGTATAGCGGAGCTCATTCCTCAGGAGATTGCGCAGGATGCGCGTCAGCAGCGGCGGGTCCCGTCCATACTGTCAGGTCGCGACGCTGGACTGACCTGGCTCGCGGCGCGATCGCCCCAACGGCGGCACCTGTCCTCAGTTATGCTTCGGCCCAAACGCACATCGAGTGTTCCGTTTCTTCGGACGGTCCACACATCATTAAAACTAGGGAGGTTTTTTGACCATGTCTTCAGCAACCTACAACCAGGACGGCGACGTCGGCATCATCACCATGGACGATGGAAAGGCCAACGCCATGAACCCGACCATGATCGGCGCGGTCAACGACTGCCTCGACCAGGCCGAACGGGACGCCAAAGCGGTCATCTTGACCGGGCGCGAAAACGTACTATCTGGCGGATTTGATCTCAAGATTATTCGTGGCGGGGACCCGGAAGCCGCCCGCGCCATGTCCCTCGGCGGTGCCAGGCTGATGATGCGACTGTACGGCCTGCCCAAACCGCTTGTCCTTGCAACCCGAGGTCACAGCGTGGCGCTGGGCGGCTTTATGCTGCTCACCGGCGACTACCGTATCGGCGCCGCAGGGGATTTCACCATCGGCCTGAACGAAGTAGCAATTGGTATGACATTGCCGCCATTCGGACTGATGCTGGCCCGCGCCCGCCTTGCCAGCAACCACCTGCAGAACGCGACAATCAACGCCAACCTGTACGACCCGGCCGGTGCAGTTGCCGCCGGCTTTCTCGATGAAGCTATCGCTCGCGACGATGTGCTGACCCGTGCCGGTGCGAAAGCGGCGCAGTTTGCACAACTGGACTCATCAGCGTTCATTCGCACCAAGCTGGATTTCCGCGGCGAAGACATCGAGAGGATTGTCGCGGGACTCGGCCGCTAGCTGGACTATCTAATACGGAAGAAATCTTGGTGTTTCAAATACATGCTTGCAAGGTGGATCCATCGAGCAGCGGTCATAAGAGACATCGAAACGCTACATCCCAACGCAATGCCGGAGCTTTGATAACCAAATATACAATGACCACACCAGCGGACCGGGCGAAATCTGGTACGAGTCTCACCCTCAAGCCGCTTGCAGAAAGGGACCCGCATGGTTCGCGTCGGAACAGACATTGAGAAAACCGGCCAGATCAGAGCCGCGACGCGCGCGAGGCAGCACCCATTCTGCAACGTTGGCCCCTTCTCGTGGACTCGCTGATCACCGATTTCGAGACGAATGGCTTCACCATCGTTCGAGGCGCGATCGACCCCGCAACGATCGACGCATGTTACGAGGTAATTGCGCATAAGGTGCGGGCTTGCGGCATTGATCTCAACGACCCGTCGAGTTGGCGTGACCCGGTAACGCGCATTAACTGTCCCGAAGGGCCCGTGTTTGCGACTGCGGGCACGTCGCCCGACCTGTCGAAAGTCTATGACCAACTGCTGGGGTCTGGTCGCTGGCGACAACGGCCAGGCGTGGGCGGCACGATCCCGGTCCGATTTCCCCGGACTGCCGATCCGGGCGACTCCGGGTGGCACATTGACGGCAGCTATGATGTGAACGGCCAGTACCGGGTGAATGTGAACAGCCGGGTGCGCGGCCTGTTGGCGCTGTTCCTGTTCAGTGATGTGACCGAGGACGACGCGCCCACCGAGATCATTCCGGGTTCGCATATGCACATACCAACAATCCTCGCACCCTATGGGCCTGACGGTGTCTTCTTCGGTGACGTCGTGCCAGCCGCACCGAAATCATTGTTTGACGCATCTCGCACGCTCTCGGTCGGCACCGCAGGAGACGTATACGTATGTCATCCATTCCTTGTACACCGGGCGACCTGGCCACATCGTGGCTCACGGCCAAGAGTCATCGCGCAGCCCGAAATCGCGCATGCGGATGCGTGTCGGGAGGGTTTGATCTGCGCAATGCTGATACACCGGTTGCCCGCACGATCGCGCGCACTCGATCAGAAATGACGCTGCGATGAGGCACACGATGCAAAGAATGAAACGAGCCCTGTGACGGTCGAAGATACCGGCGGACGGCAGGTTGTCATCGATGGCTACAACGCGTCGGCGGACGGTTACGCGGCGGACCGACATCGCTTCGACATCAACGACGTGCTCGCCCGATTACAGTCGGCATGCCGTCCTGGCGGGCGTATTCTGGATGTCGGCTGTGGAAGCGGGCAACCGGTAGCCGGGCGCCTCGCGAACGCCGGCTTTGCGGTCACCGGCGTCGACATCTCGGAGCGCATGCTGTCTCTGGCCGCGGCGGGAACACCCGGCGTGCGGCTGGCACACATGGACATGCAGCAGTTCGGATTCAGGCCCGCGGTTTTTGACGGCCTCATTGCCTGTTACAGCCTGATTCACGTGCCGATGGCCGAGCACGCACGCGTCATCGCGAGCTTTGCGGATCTGCTCGCCCCTGGTGGTGTCCTGCTCTTCAGCAGTGGCCACTCAGAGTGGGAGGACGTCGAGCACTTCTACGCCGCACCGATGTTCTGGAGCCATCCGCATCCGAAGGTGACAAGACAAGCAGTTTACGATGCGGGCTTGTCGCCCGTTTTGCGGAAGTGCGGGAACATGGCCGCGAGCATCACTACTGGGTGTTAGCGATCCGGCACTGAATCGCGGTCTGTCAGGCGTATGATCGCGGCTCACGACAACGAGTGCCCCGGCCCGCTCGCCTCTCCCGCTATCGCCCTGTGACCGCGCCGATGGTGGCGCTTCCTCGAATGCGCTCACTCGGAGCGCACGCACCCAAAAGCATTTATAGGGACGACCGCGATGGCCTTGACGCCCACGATCTACAAGTTTGCGATCGATCTCTCCGACTTGGACCGCAACCACTACGACGCGCTTGATCTGGTGGTCGCCCGGCATCCATCAGAATCGGCCGAGCGCATGCTCGTACGCGTGATGGCGTTCTGCATCAATGCTGGCGACGGGCTGGCGTTTGGCAAAGGGCTCAGCGACACAGAGGAACCTGCCCTTTGGTCCCACACGCTGGATGGACAGACCAGCCTCTGGATCGAGGTCGGTGAACCGAAGATCGAGCGCATCAAGAAGGCATCGAGCCAGGCCGCGCAGGTGCGAATCTACTGCTTCAACACCAAGGTGTCTGTCTGGTGGCCTAGCATTGAGGCGCGTTGTCGCGCACTCCGTGCCGAGGTCTTTCAGTTCGAGTCAGCGGATGTTGCCAATGCGGCCACGCAGATGGAGAGAACGATGCAGATGAGCGTCACTATCTCTGAGCAATCCGCTTACGTCGCGACTGCAAGCGGCGAATTTGAACTCGCCTGGAAGACGCTCTAGCCTCCAGCTGCCTTGTCTAAATCCCTGATCGAATTCGCCATTCAATGCGGCTCACTGACGACCACGCGCGCCGGTGGCTTTCCTGCCCTGCCCGAATTCGGAGAAGTCGCGGATGCCTGGACAGACATGCCGTGAATCATCGCGAGTATCTTGCCCCCCTTTCGCCGGGTCGCCAGGTTACTGACCTGCGCCTGGAGCCGGATTATTCCGACGCCGAGATCGACCGGATGCAGGAGGAACTCGACTGGCAGAACGAGGATCGTGCGTGAACCCTCGGGGGAAGAGAGGGGGGCGCGCCGATGTCAGCTACCCAACACCGCCGGGATCAAGCGAAACACCAAATCCGGCTCAAAAACCAAGCGCTTTGCCCAATGCTTGCGCGCTTTTGCCGATCTCTCTTGCACCCTGTTCAACGCCCTTGCCGACCGTATTGGCGCCTTGAATAACGCCCTTGCCAACCTTCCGCGCGGCCTTCTCTGCTGGCGGCCGATACGGTTTGAATTGAGCCGAAGCCCGTTGCACGGCATTTGCGACGCGCTCGCCTTCGCCCTGCTCGTCCGCCCGTGCCCGCCCGTGCCCGCAGGATCTCGCAACTGGCGCCGGACAGGCCGTCCTCGATCAGCCAATAGCCCCCCTCAAACAGGTCATGGCGAAGCTGTTTAAGGCTGCGCGTTGGCACGGGCAACGGAAAGTGTTTCCAGTAGCCATGCTTGCCCGGAACC
>CAVOBC010000301.1:0-6023 GCA_963693635.1 Gammaproteobacteria bacterium | reverse complement strand
ATCTAATTGAGCTTCTGCGCCAACACGCTTGAAGCACGCTGTCAGGTCCGCGTCCCCACACGCCAACAGTTCATCCAGGAAGCGGTGAAAACGCTGGGCCCCGCCTTCGTTGCGACCAAACGTGACTTCAAAGTCCGACCGGAGTATCATGTTACTATGATATCGTATCCCCGTCGCGTAGTCTTCTTCTCGCACTACATATTCGAGCAACTTGAACTGTGCGTTCGCCGCCGCTTTCATGTCATCGGTCGTCGGCAGCGTCTCCATCATGTAGTTCTGCAACGTGAACGATTCGAGCGGCGTGTCGCCCGGAAAGAATTGCGAGATCATCACACCGCGGCCGCCGCCATCAAACGACGCGATAGACACCTGCGGGAATATGCTCCACACGCTGCTCATGAGCACATCTGTCAGCCCGTCCTCTTCCGGTTGATCGGCTAATTTCAGCAGTCCCGGATTGGGCGACGACACCCGCTGATGCGGCCCCCACGCATGGTAGAGCGCCTGGTTGGACATGTTCGCGCCAAACGTGTCCTCGTGCAGAGTGGGCAAGTGATAGAGGTCCATGTAGCCGTCGTACGCCATTTTCCAGTTGGGACCGGCGATGGTCCTGTGATCGAAGAGCGACCAATTGCCAAAGCTAAACAGCGACAGAACGTCGTCATATCCACAAAGAAAGGTGTCGATGTCGAGCGTTGTCGCCGGGTCGAGCGAGACCCAGATCAAACCGGCACGCTCACCAACCATGAGCGGGGTCAGCCCATGGCAGGACTTATCAATGTCGCCGAATTCCTCTGACTTGTACACCGCGACAAGATCGCCCAGGTCGTCATAAGTCCACGCGTGATACGGACAGGCGATTCGCGACCGGTTGCCGGATCGGTCGGTTACTATCACCGCGCCACGATGGCTGCAGGAATTGATGAAGGCCCGCACCTCGTTAGACCGGTCACGCACGATGAGAACCGGCACGCCGCAGACCACCATCGTTTTGAAATCGCCGGGATTCTTAAGCTCCCCGCTCATTGCCAGCAACAATGGCAGACGTTTAAAGACACGGTCGGTCTCAAGCCGCGATCGATCGGGGTCGTAATAATGCGTCGGTGGCACCCGCATCACGTCTTGGGTGCGATCGAGGACCCCCGATTTCACCACTTCGATGTTACGACGCGCCATCCCGATGAGTTGGGATCGGGCTGAATCCTTCATGACACCACCTGCACCACAAGTGCTATTCGAATTGGGCGCTTTGCGCTAGAACTGGATCCGTTCCGTTATTCCGCCATCGATCACTACATTGGTCCCGGTCGTGAATGCGGCGCGCGGCGACGCGAGGAAAACCACCTGGTCCGCCACTTCTTCAGCGGTCCCCATGCGGCCCATCGGTATGTCAGCAACCGTTGCTTCAAAGAACGGGGTCATATTCTTTTTGATATTGTCCCAGGCGCCGCCTTCGATGAAGATCGGACCCGGGCTCACAGAATTCACGTGGATGCCCTTGCCCGCCAGGTCCTGCGACAACGCGCCGGCATACTGCAGCAGTGCGCCCCTCATAGCGTTGTAAGCGCCCGCACTAATGAACTTCTCAAGCGCCGCGGTCGTTGCGATCATGATCACGCTCGCACTGTTCGATTCGCTGAGATGCGGCAAGCCGGCCGTGACCAGGCGAACGGCGCCTATCATGTCGTGCTCAAAGCTCGCGCGCCAACCCTCTTCACCCTGGCCGTAGCCCCCCGCTAACGTTGGAGACGATCGTATCGATACCCCCGAGCGCCGCGGCTGACGCGTCGAAGAACGCAGCCAGTGCGTCGCCGACGTCGACCACCTGACCAAAAGCGGCAACGCCCTTTGCCGTCAGTGCGGCTACGGCCTCATCAACCGCATCGCTGTTGCGGGCGCAGATAGCAACGTTGCACCCTTCATTCGCAAACGACTCGGCGATTGCCCGGCCGATGCCGCGCGTTGCTCCCGTTACGATGGCATTCTTGCCCTTGGGTTGAAGATCCATGCTGAGTTTTCCTTATCGGGTGACGGTCACAGGTGGGGTAAAGGGTGACGGTTAAAGGTGACAGTAAGTGCTGGCAGTAAAAGGTGGCGAAAAAAGGTGGCGATACAAGATCGCAGTTTGATTGGTCAGGCAGATTAGCGCGGCGGCAAGCCACGCTTTTCCCGTTCGCGATTCATGCGCACGGCGTCCGCTTCAAGACGCGGCGTCTTTTCATCGTCTGGCAGGCGACCCGCCATGTCGCGGCCAGCTTTGGTGCCGTCATAGGTGATCCACTTGACCGGGTCGATAGAGAGAATGACCCGCAGTGGGGAGTCGAGCAGTTGATGAAACGCGTCCTCGCCAGCCTGACTGTCCGGGCGCACTTTGTGTGCTAACGCACGGTAAAACCAAGCTTTGGTTTCATCGTCGTCGTGGAACGTGCCAAGGCCCTTGCAAGTTGCTGAACCCGCCACAGAAGATCCAGACGTGCCGGTCACACAAACTGACACCCGATTGTCGCGCCGAATCGCCGCAGCGCGATGGCGATGCGCTGCAAACGTCAGCCAGACTTTGCCCTCGTGCCACACGAACGCGTGGATGACGCCAACTGGCCAGCCGTCCTGGGTGCCCCACATCAGGACACATTCACTGGCCTCGCGCATGAGGGTGTCAATCTGGTCGTCCGAGAAGGCGTAGATGGAGACCATTTCATGATCGTGAGAGGTATCGGACATCGTTACTCCTGATTTATCAACCGCCGCTGTATCAACCCTCACTCAAGCCGGTCACGGGTCGCCGACAATGCGGCCATAAAGCTCATGGAAGTGCCGGATCTTGAGTTCGTTGTAGTCGCCCAGCCTAACGTGTTCCCGCGCGGTCGCCTTCAGGCCTTCGTAGACGTTGGGCAGATTCCTGAGATCCTGATTAAAGATCTTGCCGAGCATGCCGAGTTCCGGTGCATGGGTCCAATCCTCGTCGACACCCAGCCAGTGGATCTCTGATGCCGGCTGGTACTCGCCAACCTCCGGAATGGACGCAAGATACATGCACTCCATGATGCACTCGTCATGGTTGTCCCCATTCGGCCTGAAACGATAGTTGATCAGGTTGAAAGATCCCCACGGATGCCAGTTGGGGAACACGGTCATGAAGATCGATGCGGACAGTTCAATGTCTGGAATCGGCTCTGCGATTGGTGGCACGACGCCAGCAAGGGCCTGCCGCTGCATCTCTGCGGACAAGGCGCTCGGTGACGCGTCGGGTCCCAGCTTGTCTCTGATCGCGTCGGCAACAGCAGGGTCACGTGGACGCCCCGGCGCTCGCCCGGCATCAAGCTGCAGACCGCCAACCCAGAGGCAAAGATGCGGGTTCGCGTCTTTGAGTTCTCCGTCGACCCAATCAGCATTCGCGGTGAGGGTCCCGGAGACGCCCTTCGTGGTCGTGACGAGGACCCTGCCCGCCTCAAGCCGTTCGTACGTCCAACCGTTCAGCGGATGCCGCAGGAAGGTCGCACCGTTTTCGGCGGGCTCGGCCTCGAAGCCCCGCATTTCCTCGCCTTCAAGCGCGCCGGTCCGAATCGCCCTCGAGTAGTTACCGATCGTGTCGTACTTCGTACACATGTCGTTGATACCACCCGTCAGAATCTGGGGATGGGTCATCAGCACGTGGTGGTTTGCCCGGGCCTGGACCCGTCAGCGGCAAAGCCAACAACGTCGGGCTGTGGACAAGGGCGATGGGTAGTCTCGATTTTTCGGTACAACTGGTCTATCAAGGCACGATCAATATTGATGGCAACACAGCATCAGTCCGCTGGTATCTGTGCGAACACATCAGACCGGCCGGCTGCGATGGTGGCAACTTCAACATTGGCACTTACGCCGATGAATATGTAAAGGATGACGCTGGTTGGCTTTTTCGCAAACGTGAGTACCACATCCTTTACAACGACGAGGCCAAAGGCGACATGTCCGGCGTCGTCAACCCGCTTCCGCCACTGCCCTGACGTTCTTGTCCCAACGTTATCCTGACAATTCTTGGGCATCGGTCAGCAAGAAAACCTGGTAAAGCCGAGGATCCACCGATGAATGACTGGCGATCTAATCCCGCCCCTCGCTGGCAAACGCCAAACATCAGCAACCATCCGATACCCGGCAACCGATATACGTCCCGGGCATTCTTTGAGCGCGAGTTCGAGTCTATGTGAACACGGGTCTGGCTGCTGCTTGGCCGGCAATCGGCATGCGCGCTATCCAGCGCGGTCGCTCGCAGGGGACAAGATGACCCGGTCGCTGATGAATCTGATGTCATCTTGGGGCGTCGATCCTGATACGTTCCGCGGCAAGGAGCGCGAAATCAGACCTTGCGCTGCAGCAAGCCAAACGGCGCCAGGGCCCCGCGCGAGGTTACGGCCACTTCGACCGCCTACGCGACGAGCAACTGACCGACTACTATCACTACACCATCTTTCCAAACTTCGCCATGTCTGTGATGGCAGAAGGTTTTCACTTTCTGCGTTCAACCCCACACGCCCGGGACCCGGAACGATGCGTCTTTGATAACTGGTTCTACGCATTTGACGAAGACAGGGACGAGTCGCCCATTTCGACCCCGGCCGGGCCGCGCCAACGTGGCGACTTGATGGCACACGAGGTCGTCGAGTACGGTGACAAGAGTGTCGGATACGGCATGGACCAGGACTTGTCAGTGACAACCGGCCAACAGCTTGGCTTTCGGCCCCGGGGATTCAAAGGCGTGTACCTGTCCGGCCAGGAAGCCCGGGTCCGGCGCTTCCACGAGGTGATCGACAGCTACATCGGTATCGATGACCTCATCACGTCAGCTTGATGCACCGAGCGACCGACACGCTGTCGGTTATTGCGTTATCCGCCGAAGTTCATCGACTGGGAGATCACCGCGTAGCCGGCGGTCGCTTCCATACGCTTGCCGACGACCGCCTGGTATTCCGGTGAGTTGTACCAACCTTTCGCCTTTTCCGTATCCTCAAACTTGATGATGACGGTCTGTGCCCCCGGGGGTTCGCCTTCAATCGTCTCAGCCGCGATGTCGAAGGACACGAGTTCGCCGCCATGCGCTTGCACGCTCGGGCCTGCGCCCGCCTGGTATTCGGCATACAGCGCGGGATTGTTAACGGTGTATTGAGCGATGAAAAAAGCGGCCATAGCGTGTCCTTTCGGTGGTGGTGATTCGCAGGGTGCAGCCACTCTATCAGGTTACTGAAAAGTACGTGATATCGTGCGTCCCCTCGCCCCTAAGGAGTTGCCAGCGTGCCGATCAAAGACGTGTTCAAGGAAACCACCGCACTCAAGGAAGATCTCGACAATCTGTCGGTTGATGATCTGAAGCAGGAAATGGCAGCCAATCCGGACCTGCTGCTACTCGACATCAGGGAGATTCAAGAACTGGTCGAACTGGGCACAATTCCTGGGGCAATCCACTGCGCGCGCGGCATGATGGAATTCTGGGCGAGCCCGACAAGTCCCTACTTCCGCGACTATTTTCAGGAAGACAGGCGCACGGTTCTGTTTTGTGCCGGCGGCGGTCGCAGCGTCTACGCCGCAATCGTACTCAAGGAAATGGGCTTCACCGACGTCGCCCATCTTGAGGCCGGATTCGGCGGTTGGCAAAAATCTGACGAGGCGATCGAGGACTTCGGCAGCACCAGTCGCTGGGTGAGACGAGACAAGCCGCAATAGCCAGGCTCGACTGACACCAGTTCCCGGCAACTATCCGACGTCAGCACGTCGACTCAGAAATCCGTCGACCGCCTCGTTCCACTCCGCCGCGGTCTCGTAGTAGACGTTGTGCGGTGACCCCGGCACAACGACACACTCCGATTGCGGCACCAACGTGTGCAAGCGTTGCGCGGCAGTCTGCAGTGCATCCAGGGCGCCAACAATGACCAGCATCGGCGATGTCACAGAGGGCACCCTGGCGGCCAGACTCTCGGTCTCGGTGACAGTTAACGGACTGCGTTCACGCGGATGACGCAGGAATTCAAGTCGCGTCGCCGTCGAGC
>CAVOBC010000300.1:0-6040 GCA_963693635.1 Gammaproteobacteria bacterium | reverse complement strand
AAATTCCAATGCTAAAGTCGTTGCAGGAGCGCGGAATGGATTTCATCGATTAATGCCAGAGGAGTCCCCATGCGTTTTGCCGTGAACGCCGCAAACCCCGTCAAAGCGAGAACGCACTGCCTGATTCTGGGCGTATTCGCCGGCAACCGCCTCAGCCCCCCAGCCGAGGATGTGAACACGGCGAGTGACGGCCTGATCAGCCGCATCCTCAAGCGTGGCGACATCACCGGCAAAGCCGGCCAGACCCTGCTGTTGCACGACGTCAGTGGTATCCGATCGCAGCGGGTGCTGCTTGCCGGCCTCGGCGACGCTGAATCGCTGGATGCCGCCCGCTTTTCACTCGTCATCCGCGCCGTTGTCTCTGCCATCAAGGCGACCAACGCCGAGAATGTCACACTTTGCCTCGGTGGCCTTGAAGTGCGTGGCCGTGGCGAAGGCTGGCCCGCACGACGGATTGCCGAGACTTTTGTCGCGAGCTTTTATGCGTTCGACGCGATGCGGGAGAAACCCGCGAAGACGCTGACGCCCGGCATCGTCACGTTGAATCTACCGGAGCGCGCACGCCATCCGGCACTCGCCGGCGCAGCAAGTATTGGTGCGGCCATCGGCGCGGGCATGAACCGCGCCCGCGATCTTGGCAATCACCCCGGCAACATCTGCACGCCCACCTTCATGGCCGACGCCTGCCTCGCGCTTGCCGACGAGTTCCCGGCCGTCAAGACAGACGTTTTGAATGAAGATGAGATGCAGGACCTCGGTATGGGCGCACTGCTGTCGGTTGGCAACGGCAGCGTTGAACCATCAAAGCTCGTCGTCATGCACTACAACGGCGGGAACGACGACGCGGCGCCCCACATCATTGTCGGCAAAGGCATCAGTTTCGACACCGGCGGCATCAGCTTGAAGCCGGCCGGGTCGATGCCTGACATGATCTACGACATGTGCGGCGCTGCATCCGTGCTCGGGACGATCGCCGCCATTGCCACGATGGAACTCAACCTCAACGTCCTCGGTGTCATCGCGGCGGCCGAGAACATGCCATCCGGCACCGCGACTCGCCCCGGGGACATCATCACCTCGCTCTCAGGTCAGACCATTGAGATTCTGAACACCGACGCAGAAGGACGACTTGTCCTGTGCGACGCGCTCACCTATATCGATCGCTTCAAGCCAGTAACCGTTGTCGACATCGCCACCCTGACCGGCGCAGCGGTGGTTGCTCTCGGTTCACACGCAACCGCGCTTTACGCCAACGACGACGCACTCGCCGAGGGTCTGCACGCAGCCGGTGAGGCGGCCCAGGACCGGGCATGGCGTATGCCCTTGTGGGACGATTATCAGGTTCAGCTCAAAAGTGCATTTGCAGACATGAGCAACACCGGGGGCCGGGCCGCAGGAAGCATCACTGCCGCGTGTTTCCTGTCACGATTTACCCGCGAGTATCGCTGGGCCCACCTGGATGTAGCCGGCACCGCATATCGTGGTGGTAGCGCCCAGCAAAAAGGCGCCACCGGCAGACCCGTGCCGCTCTTGACCCAGTACCTGATGGATCAGGCGGTGATGCAGAAAGCATGACCAGGATCGACTTCTACCAGATCGAGACCGATGAGCCTGCAAACCTGTTCACATGCCGGCTGATCGAGAAGGCCTGGCATCAGGGCAACCGCGTCTACGTACATACCGCCGGCGCAGAGGAATCACGCAGCCTCGATGATCTTCTGTGGACCTTTCGTGCTGACAGTTTCATTCCGCATGATCAGTTGGCAGCCAATCCAACCGGGCCGGTGCACATCGGCCACGCCGACGAACCTGGCGACCATGACGGCGTGCTGATCAATCTCGGCGGCGGAGTACCCGACTTTTTCAGCCGGTTTGAGCGCGTTGCGGAGATTGTTCCACTCTCCGACGAGAGCCGCCAGATTGCGCGTCAAAACTATACGTTCTACCAGCACCGGGGCTACCCGCTGGATTACCACGCGATCACCCAAGGCAAGACCCGCGGCGACAGCGCATGAACGACGCGGACGACCCAGCGGACGAAGCGGACCGGGACGCGCCTGCCGATGTCCAGGCGTCGTCCGGCGAGCGGAACGCCCGGCAACACAAGGACCGTCAGCCAGAGTCCCATCAACAGACTGACAGTCAACAGGAGCCCCTTCAACAGGAGCCCCTTCAACAAGAGCCACATCAACAAGAGCCACATCAACAAGAGCCACTTCAACAGGAAAAAGGGGCGCAAGACGAGCAGGGCAGTCAAGGCCCCGGTTCAGACATGGTCGGGCGGACGTCCCCGCGCAACCGATCTGGAACGGTGGGTGTGTACACGCCCGACCTCTTCGATCGCCTGACGGCCGCCCCCGCACAAGCACCGGCCCCCATCGAACTGGCGCGCAAGGAGGATGCGAACGGCGTCTCCCGCGCGGGTCAGATCATTGAAGATTTGCTGGACGAGGGCTCCCCGGAGGGGCGACCCCCTGCTTTTGATGAAGCTGGATTTGATGAAGCTGCCTTTAACGAAGCGCCCTTCGAGGACGCGCCTGACCCGGTTGCAATAAATAACCATGCGGCAGATGGGCCAGACTCGACAGATGCCCGCCCTACCGGCGGCAGGGATGACAGCTTCCTCGAAAACCGCGATTTGGAGCGCGCGAACGAGGCCGACCTGACAGAAGGTCCGGATGTCGATGCCAATCCAGACGACCCCGCAGACGCGGACGGCAACGTCGACGTCGATCAAATCCGCGACCTGATGGCGCATGTGTCAGGCGAACTCGATGAGTTGCTGAGCGTGCTGACCGCGCCCGGGCGGAAATCGGACGACTAGCTCGGGCCTGACCCAGAACACCGTTCCGGAGCTGGCACTGGCGTGCGGTGCAGGGATGTACCATCCATTTTCCGCAGGGCTATTTTCCGCAAGTCCGCAGGGCTATTTCCGCAAGAGAGTGCGCGAGGTTTGTTTTGCAAACCAACGCCCAAGAATAATCGTCAGGATGACAATTTCAGGACAAGAACCAGCCTGAACCGGTTCCAATCGCCGACACTTGCCGAGATCCGGCACAACCCGCGGCCATTACGTATAATCCGCCATCCTTCGGTGCCCTGACGCCGGTTCGTCCTCAATGGCCACCCCTAACCCGTCTCGAACAAATGCGATGAAGAAATATCAGCCCTCCGAGATTGAACAAAACCGCTATGAGGAGTGGGAGAAGGCCGGATACTTCGCGCCCCAGGGCAACGGCACTCCGTTTAGCATCGCGATT
Organism: Gammaproteobacteria bacterium; assembly: GCA_963693635.1. Classification (GTDB taxonomy): domain Bacteria; phylum Pseudomonadota; class Gammaproteobacteria; order Pseudomonadales; family Azotimanducaceae; genus CAVOBC01. The sequence goes on along the minus strand of CAVOBC010000300.1, from coordinate 2,780 downwards.
CCGCCGCCCAATGTCACCGGCACGCTCCACATGGGTCATGCCTTCCAACATTCGTTGGTCGACTCACTGATCCGCTACAAGCGCATGAAGGGACACAAAACCCTCTGGCAGATGGGTACCGATCATGCCGGCATAGCCACCCAACTCGTCGTCTCGGAAAAACTCAGCCTTGAAGGCATCAGCGCGTCGGAGCTTGGGCGCGAAAAGTTTCTGGAACGCGCCTGGCAGTGGAAGGAAGAATCAGGCGGCACCATCACCCGCCAGCTTCGACGCCTCGGCGCGTCTCTGCACTGGGAAACTGAACGCTTCACCCTGGACAATGGCATGTCGCGTGCCGTCCTCGAGGTATTTGTTCGTCTGCACGACGAAGGTCTGATCTACCGCGGCAAGCGACTCGTCAACTGGGACCCCCAGCTCAAGACATCGATCTCGGACCTGGAGGTTGAGTCAGAAGAGGAAAAGGGACACCTGTGGCACTTCAGATATCCCCTCAAGCAGGCGCTCGCTGACGGGACATCCCACCTGACCGTCGCGACGACTCGTCCCGAGACCATGCTGGGCGACACCGGGGTCGCCGTGCATCCCGACGACGATCGCTACCGCGACCTGGTCGGGCAGACGATCACCTTACCGCTCGCGGGTCGCGATATCCCCATCGTGGCGGATCACCATGTGGACCCGGAGTTTGGCACCGGCTGCGTCAAGATCACGCCGGCCCACGACTTCAACGACTACGACGTCGGGCGGCGCCAGGATCTGGACCTGATCAACATCTTCAACGAAGACGCGTCGCTCAACGACAGCGTGCCGCCGAAATATCGGGGCATGGACCGGTTTGAGGCGCGCAAAATAGTCATCGCTGACATGGACAGCGCCGGACTCCTCGACAAGATCGAAGACCACACCATGGCTGTTCCGCGCGGCGAGAAATCCGGCGTTGTGGTCGAGCCCTTCCTGAGCGACCAGTGGTTTGTGCGCATCGAATCGCTCGCGCAACCCGCGATCGACGCCGTTGCAACCGGCGCCATCGAATTTGTACCAAAGACCTACGAGAACACCTTTTTTGCGTGGATGCGCGACATCCAGGACTGGTGCATCAGCCGCCAGCAATGGTGGGGCCACCGCATTCCCGCCTGGTACGACGACGACGGCAACCTGTATGTGGGGCGGTCTGTCGAGGAAGTTCGCGAGAAACACGCGTTGCCCAACGATCTGCCACTACGACAGGACGACGACGTGCTGGACACGTGGTTCTCGTCCGCACTCTGGACCTTCTCTACCCTCGGCTGGCCAGACGAGACCGAGGAGATGGCGACGTTCCATTCGACCGACGTCATGGTGACCGGGCACGACATCATCACCTTCTGGGTCTCCCGGATGATCATGATGACTCTTAAATTCATCGGCGAGGTGCCTTTCTCGAAGGTCTATGTCACCGGCCTCGTGACGGACGCCGACGGGCAGAAGATGTCCAAGTCGAAAGGCAACGGTCTCGACCCGCTCGACATCATCGACGGCATCGACGTGGATGCGCTGGTGGCGAAGCGAACCGAGAACCTGATGCAACCGCGGTTGGCCGCCCGTATCGAGGAAGCGACGCGCAAGGAGTTCCCGGACGGCATCAAGGCTTACGGCACGGATGCCCTACGCTTCACTTTCTACGCCATGTCCACACGCTCTCGAACGATTCGATTCGACATGAATCGAGTGGAGGGCTATCAGAATTTCTGCAACAAACTCTGGAATGCGACGCGTTTCGTCCTCGAGAACACCGAGGACATGCCGACTGATGAGGCAACGTTCGGCGCGCCGGAACGGTGGATCGAATCCCTGCTGCAAAAAAGCACAGCGGACGTCACGCTGGCGATGGAGACCTATCGTTTCGATCTCGCGGCCAAAGCGTTGTACGAGTTCATCTGGGACGAGTATTGCGATTGGTACCTTGAGTTCAGCAAACCACACCTGCGCGAACGCGCCGACCCCGGCCGCGTTCGCGGCATCCAACAGACATTACTTCGCGTGCTTGAAACGACCCTGCGGCTGGCGCACCCATTTCTGCCATTCATCACTGAGGAACTCTGGCAACAGGTCGCCGCGCGCACAAGCAGTCCAGGCAAGACGATCATGCTGGAGATGTTTCCTGGAGCAGACCCCGAGGCTATCGACGACGCTGCTGTCGCAGACATCGATTGGGTCAAAGATGTGGTCAGCGGCACCCGCAATATTCGCGGCGAGATGGACATCTCCTTCGCGCGCAGGATTCCGGTCCTGTTCAGGAACGGCGATACGACGGACAAGCGCCGCCTCGACGCATATGCGAGTTTGCTCGAGCCGCTCGTGAAGCCAGAGTCCCTGTCCTGGTACGAGAGTGACGCGCCGCCCCCGGTTGCAGCGGTGCATCTGGTCGGAGACATGGAAGTGCTTGTGCCAATGAAGGGGTTGATCGATCAGAAGGCTGAACTTGTTAGGCTTGACAAGGAAATCCAGAAGCGCACGAACGAACATGATCGCTGCGAGGGCAAGGTGACCAATCCAGATTTCGTATCCAAGGCTCCCGCTGACGTCGTCGAGAAGGAGCGAATCAAACTTGCCGAGCTAAAGCTCGCGCTTGAAAAGTTAGGCGGGCAACGAGTCCGCTTGCAGGAAATGTGACCTCAAGTCCGCCCTGCCCATTGCCTTCCTGAACGGACCGCGCCCCGCTCAAAATACAGCGCGCGATTTAGTCACCTCGCACGCCGCCGGGCCGGGCAGCACCTTGCAACGTGATCACCTGACAATTG
>CAVOBC010000299.1:0-6044 GCA_963693635.1 Gammaproteobacteria bacterium | reverse complement strand
TCCAGCCACTCGAAGAGCCAGATGAAATCCAATCTAGGCCCCCCCCTCGAGTGCAGCGAGTTCATCCACGCAGCCGGCCGCCCAATACATGAACGCGCCGTCTAGCTTGCGGCAGTCAAACCAGTCGTACGCAATCGCGCGACCACAGATGACGACGACGGTCCAGAACGTCAGGGACAGAGCAGCGCCGATGCGAATGTTTCGTGGCGGGCGCGGTGCCAGATCCCAGCTTGCGCTCGAGTCTTGCATACGCGCGCGGAACAAAAACGCGTTCACACCGGCAGCAATGAGAAACACAACCTTGATGCGAAACCAGATGCTCTGGGTCGTGCGCACCGGGATCGCGTAGTACAACACGAAGCCGGTCACCAACATGACGACGAAGCCGATCATCATCGGCAGATCCAGGCGCCGTGCGATGACCGACGCCGGCACGTCCATGAAGAGAACGCCGAGCATGCGCAGGTCAATGACGATCAGCATCCCCAGGAACACGGCAAGGGTCAGTACGTGCGTGGATTCAATCCAGGCGTACATGTAGAGCGACTCGTGCAATCCGGTGCTCCACGCGTGCGTGTCGAGCCACCGCGCGAGCGCGAGGAGCCACTCATTCAACATGGTTTTTCAGCCGGATGGTGCGCCGGCACTTGCCGCGGGGAAGCGCAAAGTGCCGTCAGATGGCAACTCGCCTTATTCGCCAGGGAATCGACGCTACGACTGAGACCGGCGACCGAGAATCCGCCTAGCGCTGCGCGCACGACGGCATCGGACAACGGGGTGAAGAAAATGGCGGTCAAGGCCCTCAATCCGGGTGAAGTACGGCGCTAGAGTATGCCTGTGACCGCCCCGATGTTCACGCGCCCTGCCATCGCCCGTGCCTTGCCCGCGCCTTGCCACTGTCCCACGTCCAGGCGTGACCCGACTGACGGCGACGGGGGTTTCGGGCGGGCGCATGATTGGACGTTTACGACAAAACACTGGCCGAAGGAACCAGGAATCACGAGTGGGGCGTCCAATCCCCTCGCCTGCGCATCCCTCAGACTTAGAGTGGAGGAAGTCGCCAAAACATCTCACCCCTGGCGAACTTTTTTCTTGCCGGGCATGCCGCGCGTCGACCACGGGGGTATGACGCCGCTTCAATCCTATCCGTGGAGTCGGTCGGTGTCCCACTCATCTGGCGCCACCCGGATTCTCCAGTATACTGTTTTTATGTACAGTATACGGACACGACTGAATCACCGCGCTGTCTACCTCGGCCACACGGACACGGGGCGGGTTTCTGTTCGAATGCGCTCCGGGCGCGATCACCAGTTTCACTGGCACGGCTTCACACTTGAAATGGAACGACCGGTGCGCATGCGGGTCGAGGCCTACACCGTCGAGTCCGATTGGGACCCGCGCAACCCCCATGCAACGTTGCCGCGATATCAGGAATTGCAGGACGGCGAGTATCTGCTCGGCAGCTACGATGGCAGTGGCGTGCGGGCAATCCTCCCGTTCCAGGTCGTCTAGCCAGTACCTGTCCCAGAACTCCGTTCTGGGACAGGTACTGGCTAACGGTGCAGGGATGCACCGCCATTTTCCGTCGGCCTCTTTTCTGCAAGCCTCCTTATCTGTGAGAAAGTGCGAGGTTTGCTTGCAAAACCGACTCCCAAGAATTGTCAGGATGACAATTTTGGGACAGGAACTAGCTCGCTGCCGAACGGCAGCATCCTGAATGGAACACAGGGGTTTCACGTTCGCCTTGCGAGTCAGAACCTGCGCCCCGCCCGGAAGTAAACCGCGACCCTGAACTTGCCCTCAATAGTGAAAGCAGCAACCCTCCTGGAAGCGAGTCTAACGGTTGAGCCAGGCAGCCAGTCCGAGCAGACGCGCCTCCTTGGTCCAGGTGCGGCTACCGCCCGGACGTCGCGCCTTCATCAGTTCATCGGGTGCCAGGCTGCCTTGCCTCATGTCCGTAGTTGCCGCGAATGAATTGTGCGCCAGCTTGTCTGCAGACGCCGTTAGGACACTCTTCTCGTTCTCGTTCTCGTTCTCGTTCTCGTTCTCGTTCTCGTTCTGGCACTCGACACGCATGCCGGCGAACGCAGCCCTCGCCGCATCTCGCACCGCCTCCCCCTCTGCCACGTGGATTTGCGCGTGTGAACCAAGCATCTGATTCAGGTCGCCCAATCGACCACGTTCAGTCAAAACAATCGCTCGAACAAGCCGACAGCCGAGCGCCTCGAGTCCATTCCTATAGTCGTTGAGAGCGGCAGCCGCCAGCGCACCCTGGACTCGCCTTGCCCGCGCGACGACCGCCGCAGGATCTGGCGGCACCGGCGCGCGTTCAAGCCCGTCCCAGCCGCCAGCAACCTAGTATGGCTCAACGATCTCACGGCCGTGATCCGCGAACAGCATAATCCGGCAAGCGAGGACTGGCGTGATGGCCGCGTCAGCCTGATCGACTGCAACCGCGTTGAGCCAGCCCACTATGGGACTTTACCGCAACGCAAACGAGCGTCACGGCCAAGGATGATCCTTACCCATCGCCCGATTTACCTTCAAAGCGGGGCTCACGCTTGTCGAGTCGCGCCTGCATCCCCTCGAGCGCGTCCGGACTCTTGCGCGCCGCCCTAACAAGCAGGTCGACATCGTCGTGGGCAATACGGTCCCTGTACGTCATCTCCCGCAGCAGCAGCGCCTTGATCGCCCGCAGCGACAACGGCGCGTTGCGCTGCAGACGATCGACAATTGTGTGCAGGGCATCATCCAACTCTTCCGCCGCTGCAACGCGGCTGATCACACCAAGGTCACATAACCGGGACGCAGGCAGCGGATCACCAAGCAACAGAATCTCGCGCGCGCCAACGGGACCTGCGGTTTCGAGCAGCTTCTTGGCCAGAAACCAGGTAGGCGCGAGGCCAATCTGGGCGAGCGACATCCCAAACATCGCCGATTCCGCCGCGACCACGAAGTCACAGTGAAGCGCAAGTTCGCAGCCGCCAGCGATTGCCGCGCCCTGAACCCGCGCCACGACGGGCAATGGATAGGTCTCCACCGCGTAAAACACCGCTTCGATATCAACCTGAGGGCCGCCCGCACTGGTCTCCCGAAGATCTCGGCCGGCACAAAAAACCGCACCTTCGCTGCAAATCACGTTGACACGTTCTTCTGCGGACGGCGCCTCGCTGAACGCGTCGAGCAACGCATTTAACATGTCGTTGTTCATTGCATTGCGCTTCTCGGGTCGATTCAATCGAATCGTTCGTACCGCACCGTCCCGTTCGATATCGACTATGGCCATGCCTGTCTCCCTGCCCGGTTTATATCGTTCCAACGATCGAGTCTGATCTCTAGAAAAGAGCGATCGGATTGACGGGTGACCCTGTCCCGCGCGCGACGCGTAGCGGCGCGATAACCAGCAAAAACTCCCAGCGGTCGTGCCGGATGCACGCGTCCATGAGATTCTCAAGTCGCAAATTATCCAGCAGGTGCAAGCCCATCGCGACAATGCCGCATTGATGAATCGGCATGGGCCACATCTCGGTATCCGGGTTCGGCATCACATCCGACACGCCGTCGGAGCCCAGCACCGCCACCTTACGCTCATGCAGCCACGACAGCGCGCGGGCGTCGAGTCCCGCGAGCCCTTCACGGGGCGACCAGCTACCTTTCTGTCGACGGCGCGCATCACGCCCTGATGCAATCAGAAGAATATCACCTTCGCTCACCTCAACGCCCTGCGCGATTTCGGCCGCCTCAAGGTCCGCCGGCGAGATACGTTCCCCAATCTCGACCCAATCCGCGCCCTTAACCCGCGGAATGTCGAGCAACACGCCGCGACCAGAGATGCCGTCTTTGCCAGCCATGATGCTGTTCTTGAACGCGCCCGTGCTCTTGACTTCGCTCGCGTCATAGCCGTTGTACATCTTCTCTTCAACGAACACATGACAGAGCGCGTCAATATGCGAAACCGCCATGCCATGGAACGCAACGCCGATGAAGTCCATTGCTGACTCCATGCCCGGGATGCCCGTCGTCGTGCAGGCATCACCGGCGACAACCATCATGTGTTGCGCCGGGATTGGGTTGTCGGGCGCTGGGCGCGTCGGGAACTCGAGGGAACAACTGACCGACTCTCCCGCAGCGACAAGTGCGGCTGCTCGTGCACGCATCTCTGGCGTTATGTAGTTGAGCGCACCGGCTTCATCGTCGGCACCCCATCGACCCCAGTTCTTGACCGATTCGAACAGCTCTTCCATCTCAGACCGTGTCAGTGCTTCCATCTCTAGCCTCCTGCGAAGTTCATCCACAATGGCTAGGATTGACGCTCGATTCAAGCGGCTCTCAGCGCCGCTCTCTGGACAGCCCGCCCGGGCCCCGCTCGTTGGACCTGTCATGTACGTCAGCGTAGCCTCTCGGCATTCCATGGAACCAAGAACGCCGCTGTGAAACGCTTTAGTCCCAACACCGCCATTGCCGTCGTCATTGCCAACATGATCGGAACCGGTGTGTTCGTGAGCCTCGGTTACCAACTGCTCGACATCACATCCTATCCAGTGCTCATGTCGCTGTGGCTCGTCGGCGGGCTAACCGCGTTAACCGGCGCACTCTGCTACGGCGAACTCGGCGCCGCATTGCCTCGATCAGGGGGTGAGTACAACTACATCGCACAGATCTACCATCCAGCCGCTGGCTTCATCTCGGGCTGGATCTCCGCAACAGTCGGCTTCGCAGCCCCCACCGCACTCGCCGCCATGACGTTTGCCGCGTATCTCGGCACGGCCTTCACTGGCGTTAGCGAGAAAGCCTCCGCATGTGCTCTTATCCTGGTGCTGGGGTTGATCCATGCGACGACGCGTGGCGTTAGCGGCAAGCTGCAGACTATCTTCACGGTTCTCAAGGTGTCGACAATCGTCATCTTCTGCGTACTCGCACTCGCGTTTGTTGACGCCCTCCAACCTGTCACCCTCGTACCGACAATGACCGATGTCACATTGATATTTTCAGCCCCGTACGCCGTTGCACTCATCTACGTCAACTATGCCTACAGCGGCTGGAACGCCGCGACCTATCTCGCGGGCGAACTGGACGATCCCCAGCGGCAACTTCCACGCATACTCACGATTGGCACCCTTGCCGTGATGATCACGTACCTCGCTCTCAACTTCACCTTCCTCGCAGTCGCCCCCATGTCCGCGATGGCGGGTGAGCTTGAACTCGGCTACATCGTTGCGCGCCACGCCTTCGGTGCCGGCGCTGAACCCATGGCGCTGGTTCTCGGCTTCCTGCTCATCTCGACCGTCAGCGCCATGATCATGGCCGGCCCGCGGGTTCTGCAGGTCATCGGTGAGGACTACCCCCTGCTCGGATTTCTTGCACGCGTCAATCGCGGCGGTGTGCCGATCAGCGCGATCGCTTTTCAATGCACCCTGGCTATCCTTTTCGTTCTCACGGGTACCTTTGAGTCTGTACTGCTCGTGACCGGCTTCATCCTCGGCCTTAATACCTTCGTCACGATTGCCGGGCTGTTTGTGCTACGGATTCGCCAGCCGGATCTGCCGCGCCCCTTTCGGGTGACGCTCTATCCGTTGACGCCCATCATCTTCCTGACGATCACGGGTTGGACCCTTGTTTATCTCCTGATCGAACAACCTCGTGAGGGCCTCTACGCACTCGCGATCGTCGTGGCCGGCACTTTCTTCCATCAGATCAGTCGCGTAAATTGGCGTCGAACCTGACGAGGCAAACCCATGGCGGCCAACAAGACCGTACGCAACCGCAAGTCGATGCCGCGCTACATCGCTGGCATCGACGATCCGATCAAGCGCGGCGACGGCGAAATACTGATTAGGGGAGATGCAGAAAATCAGCGGCGAAGCTCCCGCGATGTGAGGCGAGGCCATAGTGGGCTTCAACTCCTACCATTATCGTTACGCAACCGGACGTGAAGGTGACATGCCAGTGACGGGCTTCGCGCCGAGGAAGCAGGCATTAACGATCTACATAATGCCTGGTTTCAATGAATACACACCGCTGCTCGAGAAGCTGGGCAAGCACTC
>CAVOBC010000298.1:0-6126 GCA_963693635.1 Gammaproteobacteria bacterium | reverse complement strand
AAGTCATGCCCGTCTGCGACAAGCTCGGTCTGCTCGACTCGTCGACGGATCGTATTGGCGAGCATCATGGCATTTTCGTTTTCCAGATACGGCAGGACCACGACAAATTCCTCGCCGCCGTAGCGCGCCAGAATGTCAGCGGGCCTGCGCAGGGAGGCTCGAATCGCTTCAGCGACCTGCCGCAGGCATTCGTCACCGGCGAGGTGTCCATACGTGTCGTTGACACGTTTGAATAGATCGATGTCGAGCAACATTAGCGAGATTGCATACTTTTGGCGGTTTGCCCGCTTCCACTCCTGGTCAAATATGTCCTCGAAATACTGACGATTCTTGATGTTGGTGACGGCGTCGATCGTGTTGACCTCTTTCAGCGTCTCATGCGCGGACGACAATTCCGAGAGCGCTGCTTTAAGCTCCGCGGTACGCTCGGCAACCTTCTGTTCCAGTTCTTCGTTGCGGACGCGGTGCTCGGTCTGTACTTCCTGATGCTCCGTCAGCAACACCTCTTGATTTTGGCGGTTGTGGCGACGAATCTCGGCCGCAATGGCAAAGCTCAGGATTAGCATCATGGCAACAAAGCCGGTCGGCGCCGCCTGTTCGGTGACGAAGTTGGTCGGCAGCAGATCCAGTCGATTGCCTGCGCGAAGGCCGATGCCGATCAAAAGGGCAGTCCAACTGACGGTACAGTAGAGGCCGAGCCGATTGCCTTGCCAGGCACTGACCGCGCCGACGCCGAATACCGCCGCAGCCATGGGGATGGTAAGTACGGCGAGAAGCGGAATGACGGTGGCGTAGGGCAGGAACAAGTACGCGGCCATCACAGCAATAGTCAGCACCTGCAACAATTGCAGGACGCGCAAGCCGACGATGTCAGTTTCACGAAGATCCAGCAGATGATCACAGAAGCGCGCGAGACACAGCAGGCACATGCCAATGCTGAACACCGGCCCTGCATCAAACAGGATTGGGAACGTCGACCAGATGCCGTCGGTGCCGAGCCCGAGCGTGCAGATCTGATAGACACCGAAGCTGAACATAAAGCCGACAAAACTGGCGAGCGCACGGTGATGAATGACCGCGTACAGCACGAGGTTGTACGTCATGATGAGGAGGCAGATCCCGAAGTACGCACCCAGCAGGAGGGTGTTGCGTTCATCGGAATCAAGGAAGGCGTTGCGGCTCCACAGGGTCAGCGGAAATTGAAAGGAGCCTGTCGTCTGACCGCGCAGGAAAATGGTGCGGGACTCGCCAGGTGCAAGCTGGATGGGGAAGAGGTGGTGTCTGTGGGGAATTGCCCGCAGCCGGAAGTCGACGGCGGTGCCGCTCATCCTGCGCTCCGCGCCACCCGGCTTTAATTCGAAGACCTCTAACTGATCGAAGCGCGCATATTCCATTGCGAGCAACAGTTCGGCGACACTTTCCTGATTGTTCGTGACAACCAGCCTGAACCAGTAAATGCTGTCCGTGAAGCCAAAGGAGACGTTGGAACTGGTCGACAACACCCATGCGTCTGTTGGCAGGTTGCGCACGTCCTCGAGTTTCAGGCGACCAGACTGGTCAGCATAGAATTCAAGGAACGGTGAGAGGTTGCGCGACTCAAAGCGACTGCCAACGCTAACATCACCCTGGGCGGTGGTAGCGCCGATGGCAAGAACGACGGACAACGCGGCAACCAGAGCGGGCAGCATTGCCCGCGAGCCGTTCTTCTTTGTGCCCGAGAAAAGCCTGCTGGAGAAAAGCCTGCCGGAGAAAAGCCTGCCCGAAACGAGCTGCATCCTCGAGAACATCATCCCCGGGACGAGCTGCATGCCGGACAAGAGCTGCATGCGCAGACAAAGTGGTACGCGCAACCAGCTTGGATTGCCCAGGTGCTGCGGTGAGGGAGCCGCCGATAGCCTGTATCCTGTCCTGATATCCATTACCCGACGGGATGAGTGAGGAGTCCGCTCGCCCCTATGGTTAGCTTGCTAAAAACTTAACACAGCGGGGTGTTGAATGCAGAGCCCGTTTGTAAGGAAACGATTACAAGCAACTGATGATATTGGGATTGTTGGCTGCGAGACGACTGCCGGAACAGTGGGCCATGCCCTGCTCGTGCAGTGGCGTCCCAGGCCACCAACGCAGCAAATTCGGCCAGGGGGCAGGGCCCACGGGTGTGCGCACGGCGGCCTAGGCGACCTGATAGATTTCAGCGCGTGAATAGCCCGAGATTACATTTGAGCACTTCACCCGCGGGTTAAACGTTCACCGGAACCAGATCAGCTACAACGAGATGGTGCCGGAAATTCGCTATAGCGCCGAGGGTGAGGAACTGCCTCATGAGCCGCCTGCCCTTGCCCTGAATGGCAGTGAAATCTATCGACTGCTGCAGCCCTACGTTAGCGTTCGGCTCATAGAGCAAGTGCGTGCGGTATTGCCGCTTGCGATCTATCTGGTTCTTTTTCAGTTGCTCATCCTTGGCCAGCCGATCGCGGACTCGATGACGATTACCGGCGGACTTCTGGCCGTGATTGTCGGCCTCATAGTCTTCATGGAGGGACTTAAGGTCGGTCTCATGCCTTTCGGGGAGTTGCTCGCGGTTTCGTTGCCAGCAAAGGCGCGACTGCCAGTCGTGCTGGTGGTGGTGTTCCTGCTCGGTATCGGCGTGACCTTCGCCGAACCGGCGATCGGTGCCCTCCAGACCGCAGGTTCCCTCGTCAGCGTCGAAAAGCGCCCTATCTCTACGCGTTGCTGACCGAGTGGGCAGGCGTGCTGGTGCTCTCGGTCGGCGGCGGCGTCGGGCTAGCCACGGCGATCGGAACCGTTCGCTTTATCTATGGCTGGAGCTTGAAGCCACTGATCTACATGACATTGACGCCGGTCTTGCTGGGCAGCATCTGGTTCGCGACGCAACCAGAGCTCGCCAAGGTGTTGGGGCTCGCGTTTAATTGTGGTGCCGTGACGACGGTGACGGTGCCGCTCGTTCTTTCGCTTGGGATCGGTATCGCGCATGCGGCGGGCAAGGGCAGCGATTCGTTGTCCGGGTTTGGTACGTGACTCTCGCCTCGCTCTTCCCGATCGTTGCCGTGATGGCGCTTGCGCTTTATGTTTCCACGCAGTATTCGCCTGAAGACATTATCGCGGCGGCGAATGCCAACACCGGCATGACGCAGGCGCAGCCCTGGTATGCCGTGAGCCTGGGTCTTGAGATCGTGGGCGGATTTCGCGCCATCGTGCCGCTTGTGCTGTTTCTGCTGCTGGTCATGACGGTCCTGCTCCGAGAGCGGATCCCACAGCCACGGCGCATTTTCTTTGGCATCGTGTTGTGCATGCTCGCATGATCATCTTCAACCTCGGGCTCAGCTAAGGACTCTCGAAGCTCGGTGGTCAGAGCGGGTCACTCGTTCCGGCCGCCTTTACTTCGCTGCCAGCGGTGGCCGGCTCGCCGCTCTACTTCCTCGCACTCGGGCTTTTCATTGCGGTGGCGTTTGCATGGCTCCTGAGATTTGGTGCGACCCTTGCCGAACCCGCATTGAATGCGCTTGGGATGACCGTTGAGAACCTGACTAACGGTGCGTTTCCGAAGTCCATGCTGATGTATGCCTGTCGCTGGGAGTCGGGTTTGGTATCGCCATCGGTGTCGCCAAGATCATCTTCGAGTTGCCGATCGCGTGGCTGCTGGTGCCGGGTTATCTGGTCGCCAACGGCAAACCGCTGAAGTAGTCCCGGTCTACACTGAGATTGAGGGGAAAGTCTGCTGGCATGTTAGCCCCCAGGCCAAGATAGATGAGGCAAGCGATGACGGCTGCGCTGCGCCTTGCCGACAGATACCCGACACGAGAGCGAAGATGAACACTGGATCAAAGCCGGTCCGCGCGAGCATGCCGTCGTCGACGTTGAGACTCATCACGAGCAGGAATGTCATGACGACGCTCGCGGTCTTGATCATTGTTGTCAGGTCCATGCATGCAATCCGTGGCCATTGGGGGCTGGCGATCTCCCGGTTGCATGTATTGAGTCAACACCGTCCGAGATCGGCCAGGGAGGGCAATCTAGCCGGGATGTGAGCGGGCGTCGTCGCCCGGGAGCGGGATTTGTGACGCGGATCACGTGGCCTCCGATGGCGCGGCGAAGTTAACGTCTGGACGGTCCGATTGCTGCCTTCATGCCTCGGGCAATGAGGCTTGATAGACTCCCGGCGGCAGCGCGTGCCGCCGTATGGGCAGCGTGGCTCGCCGGCCGAACACATACATCAGCGGTGTGTTGCCAGCACCGCCAAAAGAAATGACAGACCAGGGGGGATAAGTGCCACAAGCGCTCAGGTTCGATCAGGTCGCTTTGCCGGAATCAGAAGCATCGTTGCGAGATGAGGTGCGACAGTTCCTGGCTTCGGCCATGCCGGATGACTACCTGCCGGATTCCGACTTCAACACCGGATCAAGCATCGAGTTCAGCGGTCAGCTTGGCGCGGCAGGTTACATCGGCATGACGTGGCCGCACGCGTATGGGGGTGGCGAGCGATCGTTTCTCGAGCGCTACATCGTTACTGAGGAACTGCTGGCCGCCGGCGCGCCGGTGGGTGCGCACTGGATTGCCGATCGTCAGAGCGGGCCGCTTTTGCTCAGATTTGGCACCGAGTCGCAACGGCAACGATTCCTGCCTGGGGTTGCCCGCGGTGAAATGTTCTTCTCGATCGGGATGAGTGAACCCGACACGGGCTCAGACCTCGCGTCGATTTCGACGAGTGCGACACGCGAGGAAGGGGGTTGGCGCCTGAACGGTACCAAGATCTGGACCAGCAATGCGCATATCAATCACTATATGATTACCCTGGTTCGAACAACGCCGCCGACAGAGAACCGACACGCCGGCATGAGCCAGTTCATCGTTGACCTCAAGGCACCCAACGTGACCGTGCGCGGCATCGACAACATCGCCGGCGACAGCGATTTCCATCAGGTCTTTTTCGATGACGTCTTCGTGCCGGACGACCAGGTGGTCGGTGAACCGGGCAATGGCTGGGAGCAGGTGATTAGCGAGCTTGGCTATGAGCGGAGCGGGCCTGAACGATTTCTGTCCGCGTTTCGGGTGTTGGTCGAATATACCCGCCTGATCGGGGCCGATCCGACGCCATCGGAAGCGGCATTGCTGGGCCGTTTTGTGGCGCATCTCGCCACGCTCCGAAGCATGTCAGTGTCGGTTGCCGGGATGCTCGAGGCGGGTCAGGCACCGAACCTCGAGGCATCGCTGGTCAAAGAACTCGGCAACAATTTCGAAAAAATGGTGCCGGAACTCGTGCGCCTTGCTGCCCCGCGGGGCGGTTCGCGCCGCTTCGTCGAGACCTTGAACCAATGCATTCTGCACGCGCCTTCCTTTACCTTGCGCGGAGGAACCCGCGAGATTCTGCGCGGTGTCATCGCTCGCGGCCTAGGCCTCAGATGAGCGCGCGTCGCATACCTGGTTTTCCTCCAAAGATTGTCAGCCTGACAATTCCTGGGAGTCGGTTTGCAAGCAAACCTTGCATGATCTTGCAGAAAAGAGGCCGACGGAAAATGGCGATGCATCCATGCACCGCACTCGCTAAGCGGAGGTCAGGATGAATCGGGAAGAGTTGGATCTGGTCGCCGAAACGAGTGCGCGAATCTTTGCCGATCACATGACCGGCGACGTGGCGACGCGTGCCGAAGCCGGACAGTTTCCGCGTGAACTCTGGCAGACGCTTGAGGCGACCGGGTTGACCGGGACAAGTGCCGACGCGCTCGAGTCCTGGCCCGCGCCGCTTGTTGCTGTGGGTGAAGGGGCCCGCGTCGGTGCGCCCGTTCCACTCGCTGAGACGCTGATCGCGTCACTCCTGCTCCGTTCTGCGGGACAAGAGGTGGACGGCGGGGTCCTGACCGCTGCTACGGCGACGATTAACGGTAACGAACTTTCAGCGACCGCTGTCGCCTTCGCTGACTGGGCGGATGAAATTGTGCTGGCCACCGGGGACGCGCTGTATCGATTGCCGGCAAGCGCATGCACGCTGGACCCCTTCCCGCGCTTGTCTGGCGAACCGGCGGCGGACGTGTCTGCTCCGCTGTCGGCGACCCGAAGGGTTGAATGGAGCGGCGCTGACGTATTGGTCGACCAATACGGTGCGCTCGTTCG
>CAVOBC010000297.1:0-6138 GCA_963693635.1 Gammaproteobacteria bacterium | reverse complement strand
AGGCGACAAACTGATCAGTGACCTGTTTGAGGGCGCCACCATCAACACCCCTTCCATGCTCGCGGTCGAGGACCACCTGGCCGGACTCGCGTGGGCTGAGCAGATCGGCGGCCTGGCCGAACTCATCACCCGCAGCCAGCGCAACCTCACTACGATCACGGACTGGGTGACGGCGACGCCATGGGTTGCATTCCTCGCGTCCCGGCCGGAACAACGATCGTCGACGTCAATCTGCCTTTCCATCATCGAACCCTGGTTCACTGACTTGCCGGAAGCTGGGCAGCGCCAACTGATCAAGCAGATAGCATCGCGCCTCGAAGACGAGGGGGTTGCGCTCGACATCGCCGGCTACCGCGATGCCCCGCCTGGCCTCAGAATCTGGGGCGGCAGCACGGTGGAAGCAACGGATATCGCGCAACTGCTGCCATGGCTGGACTGGGCCTTCGCCAACCTCGAACGTTAGCACCGAGACGCCGGGTCGGGTTTTGATCGGCCACGCTCGCTTGCGGCGTCGACGAGCGCAAGTGCGAGTGCAACCATCCGCTGATCTCGCTATAGTCGCGCCAATTCGCTTCGACTGACGAGAGGATTCACATGGCAGAGATCACCGAGATTGTCACCGGACTGCAGTTTCCTGAAGGGCCCATCGCGATGCCGGATGGCAGTGTCATTCTCGTCGAGATTGCGCGGGGTACCTTGTCACGAGCCACGGCCGCCGGTGAAATCGAGGTGATATCGGATATGGGCGGTGGCCCAAACGGCGCCGCGATCGGCCCCGACGGTCATTGCTACGTTTGCAACAACGGCGGCTTTGAGTGGGCTACGCGCAACGGCATGACCTTTCCCGGAGAACAGGCGGCCGACTACACGAGCGGCCGAATCGAACGCGTGAATCTTGAAACCGGCGAATTCGAGGTCGTGTACGACAATTGCAACGGCGAACCACTGAAGGGTCCTAACGACATTGTCTTCGATCGTGATGGCGGCTTCTGGTTCACCGACCACGGCAAGAACCGCGCACGTGACCGCGACCGGACCGGCATCTTTTATGCACGGACCGACGGCAGTTCGATCGAGGAGAAGGTGTTCCCGATGGAGGGGCCAAACGGCGTGTCCCTGTCCCCGGATGAGGACTGGCTGTATGTCGCGGAAACACCAACCGGACGGGTCTGGGCATTCGAACTTGCAGGCCCCGGCCAATTTGCGCAACCGGGGCCTGGTCTGGGACGGCGCATGCTCGCGCAGGTTCCCGATTTCCACATGTTTGACTCCATGGCGGTCGATTCCGCGGGCAACGTCTGTGTTGCCACGATCATCACGGGCGGCATCACCGTCCACTCCGCCGACGGCCAGAATGTGGACCTGGTACCGATGCCCGATCGCTTGACGACCAATATCTGCTTCGGTGGTCCTGATCTGGCAACGGCCTATATAACGCTTTCATCCACCGGCAAGCTCGTAAGCATGCCGTGGCGTTGCCCTGGACTCGCCCTCAATTTTGTTCCGACCAGCTGAATCAGCCAGGCGTTATCGAGTTGTGCCCCATGTACGGCGGATCAACAGCCGCCAATCGCGTGGCCAGGTGATGCGCACACGGGCAAACTCAGGCACCCGTCGTCACCAGCTTCTGGCGGTTACGGGGCTTGTCATCGTCGCATGGATTCACGCGGCATCCGCCGCGACCCTCGACGAGCTCAATTTCCTGATTCCGGGCGGACCCGGCGGCGGCTGGGATACCACAGCACGAGGCACCGGCGAGGCCCTCGTCAAGGCCGGCATCGTCGGGGATGTGAGCTATCAGAACCTCTCGGGTGGTGGCGGCGGACGCGCGATCGCCAAGCTGATCGAAACGGCACCGAGGCAGCGCTCAACGCTGCTCGTCAATTCAACGCCTATGATCGTCCGGTCGCTGCAGAAGATCTTTCCGCACTCCTTCCGCGACCTAAGGCCAATCGCCTCGGTGATCGCCGACCATGGCGCCTTCGTTGTCCGGGCCGACTCAGCGCTCAAAACGTGGGATGACGTCGTCGCAGCCTTCAACAAAAACCCCCGACAACTGAAGGTGGCGGGTGGGTCGGTCCGCGGCAGCACCGACCACCTGATCTTCGCCCGCGCCATACAATTGGCCGGCGGCAATCCACGCCGCGTTCTCTACATTCCGTACGACGCGGGCGGCAAGGCGATGGCGGGCCTGCTCACCGGCGAGACCGACATCCTGTCAACAGGCTTCGGCGAGGCTGTCGACATGTATCGGGCGGGTGAGGTGCGATACATCGGTATCGCGGCCGACGAGCGGATTGCCGATGCACCGGACGTGCCCACACTGCGCTCCCAGGGCTGTGACGTGGTCTTTGCCAACTGGCGCGGTTTTTTTGCCGCGCCAGGCCATAGCGACGAGGTCTACGCGCGCCTGTCCGCGGCGCTCGCCGCATTGGTGGTCTCGGATGCATTTGCCGAGGTCCGCCGGCGACATGGATGGTCCCTGCACTATCGGACAGATGCCGACTTCGTGACCTTCCTTACGCAACAAGAGACCGAAATCGGCCAGTTGATGCGCGAACTTGGTTTTCTCCGGAAATAGCCACCGCGACTCGCGGCATACCTTATGGGACCCTCAAGTGACGGAACGGAACGTAGTCGGACGCTAAACAATCGACAGCGACTCGGCGGCCTACTCTTTCTTGCTCTCTCAATCGGCTATGGGATCGTCGCCCGCGAGATCGAGCTCGACTTCTTTTCTGAAACCGAACTTTTCAACGCTCGAACGCTTCCGATCATGCTGGCGATGGTCGGTGTCGTCATTTCAATCGCACTGATACTAACGGTACGCGATGAGGAGGCAGCGGTCCCAATCCGATCGCTCAACTGGCGCCCCGCCATCACGCTGCTCGCCGCGCTCTGGGCCTTCGGCCTGTTGCTTGAAGGACTGGGCTTCATCATCGCGACCAGCATTTTTCTAAGCATCGGCTTCATCGTTATGGGCGAACGCCGGTGGCTTCGGATCGTCGCGACCGCGGTTCCCGTTGCGCTCGGCTTTTGGGTTGTCATGTCCCTGCTTGACATCCAACTGCCCTCCAGTGAGTGGCTGATAGCGGTGACAAGCAATGATTGAGGGGATCTTACTCGGGCTCGAAACCGTCCTGACGCTGCAGAATCTTCTGCTCGTCGTCGCTGGATGCGCGGTCGGGACCATCATCGGCATGATTCCGGGGCTCGGTCCAATCTCCGCGATCGCGCTCATGATCCCGGTGACGTACGGCTTTGATCCTGCAAGCGGCATGATCCTGCTTGCGGGTGTCTATTACGGCGCGATTTTCGGCGGGTCAACGTCATCGATCCTGATCAACGCGCCCGGCGTAGCGGGTACGGTTGCCACGTCGTTCGATGGTTATCCAATGGCACGTGGTGGCGAGCCGGGGAAAGCGCTCGCGATCGCCGCATGGGCGTCGTTCGCCGGGGGCACGATCGCCGCAATCATTCTGGTGATCACTGCGCCTTACCTCGCCAAGGTGTCATTGTCATTTCGCTCGGCAGATTACTTCATGCTGATGCTGCTCGGCCTCTCACTCGTCGCTGCATTTGCAGGAAAGGGCGAATACCTGAAAGCGCTGGCCATGACTGTCTTCGGCCTCATGTTGTCGACCGTCGGCACCGATTTGTCTGCCGGTGTACAACGATTCACTTTCGGCCGACTGGACCTGATCGACGGCATCAGCTTTCTGCTGCTCGCGATGGCAACTTTCGCGCTCGCCGAAGCCATCATGATGGTCCTCAAGCCGGATCAAAACTCGCGACTGCGGGTCGACTCGGCCTCGATGCACCTGTCGATGAAGGAAGCGCGGGCGCTCGCACCCACCGTAGGACGCAGTTCCGTCCTCGGCTTTTTCGTGGGAGTGTTACCTGGCGCCGGCGCAACCATTGCGTCATTCCTGGCGTACGGGGTCGCCCGGGGTCTTGCCAGCCGGGACGAGCAGGCTACCTTTGGCAAGGGCAATCAAAAGGGCCTTGCCGCCCCGGAAACTGCGAACAACGCGGCCTGCACAGGATCGTTCGTACCCCTCCTGACACTCGGCATTCCCGGCTCCGGCACAACCGCTATCCTGCTCGGCGCTCTTATCGCATATGGCATCCAACCGGGGCCCAGATTGTTTGTCGATGAGCCACAGATCTTCTGGGCGGTCATCGTCTCGATGTACATTGGGAACATCGTGCTGCTGATTCTCAACCTGCCCCTGATACCCTACATCGCCCGCCTGCTCGCCGTCCCAGGCAGCTATCTCGTGCCCCTGATCCTCTTCTTCTCAGTCATGGGGGTCTACCTCGTCTCGTTCAACACCTTTGACATTCAGATGATGGTGGTGGTCGCCCTGGTCGCCGTGGGCCTGCGGCTGATGGCCTTTCCAATGGCGCCTCTGCTACTGGGGTTCATCCTCGGCGGGATGCTGGAAGATAACCTGAGGCGAGCGTTCATCTTGTCCGGCGGTGAATTCGCTTTTCTGTGGGAGCGACCAATGACCCTCGCGCTCGTCATCCTCACGACCTTCACGCTGTTTGTGCCGCTCTTGCGCAGCATCATCGAGCGGATACGGACCCGTTCCGCAGTCCGGGGACTCTAGCGACGTCGAGTTTAGCCGCCGGTACTCAACTGACGAATCAGTGTTCTACAACCTGTCTGCCACGGCCTCTCAGTTGTTCTGTCGACCCAGAATGCCGGTACCCTGCGTGCATTCGCTCGCCCCAGAAGGCCTTCTTTCTTACTTTCTTACTTTCTTACAGGTGCTTTCTTTATTGACGAAAAAAACGGCGCAAGGTGCGCCATTTTTCTAGACAGTGTTCATTCAGACATCTTCAAGCATCTTCTTCAGCTCAATCTGACGACGCCTCTCGCCAGTAACATACTTGATGTAAAGCCGCGCTGACTTGCGCATCTTCTTATCTTTCGCCGCCACGCGGAACGCTTTCAAAGATGCATCCCAGTCTTCCATTTGCATCAGCGAGATTGCGAGCCAGAAACTACCTTCTGCCTTGTTCTTGAGTTTGCGCTTGAGCGAATCCCGATAGGCCTCTGCAGCTTCTTTGTGCCGGTCCTCATTCGCAAGTGCCTGGGCCAGGCGAAAGGCACTCTCGCCATCCTCCGAATACCGCGAGGCATCGCGCCACGCGTCGATGGCCTTGTCGGAGTCCTGGCTCATCGTATACGCCATCGCGAGGAGTTTTACGTTCTTCTCATTCTCTTTGATCACGCCTGCCTTGAAGCCGCCCTCCAGCACCTGCGCCGCTTCGAACGGCACCTCCGCATTCAGCAATCGCTGGGACAGCATGACTACTTCAGACTCTTTGGTGAGCATGCCTTGACTATACGCAGCGTGATAAGCCGAGAGCGCCCGATCCTCAAGGTTCTTCTCGCCATACATCGCCGCCAGATGCATCCAGTATTGTTTGGCCGGATACATCACCAGCAGTTTCTCAAGCACCCGGATGGAGTTGTCGATGTCCTTGAGTTCGTTGTAGATAACGACCTGCAAGTAGATCCATGGCTCTTTCGGCTTCCTTCCCTGCCCGTTGGACTCGTCCTCTGTACGGATGGACCACGTCAGCGCGTTCCTGAAATCCTCCAACTGATAGTAGGCTGTAGCCTTCAGGTATAGCGCTTGAAGGTCCGGCAGATCTTCATTTTCTTTACGCAGTTCCTGAAAACGGTCGATGAACTCGATGGCGCGCTTGTAGTTCTCTTCGCCAAAGTGCAACTGATAGAGGGCTCGCGTCGCGGCAAGTTCGAGTGCGTAGCTGATCAGCCCCTGATTCAAGACCTGCTCGTATGCATCAAGGGTCTTTTTCGTATCGTCCATCGTGTAGTAGGCAAATGCGAGCGTGTTCCAGGCTTGCGCCCGTTCGTTGCTATTAAGTCCACGCCGCTGAGCAAGCTTCAACAACAGGACGACCGCATCTTCGATCGTCCCCTTGGGTTCGGGCTTCTTCTCACCCTCTTCGACCTCCACGGAGTCAGGATCGATCATGAGTTGCGCGTCGGAGATTGACTTATAGGTACGTTCAGTCATCGGCGGAATTTTGCGCGCCTTCTTCTTTTTCTTCTTCTTCTGCTCCGCGGCACTGACAGCACCGTCGAAACCGATCATT
>CAVOBC010000296.1:0-6152 GCA_963693635.1 Gammaproteobacteria bacterium | reverse complement strand
CCCGCGCGATCATCTTCACGATACTCGTCACCGTGACGAGCATTGGCGACCTGTCTGCCCTGCAACTTGCCGAGTTGGCAATGGCCTACCAGCATCTCCACCCCGCCGACGCCGCCGCCCGCCATCGAGAAATGGTCGAGCCGCCGTTGCGGGCGTTGATTGCAGCGGGTTCCTGACTGGATTCTAAAGGCGACTGATCAGTCCGCCACCACCTCAGGCCCAGGCAAAGGCACCCCCGCATCATCAAACATCCCGACCCGGTAGTGCCCAGGCGGGTTACCCCGGAAGTTGTACCGGAAGTGTCGGACATGCGTGGAGGGTACACCGTAGCTGCGAGTCACCCCGTTCCCGTGTTCGTCTTCCTGTGCCTTCCACATGTGCAGCCACTTGCCAATATCGGCGCCTTCCTCGAGCCGGTCTGCGGATGCCTCCGCGATGATTTCATCCACGGACATCCAGCGGCATGCGATGCGTCCACCATCTTCACCAATCAACGCCGGCGCAGCCTCATCCAGACGATGGCCATAGACCCGGCATCGCCACTCGCCGCCATTCGGCGCGTCCCCCGGCAGGTCGACGAGCCAGCTAAGCCACGGCAACCGCAGGCCAAGCCCGGCGTGCGCACGCTGGAGCACGGACCCCATGACATTACCGACGTCCAGAATGCCGGCTGACTCGTCCTCTTCGGCCGCGTACCGAGGCAGGAACCAGGCGGACTGTCCATCGCCCAGCAACAGAACCCGGCCGGCTGGGTCTTCGATCAGGAGCAGGGCTTCGTCGAGGCCACCTTCCGGCTGGCCCCGAACGGCCGCGAACTTGCCGTCACCCCGGTGGTGCGGCACCAGGTGACGCGACTTCGGCGGCAGGATGTCGTGTACCGCAGAGGGATAGATCCACGGCCCGCACGCGGGGGGCGAGGACCGCGCGTAGAACTTCATGTAAAGCCCGCTCCGGTCCGTCTTGCTGTAGTTGGGGCGGGCCTCATGCCAGGAGAAGCCGTGCATCAGCACGACGTCACCCTTCCTGAGGGACGGATCGGCCAGCACGACGTCCTCTGTCCGCGGGACCTGCGCTGCGTCAACCTGGTGCACTCGACCGTCGGACGGAAGTACCTTCGTTTTCAGGTACGAACCCGGTGATACACAGAGTGGCCCGACCTCTTCCGTGTAGTCGACGAACGGGATCACAGCGAACATCCATTTGACGAACGAGCCGACACAGCGCCACGGCTTGTAGTCGAAGTGTGCACCGCTGCCCGGAACAAAAGGCTTGTCGTCGACGCCCGCGCCCGGCGGCCGCATGATCGACCAGTATTGCGCCAGCGTCGCGGGCTCGCCGAACAGGGTTTCGATCGCGTTCACGATGTTCGGGTGAGCGAGACTGACGAACGCGATCTCGGGGTGCTCGGCAAGGATGGCCGGGCCCATCGAGTAGATCCCGGGTGTGGGATAGGCCGCATCCTCTTTGTAGCCGTCGTACTCGCCAGCCCTGAACGCGGTACAGATCGGGTCGGCCACGCGATCCACCTCGGCCTCGGTCAGGGCGCCTCTTAGGACGACATAGCCGTCCTTTTCAAATGTGTTCTTCACGTCGGGATCCAAATCTTTTGGAGAGACGCCAGTGTGGCCATCTCGCTCGTCTGGTTGCAAGTCCGTGGTTCCTGTCATTCCCGTCACCCCGGTGCCTTTCATGAAACTGCAACAGCGCTACCCCACGCGCCTCGTAAAACACAATTCCTTTTCGACACCGTTGTTCTGACGTCATCGGCAAGATTACTGACCACTTCAAAGAAGCGCCCGACCATGCCTAGGATGAAGTAGAGCCTTCGGTGAAGACCGAACACCTCTCAACAAATCAGACTCTGGCCGGAATACCGCCACGAAGCTCACCAGCACCGACATTATGAAATAGAACCTGGTGGGACTCTGGCAATTGACGGCTGTTTGGCATCGATAGCCAAAGCCTGTGCAGCAGCCTCGGTGGTTTACCTGCTGCATCCTTGTATGCCGTTCGACCATGAAAGATCACATGGTTGTTCAGCAACTGAATCTCGCCGGGCAGTATTTCATCCTCAAATGCCAGTTCTTCGGCAATCTCATGCATCGCATCAATCGCCCGCCACTGACGGTCAGTCATTTAGCTCACACCGGCGTGCAGTTGTGCCGATTCGATAAATGTCCGCGAGTAGTGAGACGTCAGCTTGCCATTAAGCTCGGTAAGAATCGGAATCGAGTACCAACGCGCCTCGTCACCAAATTCTTCACCCAGGCGACTGCGCTCATAATTTTCAAACAGACACTCGAGCAGTTCAGGACATTGCGCCAACATGCGATTGTGCACCATGGGCACACTAACCATCCGACTGATGCCACCTTCAGCCGCAGTGCCCGCGCTTAACAATGCAACAACATCACAGCGGTCGTTGTGGAATCGTAATTGGCCGGTCGAATGTACCCGAGCCCGTGAAGACACTTGCGCCCGCGTTGTCGAACGTTCGGTTGACCTGGTGGGGTACGCGGTCAAACGCTGCCGGTTTCCATGACGACATGTGTCATGCGGCCCACGCCAGCTGGGGTCAGAAAGGACGCCAGCTTCTCGATACGATGACGAGCTCAGCGACGAACAACAGGAACAATACGCCCGGACGCCGGTCGATATTTGCGAATGGCCGAATGGCCCGCGTGGGCGACCGATCCTGCGCGGGGATTCTTCAGGAGGGTCGCGGTGCAACCAGCGCAGGAAGAAATCAAAACTCCAGGCGCACGAGGCGGATGCCCGGCACGACTTCAAAGCCGACAAGAACTCACTTCCAAAAATCGTCGGTGAGCCCTTATCTTTAGGTGAGGGTCCTGAGGCCAGGGTCCTGACGTGATGGCCCTGAACTAACGAGCGGAGCCCCGGCCCGATGCCGGTCGCGTCAGACGGATTCCGCCAGAAACACGGGAATCTTGCGCGATGTTTTTGCCTGGTAGTCGTTGTAGGGCGGGTAGGCGTCCGCGCTCGCGTCCCACAACGCCTTTCTTTCACCGTCGTCGGTCACTTCCCGGGCGCACATTTTGAACACCTCGGTGCCATCGCGTATCTCGACGTCAGCATTGTTCCGCAGGTTGTACACCCAGACCGGGTTTTTCGGCTGACCGCCCATGGAACCGACCAGTACGTAGCCACCGTCCGTTTTCACACGCATGAGCGGAATCTTGCGAATCGCGCCAGTCTTGTTGCCCAGATGGGTCACGATGATGCACGGCAACCCCGTTTCCAGCAGGGTTGACCCCTTGGTGCCCCCACTCGACTCGTAAATCTCGACCTGTTTGCGCACCCAGTCCAGTGTCGGTGGGATGTATTCAGCCATCTTAGTTCCTGTTGGTTGTTGAGGATGTCATGAACCGTTTTGATCGGTGCGAAGAATAACTCTAATCACGACGGCGGCGACCCGATTTTGTGAGCGGGGTCTTCGGCTCGAACACGCAGAAACTCACAGTGCGTCTTATGCCTGTTCACCTGTGCTGCTAGCCAGCGGATTACCACGATCCTTGTTCCGCGACGGGAGCCAGGGGCCCTTGCCGAATCCAACAAGCGCAGCGGCGCCAAAACAACAAAACCCGGCAATCATCATCCACGTCGGCCAACCCCAAATTTCTACGACGCGCGGCAGGCCCAGATTCAGCGTCAGGCCAGCTATTGGCGCCAGCGTTGCCGTGATACCGAATGCCCGACCGACGCCAAAGGGCGAGATTGCTTCTGCCGTTTCTGAATAGATCGCACACCACGCAGGGTAGATGAAGCCCGCAAAGAAACCCGTCGACGACCACACCAGTGTCAACGTCAACTCGCTTGTTCCAATCGGCAAATTGGCGCCGACGAGAAAGCAGAAACCCGTGCTGATGCCACCGAATGCAGTGATCGTTTTACGCACACGCAGCCGATCAGAAAGCCAGCCTGAAACAAAAACGCTGGCTGTAAACACAATCCAAAACCAGGATGTGACCCCCGCCGAGACCGCCGGGTCGAGACCATAGTGTTGGGTCAGATAGGTTGGAACATAACCGGACACCGTTACGTAGGTGAGCGACCAGAACACAATCGTGCCAGACAGTAACCATAACCGGGGGCTTCGATAGATCTCTCGGCCTTCGTCGTAGGCGACCGTACTGCGCTCGCCCGATGTGTCATCCGTTCCGCCCAGGTCAGTTTGGTCCGCGACAGACCCCGCCAACACCTGATCCTTGACGATCTGACCACGCACCCGTTCTGACAGGTCACGATATGCAAAATAGAGAATGAGTGCCGTCGTTCCACCCAGAACGGTTCCAACCCAGAATTGTGGCCGCCAGCCCGGCCATATGGGTAACGTATGCGCTGCTATCAGCGTTGACATGAGGGCGCCAATCGTAAACGCCAGCGATACCCACGCATAGACCATCGCGCGCCCCATCTGTGGCGTTAGATCCCGACTCGCAGCGTGCACTGACGAGTTCATGCCCGCCATCATGAAACTACCGGTCATCGCCAGGGCCGCCAGCACGTAAAAGTTGGGAGCCATCGCGCCAAATGCAGAAATCACCGCATAACACAGAACCGGCCAAACCATCAGCGGCCGCCGACCAAACCGGTCCGACATCCGACTCAGCAACATTGCGCCAATGCTGTAAGCCAGACCCGCCGCCGCCGCAACGTACCCCCACTGGACCAGTGTCTTGTCGAACTCTTCCAACACGTACACAAGCACGGGTCCGGTCTTGAGCCCTTCGTATTGCTCAACAGCCCAGCCGAGAACGATCAGGGCAAGCAGCCACCAGCGCAAAAAGCCTGATGGCATAAAGTCCAACTCGCGAAAACGTCGGTAGGACCAAAACCCCCCTGACTCATCAACGCCTGGCGGACTCCCGTCTACTTGGCCGGTCACTGGCTACTTCCTGAGAAAGAAAAGATTCGCGAGTATCACCCTTTCGCCAGCTCAGGGCTATTCAGCTCTCGGGCAGGAGGCAGGAGGCAGGAGGGCGGGAGGGGGCGCCGAACCAGAGGCGCTCAAGCCGATCACGCTGATGGACCTGGCAAGCCACAGCAGCATGCGCTGCCATTGCACTCTCGTCAGTTCACTGTGCGTTTGTTTCGGTTTGTTTCGTACCGGCCGTGAGTCCAGCTAGAAATATCGCGAAAGGAATGATGTCTTCTTCAACGCTGGCGGCTTCCAGAGAGGCCATATACTCCGCTCTCTTTGCAACGGGAACGATCGTCCAGGGATAGCCGCCCGCAGCCATCATGAGATTCATAAGAAAGCGCCCCATACGTCCGTTGCCGTCAATATAGGGGTGTATATATACAAAAATGAAGTGTCCGAGTACCACGCGTACGGCTGGATCTGTTTCTTTCTCTAACAGTTCGAAGAATGCAGGCAGGAGATCTGGAACGGCTTCATGTCGCGGTGGGGTGTGCATAGCGCTTTGGATGTGGACGGGTTGGTTGCGGTACCCGGCGACATCTCCAGCAGTCAAGATTCCAGCGATCACCGAAGGGCCAAAGAGTTCGCGGTACCAGGAGCCATAGTCTTTCGCTAATAGCTGCCCTGGATTAGCACCATCCAATACCTTCTCTACGCTCTTTCTTACTTCCTGAAACGCCTGGAAATAGCCCCTGGCCGCAAGAGCGTCGCCCTGCTTCCGGTCCTCTTTGTCCATATCAGGTTTCCCGTTCCCCGACGCCACCCGTTTGATGAGGTCTTCGCTTACTCTGTAGCCTTCAATTGAAAGTGACTGATAGGCATCGCTGACATATTTGTCGTCGATTTCAGTTAAGTAAGCCTTGATGTCTGTGATCGGTCCGGTAGATGCCGGAAAGTTTTCGGTGATCGGCGCGCGCATTTTCTCCCACATGACTCTGACACGATTGACGTAAGGGGTGATTCCCCGTGCCGCGAAAGCGACGGGCGTTTTGTCTTTGAAAGGATCGCTTTCATTCACGTTGTATCCCGAACTTCTCATCGTATCGAGAATATTCTGTGCCAGGTCATCACGGCCTATGTTTCTGTAGGCTCCTGCAACCCTGCCTGCAATTGTGCTGTGGCCACCGTCCAGAAGTCGCCTGAGCAGGTCTGTCGCATCGACAAGCATGGCGAGGGCTGCCCGCATGTCCAGTGGTTTGGCGGCGTAGTG
>CAVOBC010000295.1:0-6175 GCA_963693635.1 Gammaproteobacteria bacterium | reverse complement strand
TCTGTTCCCCGGCAATGGGCGCGCTCTGACAGACCCATCGGGGCTTGCGACCGCTCGCCTGAGCGCGGGTTCGGTGCCGGGAGCGGGAAGGGCTGACGTGACGATCCTGATCGACAATCAGCTTTTTGGAAGTGACTCATTGACGTTTGAAACCGATGGCAACGCCGGCGACACGCCGATTGCGATCGATTTCCTGTTGTTCAGCGATGCGACACCGGAAGACCCCTCTACTGGTAACAACATCATCACCACGTCGCAACCGGCGGGAGTCACGATTCGGATCACCGACGGATCGAGCGGGCTGCCGCTTCGCACCGCGACCATCTCCTCCACGCTTGACACCCTGGTCAGCGTCAGTGGTAGCGCGCCGGCAGAACATGTGACGGCGGTGTCTGACGCCAACGGCAACATACTGGTTGACCTGACTGCTGGCCCGACCGTCGGACAGGGCAAACTCTCGGTTCTCGTGGGATCGACGGCGTCATCGCTCCTGTTTGATGTTGGCATCGCGGGCTTGCAGATCGGAATCTGTGAAGGCAACGTCGACGCGGTCACAGGGGCGCCTCTGCCCTTCGATTGTACCGGCGCCGCAACCTTTGAAGCTGGCAAGTTGTTTATTAGCGACAGTCCGATCTCTGCGGGGGGCACCGCATCAATTGGCCTTCTTGTGACGGACATCGCGGGGATTCCTCAGAATAATATTGATATCACGTTTGCCAGCATCTGCTCATCGCAGAATGACCCGGTAACGGGCTTGCCCCTCGCGTCCGTGTCGCCCACCGCGGAGTCTGATGCGAGCGGTGCTATTGAAGCGACCTTCGAGGCCAGTGGTTGCGTTGAGGACGAGATCACAGCGACAGAAACCAGCAGCGGTGAGACGGCTGTGGGCAGCATCGATATCTTCGAGCCCATTATCGGGTCGATCAAGTTTGACTCGGTCGTGGTTGACCCCGGAGACCCGAGCCTGCAGAACATTCAGATCAAGGAGTCAGGCGGCATCAGCAGTGCGCAGGTGGTCTTCCAATTGCTTGACGTTTTTGGCGATCCGGTTCCTGACGAGGAAGTGACCTTCGAGTTGACCTCGAACGTGGGTGGTCTGACGCTTGAGAAGTTTACCGATCTGACGGACGACGACGGCAAAGCAGTAGCGTTTGTCAATGCCGGTTTTGTACCTACCTCAGTCCGGGTACGTGCCAGCCTCGCCGTCGATTCGGACAACAGTGGTGACAAAGACAAGACATTGGTGACGCTATCCGGACTGCTGTCGGTCAACACAGGTGTACCTGACCAAAACAGTATGGCGATTGCCGCAACGATTCTTGCGCTCGAAGGTCTCAACCGAGAGGGTGAAACCACTCGGCTGACCGCCCGCATGTCTGACGCGTTCAATAACCCTGTGCCTGATGGCACCGCGGTAACCTTCCGTACCGAACTTGGGTCGATTGGACCATCCTGTGTGACGACGAGCGGTTCGTGTGGGGTCGATTTGATTGGTACCGAACCCCGCGGTCCAACGGACCCCAACATCGTACCTAAGGACCTGAACGACACAGATCCGCAGGACTGTCCGAATCCGATGATCATCGATGAGGAAGTTGTCATTGACGCGGCTGGCTACGGCTTCACTGAATACGTCGTCGAAGACAACCCGGCGAACTTCTTCTACTCAGCGTCGACAACAAATGGAATCTTCCGGGTCGAATCCGAAGCTCAGCTGGGCCTGGTGGGTGGTTATGGGGATGCCCGCGTTGTAACAAGTGACCCGCTAGGTTTAGGCGTCGACATCGTTGACCCGGCGGCATTCGGAGGAGGCGGGCTGTACGGCATCCAGTGCACAGCGGGTGATCCCGTGTGTATCGTTGATGCAAGGTTTCGTATTAGCTATCAGCGCAAGTATCTCGACGAAGATGCTGACAGTACGAGCAATCATGATATTTCGAATCCAGGGCGAGCCACAGCGCCATTCCGTCCGAACTTTGGGCCCTGTATTTCACCCTCGCGACCGGCGTCGGACTCAATTGCCGGGTACCCGGGCGGGGCGGGGCAACTGGAAGGCGGCCGCGCCACCGTCATGGCTTTTGCCCTGGGGGAAGAGAGCTTCGTCGATAGCAACGGCAACGGGACCTACGACTTCGGTGAACCCTTTGTCGACTTGCCTGAAGCGTTTCTGGACATCAATGAAGATGGTGTGTTCGGCAATGGTGATCCAGCATCAGACGACTCCAGAGACAACGGCGATGAATCGGCCGTGCCACTTCGCCGCAAATGCTATGGCCCCGCTTCGCCGATAACGAATCCGAGTGAAGTACCCGATACCTGTTATCAGGTCGGGGGCGATGAAGAGACGTTCATCGACTTCGGCATCGACCCCGAAATTGCGGGCCCCGGTGAGACCGAACTTAATAACAAATTTGATGCGGGTAACGGCATCTACAACGGTACCTTGTGTCCGAAGGATGTCAGTGACGAACCGCTTGCTTGTGACAATGTCACCGTGCCGTGTGTTGAGGGCGCTCACCGTTACTGCACGCGTGAACTGGTCAACATCCGGCGCTCCATCCAAATCGGGCTTGCTGGCAGTTTCTCGGAAGTTGGGATTCGGGATGTGGGTTCGGGTGAATATGTTAGTCGCGTGATCGCAACGACCGATATGTTCTTTCCGGGCGAACTTCGCGTTGAGAGGGTAGGTTTGGTTGTCTATAACCATGGTGGGCTTGTGCCCGTTGATACCGACTTCAATATCGGTTGGGCTGATACAGATGTGCCACCGACCTCTGGTGATATCGATGACCTGATTGGCGCGGGCAGCGTATGGTCCGAGATATCAGATAGACACAATCAGGGGATGCCGGTCGGGTCTACGGTGTCTTTTACCTCAGGCACAAACGGCTGTGAGATCACCAATTCACCGGCGTTCACAGTTGCCAACGGTACTCGATTTGACCGGCAGCTCATTGACATCGGACCGGCATCCAACCCGATTACGGGTGGTGCGGGCATCGAGGTGAAGGTTATCGCGAATGCATCGAAATCCGAGTCAGGAACGACGTTCCTCTGTACCTACTAGCTCGCTCGCTTGTCTGATTGCAGCAAGGAATGCAGGAAGGAAAATGCAGACTGGACACGGATTGACTGGCTAACAGCCTGAATGGAAGTCCGCGGACTGGAAGGATTCATGTCTGCCACGAACAGCGCCTCTGGCAAGCGTTGTTTGCGTTCCGGATTCACCTCGCGTTTGTGCGCGACTCTACGTGACGGGTCGGAACGGTGAGTTTCTCATCGCGCCCAGCGATCAACTGCCTTGAAGGCGATCTTTACAGGAGCTGCGTGTCGCCCATGAGTGATCGGTCGATCTCGCGGGCCGCTTCGCGTCCCTCGTTGATGGCTCGCACCACGATGGACTGGCCAAAGCGGCAATCGCCGGCGGCCCAGACCTTGTCGTGGGTCGTTTTGTAGGTCTTTCTGTCGGCGAGGTAATTGCTGCGGGCATCCAACTCGAAGCCAAGCGGCTCGCTCACATAATGCTCCGGGCCCAGAAAACCCATGGACAGCAGCACGAGTTGCGCTGGCCAGACCTTTTCGGTCCCCGGCACGTCCTTGAGCTGGTGATCCACATTCACTGTCGATATGCCGGTCAGGTTGCCGGCGTCGTCGCGCAGAAACTCTTTGCTGCTGATCGAGTAGCTGCGTGGATCGTCACCGAACTTTGCTGCAGCCTCGGCGTGGCCGTAGTCAACCTTGTAGGTGCGCGGCCAAAGCGGCCACGGATTGTTGGGGCCGCGTTCGTCCGGTGACGGGGGCATGATCTCAAAGTTGACCAGGGACTTGCAGCCATGCCGAATGGATGTTCCGATGCAGTCGGTACCCGTGTCACCACCACCGATGACGATGACGTCTTTGTCCCTGGCCGAGAGGTACTGATTGTCGGTGAGCTTTGAGTCCAGCAGCGATCTCGTATTCGGCCGCAGGAAGTCCATCGCAAGATGCACACCGCCACCCTCGCGGCCAGCGATTGGCAGGTCACGAGCGGCGGTCGCGCCTGTCGTCAGGAGCACGGCGTCGTTGTCCGTCACGAGTTGATCTACGCTGACATTGCGACCGACATCGGCGTTCGTCTCGAAGTGCACGCCTTCTTGCCGAAGAATGTCGACGCGCCGATCAACGACGGCCTTGTCGAGCTTCATGTTCGGAATGCCATACATCAGCAATCCACCGATGCGGTCCTCGCGTTCGTATACGGTCACGGAGTGCCCAGCCGAATTCAACTGGGCTGCTGCGGCGAGCCCTGAGGGCCCGGAACCGACAATCACAATGTGCTTTCCGGTACGACTCGTGGGTGGCTCCGGAACGATCCAGCCCTCGGCAAAGCCGCGGTCGACGATTGCACACTCGATGTTCTTGATCGTGACGGGTGGGCTGGTGATGCCGAGTACACACGCGCCCTCGCACGGGGCGGGACAAACCCGACCTGTGAACTCGGGAAAGTTGTTGGTCTTGTGCAAACGGTCGAGCGCATCTTTCCAGCGGCCGTGATACACCAGATCGTTCCACTCGGGGATGAGGTTGTAGATCGGACAGCCCGTGTCAGGCGCGGCGTAGGCTTCGGACTGGCAAAATGGTACCCCACAGTCCATGCACCGGGCGCCCTGTACCTCTAGCTGTTTTGTGTCGTGAGGTGTGTAGATTTCTTTAAAGTCGAGCACGCGCTCGATCGGGTCCCGATAGGGTGCTTGCTCCCGCTCGAATTCCATGAATCCCGTTGTCTTACCCAAGAGTACGAACCTCCGTCTCGTCGTCGGTTAATGTCCCGCCCGTGCTCGGGAACTCCAGGTTGGGCGATGAGCGGACCGACTGGTTATCGGCATGCCAGTTGCCTGGTGAATCCGCCGCCAATTTGCAAGCGCATCGGCCAACCCGCATTGGCGAATGACGGTCCGGCATCACTTAGCTCGCGGCGGTGGCAATGCGGTCTGCTGTCTCCTCCAACACACGCTTGTAGTCTGTCGGCATCACTTTAACGAAGCGAGGCAGATGCGCGTCGAACTCCGCGAGCACGCGCGCAGCGATTGCAGACCCGGTGTAGTGCTGATGGTTCACGATTAGTTCCTTCAGCTCCACGATGTCTGCATCCGCTTCGATCCGCTCCAGGAGGAGTGTGCCGGTGTTGCATTTCTCCGGGAAGTCGCCGTCCCGATCCAGCACATAGGCGATGCCGCCACTCATGCCGGCACCGAAGTTGCGGCCCGTCTTACCGAGAACAACGACCCGGCCGCCGGTCATGTATTCACAGCCGTGGTCGCCGATACCCTCGACGACGGTCCGGGCGCCGCTGTTGCGGACCGCGAAACGCTCGGCCGCGATCCCGCGAAAGTATGCTTCCCCGGAGGTCGCGCCGTAGAGTACGACGTTGCCGACCAGGACATTGTCTTCGGCCGCGAACGTGCTCTCCCTGGGCGGGAAGATAATTAGCTTGCCACCCGATAGTCCCTTGCCGACGTAGTCATTGGCATCGCCCTCGACCTGAATCGTCACGCCCTTCGCGAGCCATGCGCCCAGGCTCTGACCGGCTGAGCCGTTGAACTTGAGCGTTATGGTGTCGTCAGGCAACAGGTCGGCGCCCCACCGCTTGGCGACTTCGTGTGACAGCATGGTGCCGACCACTCGATTGGTGTTGACGATGTTGCGTTCGATCGTTACAGGTTGACCGCTATTGATCGCGTTTCGAGCGGACCGAATCAGCTCCTGGTCGAGCGCGGTCTCGAGGCCGTGTTTCTGGTCGTGGATTCGATACACTTCGGTGTTCTCAAAGACCCGGTGCGCGGGCGTCAGGAGGGCGGTCAGGTCCAGTCCGCGCATCTTCCAATGTTCGATGGCGCGGCGCGTTTCCAGCACCTCTACGTGGCCGATCATGTCGGTCACCTTGCGGAAGCCGAGGCGCGCCATGATGAGGCGCATCTCTTCGGCGACCATGAAGAGGTAGTTCACCACGTGTTCGGGCTTGCCGGCGAAACGCTTGCGCAGTTCCTTGTCCTGGGTTGCGATTCCGACCGGACAGGTGTTGAGGTGACACTTGCGCATCATGATGCAGCCGAGCGTAATGAGCGGCGCGGTCGCAAAGCCAAACTCTTCTGCACCGAGCAGCGTCGCAATGGCAACGTCTCGTCCGGTCTTGAGT
>CAVOBC010000294.1:0-6227 GCA_963693635.1 Gammaproteobacteria bacterium | reverse complement strand
GGGGCTATTGCGTAGACGGCAGCATATCGCTGTCGGCTCGCGGGGCTCAATCGGGAGCATTTATTGGTCGACGCCTGCGTCTCATCAAGGCAAGGCGGGGTACAACAGATAGGCAAACGGTCGTGTCTGCAGGAATCGCCAGCCTTCGCTTGCAACGGTGATCCTGATGGGTGTCGCAGCGCGCCTGGATGCGATGAGCCAGGTCTCCATGCGAGCTGGGCAATCCGTGTGGTGGGGCCGGTCAACAGGGCCGAGAGCGCAGAAGAGCATGCCGGCACCGTCTATGCTCGCCGGGTCTGGCGGTGCGAGGAGTGGGCGAACATCGGGGTCGCCATAGAAGTGGATGCTGGTGGCCTCCGGGCCGATGCCCGCGACCCAGGTCAGCACTTCGTCTGGGTAGCGACTGCGCCATTCATTGAGTGCAGCGTCCGCAGCAGCGCGCCGCGGTCGATAGTGGTTCTCATCACCATCGGTTGCCTGCAGCCACCCGTAGACGGGGCTCAGCACCAGGATGACCGCCAGCCAGCCGAGCGTGATGCGTCTGGCGACGTCTGCAAGCGAACGCGTCGGACCAAGATTTCGAGCCCACAGCAGCGGGAAGGCGAAGCCGATCGGGATGGCCCACGGGGACGAGAGGGCGACGACGCCAGTTGCACCGAAGACAAGGCTCACGAGCCAGGGGCCCACGGCAAGGTAGAACAACGCGTCGTCCGTCCCGGTTGGGCGCCAGGCGTGAAACAGTTGGTGGAACCAGGAGCCGAGTCTGGCGCGTCCGCTGCCTTCGGCCGTCAGGGCTGCGTAGATGACCCATGGCAGCAACCAGTAAATGAACGGCGCCGCGGCGAATGACGCGAGTTGCGGCAGGTTGATCGTGCCTGCGCCCTGGTCGGCACCATAGCGAATGGGGCCATAGTCGTTGTTTTGAAGCCAATTGAGATGGGGCGCGATGCTCACCAGGAAAGCGCTTGCAGCAAGCCAGGGGCCGGGCGTTCGGAGCCATAGACGCCCCGCTGGCGTGGCAAGGGTCGCGGCGACGAGGGTCATCAACAGGGTTGCTGTGTAGTACTTGCCGAGCATACCGAGCGCCGCGATCACGCCGAGTCCTAGCGCCCAGATGCTGGATTTGCGTGTGATGCACCGGCACCACGCCACACCAATCCATGGCCAGATGGCAAGCAGGATGCTGTTGGCGTTGAACTTCACGGCGAGCGTGGAATAGGGTAGGGCGAGAGTCATCAGCAGGGTCGCGGGCAAGGCGCGCGGGCCCAGCCCCAGCACTAACCCGAGGCGATGGATGCCGAGCAAACCGACCGCCGCTGTGCCGTATGAGAGCAGGTGGTACGCCGTGTCGCCGCGGGGCATCGTGCTGAACCAGGCGCCGACAACCCAGCCAACCAGGGGCGGGTGCTTGGCGTTGCCCCATTCGAAGCGCTGGCCCCAGGCCACGTTCTCCAGCATATCGCCGTACGGATCGAGGTTCGCGTCTGAAATGAAGTGGGAAACGGTCCAGGCGCAGACATAGAGCGCGAGGATCGTCGCGAGCGTGCGCAAGTCCTGGATGCCGTTGTCATCCTGCATTGGAGCCCGGCTCAAAGGTTGGGAAGCATTTGGAAGGCGCGTTTCGAAAGTTCTCTTGCGGATTGGCTAGGTCGGCTGCGTATTGGAGCACGCCGCTGAAACACGCGCGGGCATGAGCCAAATCTATCGATCAGTCCGGGGGACTTTGACCATCTATAGGTTCCAGAGGCGAACAGGCCGAGCATCGACTGTAGCAGATCTGTTGGGAATACTCGTCAAGGTGTGCGTCGCACGTCTGGTTTTGTTGTTCTTCGTGGCTCAACCTCTCATGGAACTGAAGCAATATACCGGGAGTACCCTGCGCGGCAGCGCGGTACTCCGGCACCGTGAGATGCTGATAGGATGGCTGCGACCGTCATGATCCGGCGAAACTTGGCGTTAGGGTTTGTTGACGACTGTCAACAAACGACTGTCAATAAGAGCAATCAACAAAAATGAACAACAAAGCAATCAAGTGACAAAAAAAATCTGATCGTGGAGGAAAGAGGCTCATGGTAATGGCGAATGGCTCACCGTCTGTGGTTCTGGCTGCGATGGCCGATGGAATAGGGGACTTGTCTTTCGGTTCCGACGAATGGATTGACCTTGCGAGGGAGACGTTGGTTGCGGCGGCTGCACGGCACGCGGATGGTCTTGCGGGGGTCAGGTTCACGCTCTGTGAGGTTGCCCACAATCCGCCTCGCTATCTGCACGCCGGAGCTAAAGTGGCCTGGCACGCCACGATCGAGGGCGCGTCGGTCACCGCTGGCAGCGGCGAACTGAATGAAGGCGAATGCGACTTCAAGGTCGAGGGTGACCATTCGATCTTGTCCAATCTGACGCGGATCCAATATCACGGCCGCGATCCCAAAATAGTGTTTGCGGCGCGGGCGCGGCTGTCCAAACTCTCCCGATGGAAAATGAGCGGTGGGCTGCCCGAGAACAAAGCGCTTGCAGCGATCCTGCGGACATTGCACGACACGCTCGCGGTACGGACGCTGCCGCGTTTTGTTTTTATGACGCCCGAGTGGGTGAGCAGTGCCCGGGCGGTCCTGTCGGCGCGGGCAACCTCCGAGAAGTATGCCGACGGTATCAAGGACGATGAGTTCACCTTCTCGGAGGAGTTTACCGACACGCCGGCGTACGCGTTTCCGGATGGTTCCCACGGCGGCTTCTGGGTCAACGTCAACCACGGCGAGATCACTGTCGGCGCTGGTCCGCTACCAGAACAGTATCAGCCGGCAGATATGCAGACCAAGGGCGCCTACACGCCCGTCGTGCCTGTCGGCCGTCATGTCAACACGGCACTGACCGACGCGGAGAAAGAGGAAGAGGCCGTCTACAAGAAAGCCGCTTTCGCGCGCGATAAAGAGACAGGCGAGTTTCCGGTTGGGCAAACTGCTACGAAACAAATGTCGCCCGACCTTGGGCGCGTCTTCGCGGTGTTGCATGACGAACTGTCAAAGCGTTCGTCGGGTGAACTGCCATTGGATTTCATTGAAGGGCTTAAGCCCGCCTGGGCGACACCGCAGAGCTTTGATCGCGACCCGGGCTACGAGTCATGGGTGAAGTATGATGAGTTCGACATCTACGGCAATCCACGTTAGCCGGGCCTGTGGCGTGAGCCGAAGCCGTGAAGCGTGGTCGGGGAGCGTAGTTGGATCTGCAATGCAGGTGTCTTGATCTCGCCTGGTCGGGGGATGCGACTGCTGGGGATCGATAACATCGAAGCAACTACCTTCTCCGCTTCAACGCTACGATGGCCGAATCAGCATTCTGGTCGCGGGCGAACTGATCGAGCACCAGGTCTTCGCCCTTGGCGAGGGACGCCGCCTTCTGAGGATGAGAAAATCATCAATGTGCGCGTTGATAAAGCGATAAAGCTGTGAAGAGAGTGACAGCCAAAACGCCACAAACCATCAAACCGCATCCTGAGAAGAGAAAACGGCTGTCAAGGAAGGCACGCTCACGCCAAGGAGCCACCAATGCGGACATTTCTATCTGGCAGAGATGCGGACATTTCTACTTGGGTTTACACCAGGGCGACGAGCCAGAACGCAGCGCGCGAGGCGTGCCGATTGTTTCGTGGAGCAGAGAAGTTGATACTCGCGGCAGCCGCGTTGCCCTGAAATTTGTGGCCCGGTGAAAGCGCAGCAACCAAGAACAACAAGTGGGACTAAATCATGAGTATTGATGTCAGGGACGAAGCGATGCACGCGATCGTCGATGAGAATGCAACGTGCGACACGGTCGCCTCGGATCTGCAGTTCACGGAAGGCCCAATCTGGCATCCCGGTGGCCAGCATCTGACATTTAGCGACATTCCCGCGAACAAACTCTACCGCTGGGACGCTGGCAACGGTCTCACCGTTTACCGCGAACCGTCGCAGATGGCGAACGGCAATACCTATGACCATGAAGGCCGCATCCTGTCGTGCGAGCATGCGGCCAGCCGGGTGACGCGTGACGACAGTGGGACGCTCTCGGTGCTTGCAAGTCACTATGAGGGCAAGGAACTTAACAGTCCCAACGACATTATTGTATCGGCCGATGGTGACATCTATTTCACAGACCCGGCGTATGGTCGCCGCGGGGTTCACGGTGTTGAGCGCGAGCAGGAGTTGTCATTTCAGGGTGTGTATCACCTGTCTCCCACTGACCTGACGTTGACACTGCTAACGGGCGATCTCTTGACACCCAATGGGCTGTGTCTCGGGCTCGATCCGAGTCAGCTCTTTGTCGCCGACACGCAAAATCAGGAGATTCGACGGTACACGCTGGC
This sequence comes from Gammaproteobacteria bacterium, assembly GCA_963693635.1. Lineage (GTDB taxonomy): Bacteria > Pseudomonadota > Gammaproteobacteria > Pseudomonadales > Azotimanducaceae > CAVOBC01. Next base: position 1,888 of record CAVOBC010000294.1, on the reverse strand, counting down.
CGGAGACGGCCTGACGGGTGGTGACGTATTCGCCCAGTCGCCGGCACCGGACGGACTCAAGATTGATGCGGTTGGCAACCTGTATGCGGGCGGGCCGGGTGGCGTGCACGTCTACGATGGCATCAACGGCGGGCTTCTGGGCGTCATTCAGACGCCCGGGTTCTGCGCTAACTTCACCTGGGGTGGTGACGACATGATGACGCTCTTCATGACGGCATCCACGGCGGTATTTTCGGTACCAGTTCGGGTGCCGGGGACGCCGCTGCTGGGCCAGGACTGAAGCAAATTGCCTTGCATCTAATCTAACGGTTCTTTGAAGGAGCACACACGTGAGATTGACGTTTATTGACGACTTTGAGCTGGCGGTGATTACCAATGACGGGGCGGTCAGCCTTGCGTCAGAGACCGTGGCGATGGCGGCGTTCCCGCCTCAGCAACTGATCAATCAGGTCATCTCGGAGTGGCAGGATTATCGTCCGCGGTTCGAGGCGGCGGTTGCGAGCGGTTCTGCCCGGCCCCTCGACGCCGTGACCCTGCGCGCGCCCCTGCCGAAGCCCATTTCGATTGTTTGCATGGCGGTGAACTACATGGAAGACGGGACCTTGAAGGAAAAGCCGGCAGCCCAGGCGTTCTTCAAGAACTCGCATGCCGTCATCGGGCACGACGACGTCATGCACTTGCCGGATACACCGGCGTCGATCTTTGAAGGTGAAGCCGAGGTTGCGCTCGTCGTGGGCAAGCGTGCAAAGAATATCGACCCCGCAGACGCGTATGACCACATCTTCGGTTATCTGAACTTTGTCGACGGCTCGGCACGGGGGCTGTCCGGCGGCATGGGCCTGCCGTACTTCATGAAGGGCCAGGACGATTTTGCGCCGCTCGGACCGTGGATCACGACGGCGGACGAGATAGCCAACCCCATGAATCTGCAGGTGACGCAGTGGAACAACGGGCGGGCGACACATCATTACAATACGGATGACATGGCGCACGACATCGCCGCGTCGCTCGCGTTTGTCAGTGCCAACACAACGCTGGAGCCAGGTGACGTGCTTGCGCTTGGCACCAACCATGGCGGACTGCATCCCCTGCAGGACGGCGATGTGGTGGAGCAGGAGAGCGAGGGTCTCGGGCGGTTGACGTTCACTGTCAGCGATCCTCTCAAGCGGATCTGGTCGCGGGAGACCCGTGCGGACCGACGTGCATCGGGTGCCGAAGGCCCGGCACCACAGCTTTCCGGCAAGTATGCTAAATGAGTTCCAAGTAACGTTCTGCAGCCTGTTTCTGGCCCTGTCTAGGTCCTGGTCTACGTCCTGGTCTTGGTCTAGAGCCCGGAGAGGGCCGACTCGATAGCCGTGTCCCCATCCAGCAGGCTGAAGCTCTTGCGGATCGTTCCGGGGAGATCGAGACACCGCGCGAGCGCGTCCGCCAGATTCTCACGTGACGTGGTGCCGCGGCCCATCAGGTCTGAGCTGACGGTGACGTAACCGGTTGCGTCTTCATCGGTGAGGCCGCCCGGGCACACAATCGTCCAGTCAAGATCAGTTTCGCGCAGGTGGATGTCCGCGTACGCCTTGGCGCGATGATAGTGCGCAATCGGCGACGTGCTCGCCACATTGTTGCCGATTGAGCTCAGCATGATATAGCGCGAGACACCGGCCATCTGTGCGGCGACCATCGAGCGAATGGCGCCGATGTGGTCAATCAGAACGGTCTTGTCCTTGCCGGTTTTGCCACCGGAACCAGCGGCAAAGATGACGCTTTCGCAGCCCATCAATGCGTGGTCGATTGGATATTCAAGGTCTGCGAGCACCGTTTCAACGTGCAGATCGTCGAAACGCGCGCGCTGTCCCGGATTACGGATCATAGCGACCGGATCGTGCGGGCC
>CAVOBC010000293.1:0-6251 GCA_963693635.1 Gammaproteobacteria bacterium | reverse complement strand
AACCCGCTGCCAACTGTAGGACGGATTCGGTGTGTGTCGTCACAAAAGGAAGCCCCACGGAAGGAAACCCCACAAAAGGAAGCCTATCGCAGCAAAAGGAAGTCAAGGTGAATTACGGATCCGGGGTCGCCGAAAAAAGCCAGAGGCTGAAAATGGCGCTACGCTCGGATGAAGTCGCGTATCACCTGTCCCGGGCGGTTGCCGGTGTAGATGCCATTTTGGATTACGATCTGACCGCCGACGATGGTAGCATCGTAGCCCTTGCTCTTGACGACGAATCGGCCGCCATTGTGGGGGAAGTCCCGTACGTACTCGGGATGGCAGGAATCCAGTTCCGCGTAATCGATGACATTGAGGTCCGCGTGCCAGCCTTCTTTGACTGAACCGCGCTCCTTGATCCCAATAACATCCGCAGACTGTTGCGTGATCTTGTGGATTGCTTCCTCGAGCGTATGGATTCCCCGATCACGTGTGAGCTTGCCCAGCAGGAAGGTTGGTGAATCCGCATCCGTGAACAGGCCGACATGGGCGCCAGCATCACCCAGCATTGGGATGACATTGGGCAACTGCATGTATTGCCACTGGAATTCCAGGTTGCCGCCGTGGGTCCACAGGTTCCACAGTTCCAGCCCTTCCGATGCCAACAATCGGTCGACGTAGACCTCAACCGGGTCTTTGCCGGAGTCATCTGCCAACTGCTGCAAGCTGCGCTTGCGGTCTAGATCGAAGTCCGGATGCGCGTCGGTCCCAAGCGGGTGCAGAATCCGCGCGACCTGTCCGAAGCCGCCGGCTTCTTTGGCCTCGTTGATCAACTTGTTGCGATCAGCGCGCAGCGCGGCAACTCGATCGGCCGTGGTCGGCAGTTTCATCATCTCTCGCCACGCCGGGGTTGCGAGATACGCTTGCTGCGCCAGGCCAAAGAACGAGCCACTGGGGCGCGTGTGGCAGACCGAGGTTATGCAGTTGCCAGCTTCATTGTTGCGCTGCAGATACTCGGTCCAACTATCGAGCCCCTCCTGGTTGCCAACTTCCTCGGAGAACAGAACCTGACAACCAAGCTCTGCGCCACGTTCGAACATTTCGCGCTCGATCTTCCCACGCGTCGCCATATCCGGCGCAACCTGGAACAGTCCGCCACGTCCACCTGCGTCCACAACCGCCTGCTGAATTGCAGTGGTCTCCCGCGGGTCGGCCCAGGTGCCGGGCGTGAGTCGCCCGTCAGGAACTTTGTGCCCGAGGAACCGAGATGTTGAGAACCCGACTGCGCCTTCTGCCACCGATTCCTTCACCAGTTCAACAATCCGCGCAAGCTCCTTGTCGTCCGCCTGCACATCTTTGTCGCAAGCCTTGTCGCCCATCGCCTCGAAGCGGATAGCAGAATGCCCTGCGAGCCCGACGACGTTGAGCGTGGGGTCAAGTGACTGCACCGTGTCCAGATACTCACCAAAACTGTTCCAGTTCCACGGCAGGCCATCCATGATCGCGTCTGCCGCGATGTCCTCGACCGCTTCCATCAGCTCGGCCAGGTATCGCGCCTTGCCTTCCCCAACCGGGGCGAAGGTGACACCACAATTGCCGATCAGTGCGGTCGTCACGCCATGATAGGAACTGGGTTTCATCTCCGGGTCCCAGCCAATCTGCGCGTCGAGGTGCGTGTGCAGATCGACAAACCCCGGGGTGACCAGCTTGCCTGTGGCATCGATCGTCTCGCCCGCGGTTTCCCCAGCGAGATTGCCAACCCGCGTGATGCGACCATTGTCGACCGCGACGTCCGCTTGCTTGCCCTGCGTGCCGGTCCCGTCAATGACGGTTCCGCCCGAAATAATGAGTTCATGAGGCATTTGATTTTTCTCCTTAGACCTGCAGTGACTCTGAAAAAGAGATCCTGCAAAAAGCTCCGCTCGTTCGAACATCGGTCGCGGCGGAACAACCGAAAATTTCGCGACAGATGGTCGCCCAACTCTCGGCTTTTTACAAATCGCCCGTGTCTCGCCCGCAGATCGGCCGTGCATCATCCAACGTCTTCCTGAGCCATCAGATGTACTCAGTGATGACCCCCTCCCCCCAAAAGAGGCCTTTGATGCCCCGCCGCATCACCGATACCTGCGGTAACACCCACCTAACCGGTGCCTTTTCGGAATACGAGAAGGGATGGCGGGCATGAATATGGCTACAATCGACGAGGCCGTTGAGGAATAATGCCCACCCGGACGCCATCGTTTTTCGTGATCGAGGGTCGGCTACCAGCAACTGAATGAGCGCACCCGGTGCTTCGCCGATTTCCCGCTCGGGGAGCCGACTATCGCTGGGCCAAAGAGGAGGCGAGCGATGACTCCTTGAGCGACCAAGGTCAGGCTCGCTCCCTTGCCAGCGCGCCTGCCTTCCAGTACACGCTAGGTGTCCGTCTTCCAAAAACGTCCCATGCCCGCAGCTTCTTGGGAAACCACAGCGTCTGGTGCGAGCCAGACGCGCGGCTTTGCTTAACCGGGTTCATTGCATGTCGCGCGCGGGCGCAGCGTAGTGGCACGCGTTGACCTGACACCGGCTACACCTGCGCCCCCCAAAACTAGTCACCCGTGATTAATCAGTACAACGTTGAATGTTCGACAGCGAACGCCCGTCCCGTGGTGCACGCCTGGGATGCTTCTTTAAAATTCGGTGACGTCGGGTGCCTGAATGTGATTTCGATAACTTTCGCTTGTTTGCTGGCGTGTTGCGCGTTTTGATCAGGCTTCAGATGGGACTCATTCCATCATCGAAGTCGAACGGCGCGGGGATTCGTCATGAGCAACGTTGCCAGCACAAATACGCGCATTGCGCGGCCTGCGTCATACCGACGAGGCGCGCGTGCATGTGATCCGCGTCGGCCTCCAGCGATGAAACATCAGCGTCTGGACGCGGTCGCGCATCGCGAGCGTTTCCCATCATGAGGTGCGTGGGGCCGTCTGGACTCCGTTCGTTGCGGCTCCCGTGGCTGTCAATAATGTTTGTCGTCGTATTTTTGCCAATCGAGACGCAGTCAGCATCTGTACGACAAGCGGAGGATGAAGACAGCCTGCTTCGCCTTCACAACGAGGTTAAAGCGATTGAAGCAGCCGAGGGGCAGTTTGACGAGACGCTGGTGCCGCCGCTTCAGGAGATGGGGCTGACCCGTCTGCGACTCGGCGAGTTGGATGAGGCGCGCTCGAACCTGCAGCGGGCGCAGACTATCGTCCACCGTCATCATGGCGTTCGCGCAATGGACCAGCTTGAGCTGGTGGAGGCCCTGGTCGAGGTCGAGATGGCAGCAGGCGGTGTCCTCGCAGCAAACCAGCGGATGGGCCTCGTCCGCCTGCTCGCAGAGAGTAACGGCATGGACGAGCCTGGCTATCTGGCGCTCGTTGAGCGGCTCGCTGCCTGGTACCAGCGTACCGGTCAGCGGGACGACGCGCGTGAGTTCTTGCGGCGCTCTATTGCGCTGAACGGCACGGTCGGCGAGATCGATCAACCCCGGCTGGTCCGCCAATCGATATTGCTGGCACAACTGCTACAGACCCATCGCACGTGTTGTGCCCACAAGGTTCTGGATTCGGCGCTCGCGCGGCTTCGCAAGAGTGGCGCTTCGGATGCTGACACGGGCCGCATGCTCGTGCATCTCGGGGACGCGTACATTGTGCAGGGGATGTTCGATGAGGCCGCCAGTGCATACGGCGAGGCTTGGACTTACCTGACATTCGCGGAGCGCAAGAAACTTGACGAACCGCAGGTTATATCGATGGGCGCAAGCCTGTGGCGGCCAGCGGTGATAGGCGTCAAAACCAAGACGATCATTCGGGTGCCCGGTTCCGGCGGATCCTCGACGTATAATGTGGCGGGAAATCGGGCGGGCACGCTGGGTCCAGACGACCAGGAAGCGCTGCCCGAGAAGCACGAGGACTTCGGCATCCGCTCGCCCCAGTATTTTCTGGTCCCGGCTAATCCTGATGACAATCGGTCCAAGATTACCCGCCGTCATGATGCCGCGCGTTTTCGCACCCCGTTGATCGACTTGATTGGCGACCCGTTTCGCTTGCCGGCCAAGCAGTTGTTCTCGGTGGTGCCGCGGCGCAACTTCGAACGGCCGGGGGGCGTTCGAGTGACGATCAATGTCCACGTGAAGGCGAGTGGACGAGGAGTGCGCCCCCGGTACCCTGGCAACAACGCACCCCGAGCGGTGACGCGCGTGATGTCGGACGTTCTGCGAAAAGCACGTTTTCGGCCCGCAGTCGTCAACGGCGAACCGGTTGACTACTCGGACTTCCGCTTTGTACAGGTTTTCGAACTTGAGGGTCCAGACAGCTAGGCCAATCTCCCCGGTGGGTTGGCTCGGTGCACGCAAGTTTTTGAAATGCCTCGGTTTCGTGTCAAGGGGCCCGTCGCCAGGCACGGACAGTTCATAGCCTGGGGAGCGAGGCCGGAGTGGTTGCCCTCTGAAATCGGATCGAGTGACCTGCGCGACGGCTGGCTCCGGTCAGGTGTCAGGTGTCAGGTGTCAGGTTAAATTAGGTGTCAGGGACAGTCCGGGCATCGTCGAAAGCGGTCGCGGGCGGGCGTTCGGGGTTGGTCATTTCGCCATCCAAAAAGACCCCGGTCGTTGGATGGAACGCATACCAGGCAAACCAGTAGACAGCGGTGGAGACAATCGGCCTTCCGATCAGGTCGGTGACGTGAGCGCGCCTTGCGCGGGGGTCCCAGTGAACCCGGAACCGATGCCCAGCAACCTGCTGATCAAAAATGCTTGCGTTGAATGATTGGAGTTCTACGAACGGATAAGCGACGGCATGATCATCAAGAAGGATGCCGAGCACGCGCGACTTGAGTGGGTACGTGGCTGGGGCCTCGTGATTCACTTTGTGCGCGAGTCGTTCGGTCGCCTTGTACTGTTTGAAAAAATCGCGTGGGTAAGTCGTGCGCGTGCCCTTTTGCCGCGCAAGGATATGGCTTGTGGGGTGCCGCGCGAGCCAGTCCGAGAGCGTTGTGTCGTAGGCCGGCAATCGGGGGAGTCGGGTGCCCAGGAGTATTCCGGTGATCGCCTCACCCCGAAGCTGCGACCACAGGGAGCGGGTCTGTGCGTCGTAGATGACCGTGTTGTGATTGTAAATCAGGCCGCGATACCAAATTCAAGATATCCCGTTTCCAGATTCGTGGCGAAGGTCAGCGCGCTGGCGCTGTAGGTAACGGTGAATCTCTGGCCCCCGATCTGATCGTTGACGGCAAGGTGGGCTCCCAGCATGCGCACCGGGTACGCACGCGCGGCGTTGCCGATCACCACGCCGACGACACGCTCGTCAGCGGGCAGGCCAGTGTCGGCGGCCGTCGAGAAGTGCGGCGCGACGATGGCGCGTATTGAGTTAGTGCTGCCGATGCGCTTGATGTCGCGGACGTCGACCGCCGACTCGGTGACGTTAAATCCGCTGCGGTATTTGGCAGCTTGCGCGCGGCCGGGCGCTGCCAAAGACAGAGTGAGGAGAGTCAATGTCAGGATCGATGTGAGCGTTGTTCGCAGTGGTCCCACCGTGACTGCCTCCGATTGCTGACGGTCCCGTTGTGAGTCGGGAACCTTGATAGTTTCGGCGAGCCGCAGCAAGGAGATCTCGCCCGAAGCACGGCCGAGCAATTCTGCCACCGCCGCCATCGAGGGCAATGATCTGTATGCTATTCGGGCCTCGCAGGCGCGCTTCCGATTGGCGTGTTGGCGGCCCGGCTCTTTCAAAGACCGCGCCCGTGTCCGAGCATGCCGGTCACTGCGGGTTATTTCCAGCCTCTGCTTGATCGCCGTGGCGCAGTTGCAGCCGTCCGCCTCGGCGAGACCACAATCAGTTCATCGCTAATCCTCGTCTGGAGCAATGGCGGCCACTGAAGACAGGCTCAGAACTCGATCTCGACGTCGCTGGTGAGAGAAATTTCGCGCGAAAAAAAGTTTGAAGAATCGGTTCTGGTTGATGCTGTTCCGGGCTCGGCGCCGCGACGTTCTGCGCCGGTTTTGCAGGACGGTTTCGTGGAACTTCCTTAACAGCATCTCACGGTGCGGGATCACAGCGCTGTCGCGCAGGGTACACCGCGGCACCTTGTTTTAGTTCCATGAAAGGGCGGTCAATTCCTGTGATGACGCGCGGTCTGCGAGCCCCATCTCGTACACCAGGAAAGTCACAACAACGTGCTCGTCGCGCTTGGACCACATCGGGCACGTGCGCGTGCTTACCTGCCTCGACAAGCCGCGTAGTGATCGGGGT
>CAVOBC010000292.1:0-6252 GCA_963693635.1 Gammaproteobacteria bacterium | reverse complement strand
GTTGTCTTTGATCGTTGGATATAGGGTGCCAACGGCGGCCTTCGCGGCTGAGACGAATTCTGCAACGGCGGCCTCGGGTACGAGTGCATAGTCTGGGGCGAGGCAGATCTGTCCTGCGTTCATCGTCTTGCCGGCCATGATGCTGTCGGCCGCCGCCGTGATGTCGGCATTGGTCCCGACTATCGCTGGGGACTTGCCACCGAGTTCAAGGGTAACGGGTACGAGATTAGTCGCCGCTGCCCGCAGAATGTGCGTTGCGATCGACGTCGCGCCCGTGAACATCAGATGATCAAACGGCAGCGCACTGAAGGCTGCGCCGATCTCTGCATCCCCCTCAATAATCGTGAGTTCGTCGGCATCGAAAGCGTTCGCAACCGCCTCGGCCATCAGCGCAGACGTTGCCGGCGTGAATTCCGAGGGCTTTACCATGCAACGGTTGCCCGCCGCGAAGATGCCACCCAGGGGTCCGAAGGCAAGCTGCACCGGAAAGTTCCATGGACTGATGCACCCGACGACGCCCAATGGCTGATATTCGATGCGGGCACGACCGCCCAGCAGATTCATGGGAAAGCCGGTGCTGCGTCGGGCGGGACGCATCCAACGGCGCAAGTGCTTCGCTGCGTGCTTCAGGGGGCCTATCGCGCCGCGGATGTCGGTCATACGTGATTGGTCGAGCGAGCGCTGGCCAAAGTCTGCGCTCATCGCATCACAAAGCGCGTCGCCGTGGGCTTGCAGCAAGTTGACGGCGCGCTCGATGCGGTCGATGCGCGTTGCCGCATCCACGTGACACGATTGCCTCGAGGCCGCGTGTTGAGCGTCAAAGCGCCCGGTCAGATCGTACATCGTCTGGTCCCCCGTTATCGTCTCGATAGCTCCATCATATGAGAGACCTTCAAATGACGTGAACACTACAGCATTTGAGGGATGACAGACCGTGATCCTGCGCCGTGCCCGGCGCGCGTTACACGTTAGTCTTCAGATACCTCGAGGGTCATGCGGGGCGAGGTCTGAGGGACTCCCGCCGACGGATCGCGAACTCACCCTCACCCTCATCCGGTACTGAGATCGGCGGGCGTCAATGAATAGCACCAGGCGTTGCAGGCCGCACCATGGAGGTACAACCGATTACGCAGTTCACCCTCATAAGTCGCACCAACCCCCCGCGCGACACCGCTGCTCGCGTGGTTATGGGTCGCCATGATGATCTCGATTCGATGCAGTTTGAGATGTTTGAAGCCCCATGCCGCCAGCGCACTCGTTGCCGACGTGGCAATGCCTCGTCCTAACGCCCCGTGCCGGACCCAATAGCCCAGATTCCCGACCGGATGATCATCGATGCGGCTAATGCCACAGCCCCCGACAAGTCGGGGGCCATCGAAGATGCCAAACGTGAAACTGCTCCCTGCCTGCCAGTCCAGATCGACCGTTTCCAGAAACCCAATGCTCTCCGCGCGCTGATAGCCGGGGTGGCACCACGCAAGGAAGGGGTGGACATGCTCAATCGATTCAAGGGCCGCCGTATACAACTCGCCGGTATGTTCGGGTGCAAGCTTCACAAGGATGCGTTCGCCACACGGGATCTGTTCCGGGGGCGACGCTGCGCTCGCCAGGTTCACGCAAATTCGTCCGTCGTGTACCTGTAGACCCGGGTCGATTCGTCCCAACCGCTTGCGGGCAATCCGGCCTTCTGGCGGAGTTGCGAGACAAACGTGTCGGCGTCTGGGAGCTGTTCCCACACGGACGGTAAATACGTCGCACGCATACCGCGCTCTTCGAAGATGAGCCCGTCAATGCCCGGTCGGAGCTCGCGCAGCAGCGCACTGTGGCTGTCAACGCTAATCGGGGCAGGCGGACTGAGGACTGACACGTGAATCTCAACCGATCGAAGCTCGGCGAGGGTTAGCGGCTTGAATCGCGAATCATTGAACGCGGCCGCCTGGGCGTTGTGGGCCACATCAGCAGCGAGGGCTCGGTGCGCAGACAGGGATCCAATGCAGCCGCGCAATGTCCCGCCCAGGTTGAGGGTAACAAAGGCCGCGCCATCTACCTTGAACACGTCCGGGAAATGATCGAGGTTGATGTTGTAGTCGTCCCTCGACGTGAGCTTGTGGTGTATTGCGCCACGCGCAACATACAAGAGTTGCTGCTTCTCGGCAGTGCCGAGGCTTCCTGCCTGGTCATCTGTCATCACATAGGCCCCATAGCCGACGACGCGGACGCGGTCGCCCGCTGTGTCGCCAGAGTTGCAGGTATCAACCTCCGACAAACCGATCCCTCTGCGCCGCGCGAATGTCGTCAGTCCGTTGATCGGGCGGCAGCCGCAGGCTTCCTCTCCGCTAATATCGGTCGCAAGCCCGGTGATTCGCTGCGAGGTGCGCGCGTCCTGTGTGCGGGCCGTGTCGTAGTCATGGAAGTGACTGAGATCGGAGCTCACCACGACGAGGGTCTCAGGCCCACCCCATAAAACCTCAAGCACATCCGCGACCTGGCCCGGCGTTGCGTCGCCGACCACGAGCGGCACCAGTTGAAAATTCTTCAGGCAGCGTTGTAGAAACGGTAGGTGGACTTCGACACTGTGCTCCGTCGCGTGTGCGGCCTCGCGTGCCCCCACGCCTTCGAGTCGCTCAATCTCCTTGATCGCCGCATGGTCGACCGGGACCTCGCCGAGTGGCGTTTGGAAGGCAGGGGCGTTGCTTGTCGCAATCCCGCGAAACGCGATTTGATGGGAAGGGCCCAGCAACACGACCCGCGTGATCGGGGTCGTCGCGTTGCGCAACCGTGCATAGACCATTGCAGCGAGCTGCCCCGAGTAGACATGCCCTGCGTGCGGCACGATGCAGGCTTTTGGCGCAGGTGCGTCGGTCGCCGCCGTCGCCAGCAGCTCGTCTACCTCCCGGGCGAGAACATTCGCCTCACCAGGATAGAAAGATCCGGCGATGGCGGGCTTCCTCACGGCGTTCAAGGGGCAATCCTCCGGTTGGCACATGGCTGCAGGTCGGTCCGGATTCTATCAGCATCGCATAGTGCCGGATCACCGCGCTGTCGCACAGGGAACACTGCGGCGCATTGTTTTAGTTCCATGACAGGCCGCATCATGACCGGCCTATCCTGTCGCGCATTCCGTACCGAATGCCTGCCGAATGCGGTATCGAATTCCGTGCGACTTTGGCACCCGGGTTCCAATGCGCTCTTGGGCCCTGCACACCAGCAGGATCCATGGCCTTTCTCCAACCCTGTGGAGGACAGCCGGAAGGGCAGATGCCGCTCGTTGGGCGCAAGCACGACGGAAAAGCCCGGCAACAACACCACTGTAGGGAACCGAACATCGGCAGGGCGCCCGGCCGTCGGTTGTGGCCAAGGGTCCACTGGGCGTTATGCGATAATGCGACATCCTTGCGGGCAACCTGGGACCTGGTCAATGTCTTCCTCTTTTTTAACCTGGCAATTCGGTGCCGGGTCGGCGAAACCGCCCAATACGACCGCTCAGACAGAGTTTTGGCACGCCCTGCCCGACGGTCGGCTGCAGTGTGATGTGTGTCCGCGTGCCTGCAAACTTCGTGAAGGTCAGAGCGGACTATGTTTCGTCCGCGCCCGTCAGGACCACGAGATCGTCCTGACGACTTACGGCCGCTCAAGCGGTTTTTGCATCGATCCAGTTGAGAAGAAACCGCTCTATCACTTTCTCCCCGGCACACCGGTCCTGTCATTCGGAACAGCGGGCTGCAATCTCGCATGTAAGTTCTGCCAGAACTGGGACATGAGCAAGTCACGAGAGATGGACACTCTGGCGGACGCCGCAAGTCCCGCGCAACTTGCGCGGGCAGCGAGCGAAAGTGGTTGCCGCAGCATCGCGTATACCTACAACGATCCTGTCATCTTCCTTGAGTACGCAATTGATGTTGCCGAAGCGTCTCGTGAAGTGGGCGTCAAGTCCATCGCCGTCACCGCAGGATATGTGTGTGACGAACCGCGACGACGCCTCTTTGGTGCCATGGATGCCGCGAATGTCGACCTCAAGGCATTCACCGAACAGTTTTATCATCGGATCTGCGGCGGTCATCTGGCCAACGTGCTGGACACGTTGCTTTATCTGCATCACGAGACCGATGTGTGGCTGGAACTGACGACCCTTTTGATCCCGGGGGAGAACGACAGCCCGAGCGAGATCGAAGCGCTGAGCCGCTGGGTGATCGACAATCTGGGCGCCGACGTTCCCATTCATTTTTCTGCATTCCACCCCGACTATCGCATGCTCGACAAGTCGCCGACGCCACCCACGACGCTGCTTCAGGCGCGCGACATCGCTCGCGCGCATGGCATCCGCCACGTCTACACTGGGAATATGCACAATGTAGCGAGCGACTCGACTTACTGTGCGGGTTGTGGAGAGCGAGTCATAACACGGGATTGGTATACGCTCGGCGGCTGGTCGCTCAATGTCGACGGTGGTTGCACCACCTGCGGAGAATCGCTGGCCGGGGTGTTTGAAGCGACCCCGGGAACCTGGGGTCCGAAACGCCAGGTGGTGAAAATGGGTGCGCCGTGAGGAAGCAGAGGCAGGGAGGCAAACGAAGAAGCAGTGGCACGGCAGATTTCATGCAATCGGCTGAAGAGGTACCTTTTCGGCAGATGCGAGTGGCAGGGGGCCTGAACGCGGACGTCAGCGACGGCTGGCTGAAGCACAGGCCTTGACAGCCATCCCGCGCACTGTGGGTGGCGCAGGGACGAGATGAGGTAAGGGCAATGAAAATCGAATCCGTTGCGGATCTGATCAAGGGCGTTCGCGTCCCGCGATCTATCCGACTTGACTGCTCCGGATTGAACAAAGGCAACGATAACTTCCACGTTGATGTTCAACTGAGCGACGACTTCATCTTTCAGATGAAAGAAGTGACCGAGGATCAGGTAAAAAAGGCGATCGCTGGCAGACGGTTGGACAACCAGACCGCCGACGGCATGACACAGTTGCGCACTCGTTACACGGAAATGATGACCGCGGCCCTGCACCGGATCGAGGTTGACCTGACACCTGATCAGTTCAACGTGTCGCAGTTTGCGGTCCCGAAAGTCATCATCATGGAGGTCAGGTTTCGCCTCGGCGAATACGCGAGCCAACTCAACGAGGCGATAGCACAGCAGCAACAGGCAGGCTCGCGCGGCTTGCTGACAACCCAGGAACGCGCCACCGAATTTCGTCGCCAGTACGCAGACCTGCACTACGGGGTCTGCCGTCACTTGTTTCGCAACCTCCAACGCGCTGATTCGAATCATCTGAAGCAGCTTCGAGGGCAGTATCTGTTCGACAAGTTGCCCGAAGGCGTCATTCTTCTCTTCAACCCCATGTTGTGTGCGATGTGGCCGGACGACGACATGCTGCTGATGGACAACTACGGCTTCTGGGACTGGGGTGCCAAGGACTTCAACACCGCCGTTGCCGGCCTCGAAGACCTGCTGGCCATGGCGCTCGGCAGCCTACCGGTCAGGCCTTTGCAGGCCCCGGAGAAAGCGGACGGAGGTCCGAGCGAGGTCTTTGACGAATTGCGGGGCCTCTTTGCGTCACAACCGTTTCTGGGTCGCGCCGAGGATCAGAGTGACAAGCTGTCCGCTGCGTTTTGCTGGTTAGACGAACCCGGTAATGTCCGTTTGCTGTTCGACGAGAATCTGCACGACGAGGCGGCCGATGCGCTCAAGGAGGAACAAGGTTATAAAGCCTGGTGGGGCTTCCGCTCTGATCTCAAAAAGCTAAGCAAGGTCGTTGCAGAAGCCAAACGTCGTTTCGCGCCGGACCCGGAACACCTTCGGATGATCATTGGCGGTCACATACTGGGCGATGAGTGGAATGAGAAGTTCAGTCAAAACATCGACGTCGCACAAGCCTGTCGCTACGTTGCCGGCATCGACGCAAAGAAGATCCCGGCGCGGATGGACCAGGGCAATAATGAGGGAAGGGGATACGTTCTCGACAACCTGAACAAGTTCGCGGAGCTATCCCAGCGACGATACAAAGACGAGCTATCGGATGTTTGGTTGCAGGTCTTGACTGACCTCAGTCGGTATCGACTGCATCTGCATTACTACCGCCTTGCCCACCGGGTGTTCAACCGCCTCAACGTGTTGACCGACCCGGACGAGATTCAGCTATCCCGCTCCGGCGGCAACTCGTACCACCTGCTGAATGACGAGGAGACACGGGAACGGGGTGAGGTGCCAGACAATCAGGTCATCCATCACTCCATCATGAAGGCAGATGTC
>CAVOBC010000291.1:0-6277 GCA_963693635.1 Gammaproteobacteria bacterium | reverse complement strand
ATGAATCAGATGAATTACGACCAACTGGGTGCCGATACCGTCGGGTCACGCGGCGGCAAGCTTACGCAAGCTTTCTACGCGAGTCTTTCTACACGAGTATGAGTGAGACCTGACGGGGCCCGTCAGGCAGCCAGACAAGCTGAGAGACAGCCACAGCCGGTCAGCGAACTTAAGTGATCTGAAGCAGTTCCACCCAGTTGCCATCGGGATCTTCGATCATTGAAATGGAAACGCCAGGTCTGATTTCGGTGACGGGCACGGTGACGCTGTAGCCCGCATCTGCGCACTCTGCCGTAGCCGCCTCAATATTGCTGACTGAAATCGTCCAGTAGCGATACCCCGTTGCGGTACGAATCCCACCCGGGGGCGCGCTACCTTCAGGTTCTTTACCGTGGGTAACAATCTTGACCACGGTCGTACCGCACTTCAGCCGCACCATATTGCCGCCACCTGCCATCGCCATCTCACCCTCGAACTCAAGTCCGAGCGTGTCACGGTAAAACGACAGCATCGGCGCGGCGTCCTTCGTGATGATTCCGATGTCGATGGACTGTTTAGTGATCTGAAGTGGCATGTTGTACGTTCCCGCGTGAATGTGACCCCAGAATACTAAAAATCCTCGTTGCGCGAAGCCTGCTGTTTTGCATCCCCGTTGTACAAAATGTTGTGTCTGCCCTGCTGTTCGGCAAGAGTGCGCATCTGCCGACCCGGTACGTCCCGTTCACCCAGGAGATTGCCATGACCGAATCCGACACCCAGCCAGTGTTTATTGAAGGTGCCCGCCGTCACCTGCTGCACGCCGATGCCATTGACCAAACGTTTGCCATCGATGTCTTGTCCCCAGCACCCGATGCCGAACGGGGGCCTTTCCCCGTCGTTTACGTGACCGATGGCAACTTCGCGTTTCCCATGGTCGCGAGTACGGCAGGACTGCTCACCCTGGGTCAGGAACTGCCACCGGTCATTCTGGTGGGCATCGGCTATCCCGATGCGAGTGACGTAATGAAGCTCCGCAGCCGCGAACTCACACCCTCCACGGTTGACGATTTCACCATGACGCCTGGAACGTCGCCTCTGCCATCGGGCGGCGCGGACGCATTTCTGGACTTCATCAGTCACAATCTCAAACCGATGATCGAAGAAAACTACCCCGCCAAAGCGAGCGACGACACACTTGTCGGTGACTCCCTCGGCGGACTCTTCTCGTTGTACGCCATGCTGACACGCGGCACCGAGTACCGACGATACATCGCGGGGAGCCCGTCGATCTGGTGGGACGACCGCGCGCTCCTCAACGTGCAAGTGGCAGCAGCAGGCCGCACCCCTGAACTCGCCTCCCAACTCTTCATCTCCGTCGGTGGACTGGAAGAGCCCGCCGAGGGTCCGGGTGCAGACGCGAAGATGGTGCGCAATATGCACAGCTTCGCGGATGTACTGGAACGCAACTTCAAGAACCTCGTCGTCACGCGCCATGAATTTGAGGGCGAAACCCACGTATCGGTGATCCCCGCGACGATGAGTCGAGGTCTGCGCGAGGTATTCAGGGAGGAGGCGGCAAGTTGGTACGCCTCAGCAGCCCCGTTACCGGATTGAGATATCCGGTTATGCGGTGCATCCCAGCAGGCTAGTCGGCCCCGCCAAACCAGTACCGCCTGACCGCATCGTCGAGTCGTTGCTCAACACGTCGTTCGCTGTCGAGCACCAGCACCGGTCGCTCGGCAGTATTATGTTGCGGCCACGGTGGCTCACCGGCCGCACTCGGCACGCCGTCCCGGGCAAAGCTCGCCCAGTAGGCCCGCATGGTGGGCCCCAGATTTTGGGGCGGATTGCTGCCGCCAAAGCTGTTCACCTGACCCGACGCGTCCCGCCACGCCCACAGGAATCCCAGCTCGATCGCGTGGGTCGCGCGCAGTGAGCCAGCAAACTGATCGGTCTCCCAGGTGCACATCCAGGACCAGCAATGCGTACCCGCCTCGGCCGCGGCATCGAGCAGGCGCACCATCGAATTGCGGAACATTGTGTCCGTAAGGGCATAGGTCAGCTTTTGCCGCGGCGTCGAACCCGGCGCGAATTGCTCATAGACCGCAAGACCGGCTGCACCATCGAAGCCTTCCGACGCGAATATCTGCGCGGCCTCGGCCTCGGTACATTCTCCAACACCTGCGATCTGTGCGAAGAGCGTGCCTTCGTGCCGGCAACCGCCCCCGAGAAATGGCACACAGCCATCTTGGCGAATCGTCTCGGTAACCGCACGCGGTATCAGACCGCCATCGATGGCGGGCGAAAAGCCGACTGCTTCGGGCCGGCGGATCGCGAGGCTCGGACTGGATTCGGCATCCGGGTCTGGCCCGAGCGCGATTAGCTGATCGATGCTCGCCGAACGCAGGGTAACAAGGCCATTGGTCGCGGGGTCGCCACCCAGGCGCTCGACGAGACCATTGGTAAACGCTTCGTGGCCGTCGCCCACTTCAATGAGATCAACGTGGGGGCTGTGAATGACAGCCTTGTGGAACAGCCCCTGGGCGCGGGGACACCCGACCAGCATCGCCGTCGAAGTGCCACCGGCCGACTCACCGAAGATGAGCACATTGCCCGGATCACCCCCGAATGCTTCGATGTTGTCTCTCGTCCACTCGAGCGCGCAAATCTGGTCCAGGATGCCGTTGTTGACCGATTCGCCCAGTTCGGGCGACAAGTGCCCGACATGCATGAAGCCGATAGGTCCCATCCGGTAATTGATCGTAACAACAACGACATCGTGCTCACTGACAAATGCACGGCCGTTGTAGGCCCGGCCCGAGCCGGATACGTACCCGCAACCATGAATCCAGAACAACACCGGTCGCCTTCGATCATCAGCGGCCGGTGTATAGACATTGAGAAACAGGCAATCCTCGTCGGTTGGTTCCGGCTGCGCTTGCAGCGGGCCGGCGATGTCTGGCGCAGGTTGGGGGGCGGACGCGCCAAATTGGGTGGCATCATAGTCGCCGGTCCACGCATCAACTGGCACGGGGGGTGCAAACCGGCGCTCGCCAACCGGGGCTCTGGCATAACGGATTCCACGAAAGACCTGATAGCCCTCGCGCCTCACTCCCGTGACGTTGCCAAGCGGCGTCGCGATCGTCGTCATAATTCGTACCTGCTTTGGGCGTTCAAATAACGACGGACTAAACCACCGTTTGCGTCGCCCGGCAAACACCCATTGACCTGCATTGCCGGGCACGCATCAGACCCTCCGTCCCCTCGCAGATACCACCCAGCACCCTCGCCACACAAACCTTGCACGATCGCTGTCGCCCACGTAACTAGTCAGGACTACTCCGGCAGAATCCAGACCGACATGACCTCCCCGCAAGTCCGGCGACAGCGGAAACCCAACTACAGCGACGAGATGATCGAGCGCCTGACTGCGTTCGTGCGGGACGAATGTCATGGACGATTCAATTGGGTGCAGGCCCAGCGCATTGGCCTAGAACTTGGCCGGCCGGCCCGCAGCGTGCTCGTCAAGGGTAAGATGCTCGGCCTCATGTACGTCGCGCGACCGCGTTGAAAAAAGACCCCGTTGATCTCGGTGACGACGGATACCGCACAGAACGACCGAAATGCCGCCGCAGAACTTGAGCAGCGCTAGAAGTCCCTCGGCATGGCGCGCCTGTGGGCACTTCGTCGCTCCGACCTTGCGCGACAACTAGGCGCAACAACCCGGAAGACGACCGCGCGTGATCTGTTCAGCGAGGAAGAGATCACCGCCAAACGTCTGGCCCTCCAGGCAAAGCTGGACCTTGAGTACCACGTCGCGTATGCGCGAGTCACTGCAGCGCAGCCTCTGGGAGCGATTGCGCAACCGACAGTATGACGACATGACATCCCTGTCAGAACGCTATCGGGGCAGCAAACAAGCGGGTTTTTTCGATCAGGAGCGGGAACGCCACGAACGTAATCTGCAGGGCGTCATTGCGTCACCCGCCGACCGCTTGTTCAACCCGGCTGAGCGCGAACCGCGGCTAGCCGGGATCACTCACCAGGCAAACCTCGACTTTCAGCACGCACAGCAGCAGCTCCTGACATGCATGAGCCGTTAGTCCGACATCGCCACGTCACTGCCACCGGATCCGCTGGACGGCATGATTGACAAACTGGCCGATGACTTTACCCACATCGGTCATTCACGACAGTGGTATCGGGAATTCGAGCTCCTGACCGTCGACGTAATGGCCGAGAATAGCAACCGTGACAACGACCCCGGCACCAACGAGTCCACCATCTGGCTGTTGCAAAGTGACTTTCACTACACCATGAACGGCAAGCTGCCCCTGTACCAACGGTTTCAGCACCTGAAAGCGTACTGCGTGGCCCACGACCTCGCAGAACTGCTAAGACAGATCAGCTACTTCAGCGACAATCTCATTAAGTGGGACATCGAGCGTATCGACGTTGCTGACTATGAGCGACACGTTCGCCTCTTCGTCAACAGCCTCGAAGCCGACATACGCACGTCGATTGACACAGACGCTGCCGACGCGGATGCCGAACTCGAAGCCATTGACGAAATTGAGAAGTTGCGGGCCTCTGAGGAGGAAGCGGTTGCCAGCTCCCCTGACTCGGTCGTCACACCGTTTTTCTCCAGGCGCCGCTAGCGCATCGGCTCCAGCGGCCCCAGATCCAGTCTCGCGATTTCGCCCGCGAATTCAGGTGCCGGCGCGGAAAATCGCTGCAACACCCGCGGATCGTGACCCGGAATGATCAGCTCATCGGCGTCCGCGAGTTCCGCCACGCGGTCAAATGCCACGATCATGTCGCCAACATTGTGGACGACGGGAAACGGATTCTGATCTTCCCGATTGGCATAGAGATGGACCGCATCGGACGCGAGCACAAGCCAACCGGACGCGGTCCACACCCTGACCACCTGATGTCCATCCGTGTGGCCGCCCACGTGATGCACAACGACCCCGGGTGCAATCTCTTTACTGCCGGAGACAAACTTCACGCGTTCGTCATAAACCGCGCGGACAAAGTCACACACATATTCAATATCAAATGCCATGCGCATGGTCCGCGACGACATGTGGCGGCCGGTCGCGAAAGCCATCTCGCGCTCCTGCAGGTGCAGGACTGCCCCCGGAAACGACCCGAGATCGCCCGCATGATCGTAGTGCAGATGGGTGACGATCACGTCCTGGACGGTCGACGCGTCCACGCCCAGCATCTGCAGGCCTTCTGAGGGCAACCGCGTAATGGTGCGACCGCGGCGGGCAGCGCCCGCGTGATCAAAACCCAGATCGACGACGATGGTGCGGTTGTTGCCGGTGATCAGCCAGATGAAGAAATCGAGGGGCTCGTTGCCGTCATGCAGGTCGCCCGGCGCGTCAAACATGAAATTGTCCCGTCGCGCACGATCATGATGCGCGTAACGGATCGCGTGCACTTCATACGGCGACGGCGGGATTTGCACGCCCGGTTTCCTCCTGGCTCCACCGACAGGAGAGCCTGTAAATTAGCTAACGGCTCCGATCAGTCCGGCAACCCGAGCACGCGCTTAGCGATGATATTGCGCTGGATTTCATTGCTGCCGCTGTAGATAGTGGCTGCGCGCGAGAAGAAGAACTGCTTGGTCATATTGATTTCGTCTTCCGTAAAGTTGACGTCATCAGCAAAGCCAAACCCGCGGGACCCGTGCAACCGCGTCAGGAGGTCGCTGTGCTGCTGCTGCAATTCGGTGCTCACGACCTTGAAGATCGATGTTGCAGGACCCGGCGTCGCCCCGTCACTGGCTTCATCCACAACCCGCCGTTGGGTC
Source organism: Gammaproteobacteria bacterium (assembly GCA_963693635.1). Lineage (GTDB taxonomy): Bacteria > Pseudomonadota > Gammaproteobacteria > Pseudomonadales > Azotimanducaceae > CAVOBC01. The sequence goes on along the minus strand of CAVOBC010000291.1, from coordinate 477 downwards.
AGTCGCAGCGACTGTACGTCCATCTCGTAGCACACCACCTCATTGCGCTGGACCGGGTCGGCTATGCGACCCTTGTCCTCACCCAGGAAGCGTTTGGCAACATCAGACAGGCGGTTGCCATCTGACTTCTCGCTCGCGCCACCGGCAATCAGGGATTCCATGCCAGACCGCTCGTGCTGAAGCAACCGCTTGCCCACGGTCCAGCCCCGATTCAGGTCACCGACGAGGTCCTCGCGAGCCGCACGTGCATCGTCAAAGAACGTCTGGTTGAACGGCGACTCACCGCTCATCAGACGAATGGGTTGCACAACGACGCCGGGCTGGTCCATCGGCAGCAGCATGAAACTGATGCCCTCGTGTTTCGGCGCATCGCGGTCGGTGCGCACGAGAATGAACATCCAATCCGCGTTCTGCGCGCCCGACGTCCAGATCTTAGAGCCATTAATGTTGTAGTGATCGCCGTCGAGGACCGCATGC
>CAVOBC010000290.1:0-6280 GCA_963693635.1 Gammaproteobacteria bacterium | reverse complement strand
TTCGCATTCACGGCACACCCGGTGCAACCGCCAAGTGTGACATCGACAATGCCGACACGGACGAAGACTGCCAACTGCCAAACGGCAGCTTTGCCGCTTTCGGCGAGTCATTCAACCTGCCGTCAGGGCTCCTGCTGCGTTCGAGCATACCGACGATCCCGGCCGACGGCCCAAGCTTCACGGCAAACATTACTCCGGCCACTGAACTCGCATCCTCCATCGCACTGAGGGCGGGTGATGGCATTACGCTGACTGAGAGCGAGGTGACCTTGGCCAACGCCCAGGTGCTCAGCATCATCGCACTTGTAACAGGGATTGACCTTGCAGGTCTGGACCTGACAACGATTCCGGTCGTCGACCTGACAACGATTGGAGCAGCGGGCGCAACCCTTGCAGGGACACCTTTGGCGAGCTTTGCCGTTACCAGCTTTGCGGCGGCCGTACTCGACCTGGTTGACCCGGCCGTTCCCGGTCGCGAAGACATCGCCGCCGTTCTGGCATCAGTCGCGGCCGATTTCTCGGTGGGTGAAGATCACAGCGCCCAAGTACCGGGCTCGACGCTTGGCGAGATCGCTTCTTCTGTCGCCAAGTCGCTCGGTAACATATCAGATATCCTTGATGACGCGGGCGTCGTAGGCGGGGTTGCTGTCAGTGTGGCCGTTGCGCAGGACCAAGCAAACGACAACGTTGATCTGTTTGATCTGTTCGGTGACGAAGACGTCATCATCGCCGACCCGATCACGGACGATGAAGGTGCGCTCGCGGCTACCAAGATGTTCGTCACCAACCTGAAAGCGGTCCTTGATCGCATCAGAACAACGACCGGCGCAAATGGATTCGTCGCGCAAGGCGCGACCTCTGAGCAGTCCGAGACCGAAGTCTTTGCAACAGAACTGGATCTGGTCAACGGTATGGCGAGCCCGAGCGCGACCCGAGCGCACAATCATCTGGTTGAGGCGTCTCTCGCTGCCGGGGAAGCTTTCCCGGAAGACGCAACGGACGGCGCGGTAACGATCCTCACGTCGTGGATTGACGCGACCCAGATTGTCGGCGAACAGGTCGAGTCAACCGGCTGGGGCATGAGTTTCCTCGCGATCGACGAGGCGACCGGCAACTTCGCCATCCGCGTCCGTGTTGCAGATCTCGAAACCGACATCACCGCGATGCACATCCATGAAGCGGCTGCTGATGAGATGAACGGCGAGTTTGCCGTCGGACTTGGTATGGACGCGAGTGGCGCGTGGGTTGCAAGCGGAACGCTGACTGCTGAGGCGCTCACCGCGTACCTCGAAGGCGGACTGTACGTCAATGTCCACACCAGCACCTTCCCCGGTGGTGAGATTCGAGGCCAGCTTGTAGACAACAGCGCCAACCACAAGGTCTCGGGCACGTTCACACTTGGCGGTGAGGGCACCAGCCTCACGTTCGCGGATGTCAGTTCCTCGTCGAGGATGGGTGACATTGTAACCACAGTCGCTGTTGGCAGTGGCACCCGCACCGAAATGAGCCTGGATCTTACGGACGTCACGCTGACGACCACGGTCATAGAAGCCAACCAGATGTCGACCATGAGGCAGACCTTCACGGGTTGGTTGCAATCAACGTTCGAGGACGAGGGCGAAGGCCGTGGTCTGGGTCTTGAAACCCTGATGGCGGGCGGAACGCTCGCTGGCGCCGACGCGATGCCAACCTTCGGTCTTGACATCGAACTGAAGGACATCTCCAACGCGGATCTTGGTCAGGGCGGTCGGGTAACCGGCTCGTACTCGGCGACGATCAGCTACACCAATGCTGACGGACCGCTCGCGGTCAATCTGAAGGGTGTGATCGGGTCCCACATGCAGGGCTTCCGAATCTCCTCCGGCGACACGACGATTGTCGGTAGCATTGATCGTGACGACGATGCAGACCAGGACGTCGACACCCTGAGCGACGGCGTTGTCGTCCTGGAGCTGGTGCTGGACCTCTCAGGGGTCGGCACACTGGTGACGGGCGGCTTCTGGGTCGGTGGATTGCTCACCGGTGACCTTGACGAGTCCGGTACGGTGACTTTCACCGACAATACGATCGAGAATCTCAACCTGTAGTAACGAGTGGCTTGAGGAAAGGGGTGATCTAAGGATCGCTCCTTTTTTTTGGTCTGGGCACGCCGACTGACCGTTCCGGAAGAGCGCGAGGGTCCATGCCCGCTGCAACGCTTGCCATTCCCGCGGCTGCGCCTTCATGCCCGCGGCGCTTTATATCCGCCGACGCGCTCATGCCGACACTCTTCTGCCGTTCCACCTAAAAAGGATGATCGCCATGCCCACGCGCCTGCGCTCCGGCGTCGTCTGCGTAGCCAACGGTGCCTTGCTCGCGATCGAGATGCGCGACCCCAACTCGGGATTCACGTTCCTGACGATTCCCGGGGGCGCGATTGAGCCCGGCGAGACGCCGGCCGAAGCGGCCATTCGCGAGACGCGTGAGGAGAGTGGTTACCGCGTGCGGCTGAACGAGAGCAGTCACCGCGTCACGGCGTATCCATTCGAATGGAATGGCCTGCTGTACGACTGCACCACGCACTGGTATCTCGCCTCGCCACTGCCTGTCGCGCCGGAACCGGTCGACGATGCAGATTACATGCTTCGCCATCTCTGGCTGCCACATAACGAGGTCGCGACAGCCTTTGAGTACCACAAAGACATTCAGGCCACGATACTCGACTTTCTCGCGATGGATTGAATGGCATTGCGCCTGCAATCCAGACATCACGCGTATAATCACGCTCACCCACCCCCTTAAGGGCGCACGCAAGTGGACATCAAAACCAACATGATGACGATCATCCGCAAAGAAGCGGAGGCGGTCGCCGCGATCCGCGTGACCGACGCGTTCGTCGAGGCGGTGGAGTGTCTGCGAGACTGCACCGGCAAGGTCGCTACCACCGGAATCGGCAAAGCCGGCTTCATCGCCCACAAGCTCGCCGCCACCTTGTCGTCGACCGGCACCCCCGCGGTGTACATCCACCCCGCTGAAGCCGGACACGGCGATCTCGGCCTTTTGACCCCCGACGACTGCATCGTCGCGTTTTCCACAAGCGGCAAATCCAACGAAGTCGTGGACATGCTGAAAATCAGCGAGCAACTTGGCATCCGCAAAGCCATCGGGGTCACATCCCACGTTGACAGCCGCTTGCGCGATTACTGTCAGATCATCCTCGACATGGGCCCGGACATCGAAGAACCGTGCCCGCTAAACCTGACGCCCAGCGCTACCATCGCCGTCATGCATGCGATCAGCGATGCAGTCGCTTTGACCCTGCTGGAGCTGAAGGGCTTTACACGCGAGGAATACGGCAAGCGCCACCATCGGGGCTACCTCGGTTCCATCACGCGAAACGATCAGGCAAGCTAGCACGGTGCGTGGATGCACCGCCATTTTCTGTAGGCCTCTTTTCCTGCAAGGCTCTTTTCTGCAAAGGCGCTTTTCTACGAGAGCATGCGAGGTTTGCCTGCAAACTGACTCCCAGGATTTGTCAGGATGACAATTTTGGGACAACAACGAGTCAGACCAGCATGACGTGGTTACACGACATCTCATCAGGATGACCGATCCTTTGACCTCAGCCGAGCAAACGAATGGCGAGGGGCTCGCTCCCGAGGACTTCCTCGTGAATCGGGAGTGGCTGCACGCACATCGTGCTGACTCCGACGTCCGAATTTTCGACTGCACGACGCACCTGCATCCCTCGGTCGATGACGTCTACCGGGTGGAGGCAGCGGAGGCAGACTACCTGTCGGGGCACATTCCTGACGCGGGCTTTCTCAACCTGCCGCGCGACCTCTCCGCCGATCATGCACTCAGATTCATGACGCCGGCTGCCGAGGAGTTCGCGCTTGCCGCCGGTGCCGCCGGCGTTCGCACCACGGACCACGTGATCCTCTATTCAACCGGCCATGTGATGTGGGCCACCAGGGTCTGGTGGCTTTTCCGAACCTTCGGCCACCCCCGCGTCTCTGTGCTGGACGGCGGCCTGGGTATGTGGAAAGCCGCGGGGTTGCCCGTGGAGAAAACCGCCAACGTGTACCCGCCAGCACAGTATCGCGCGGATACGATTGCCGGTCGGGTCGCGACTGCGGCGGAGGTGCTTGCAGCAATCGATGATGACTCGGTCTGCATCGTCAATGCCCTGTCACGCGAAAAACACGCAGGCACGGAAGCCGGATACGGTCGCGACGGTCGCATTCCAGGCAGTAACGTGTTGCCGGCCCTCGAACTTACGGACGACGACGGATGTTTCCTGCCACCGGCGCAGTTGATAGCGGGACTCGAAGGGGCCGGAGTAAATTCCTGTACAAAGACAATCGCCTATTGTGGCGGCGGAATCGCTGCAACGGTCATCCTCTTTGCACAGGCGCTGACCGGCGACGAGGCAAAGGGACAACTTTATGACGGGTCAATGTCCGAGTGGGCAAATCGGCCTGACTTGCCCATGGAGCGTGATGGAGCAGAGCCCTAGCAGCATTTCACGTGATTACCGCGCTATGGCGCAGAGAACACCGCAGAATATTGCTTTAGTTCCATAAAAGGTGCTGAATCGGTGCTTCCCAGCACTTTTTCAGAGTCGCAGACTCAGGCCGACGCGATTGAGGCCGCAACGCAGGTGCAACCATCGACCTCCCCATGCCCAAACAGCCCGACGCTGTGCGTGACTCGGCCGCCCACCCTTTAATTGCGCCCTCGCTGGTCGTGATGTTAATGATAGCGGTGATGTTGGTAACAGGATGCTCCACCAGCAGGCCGACAACCGCGCTGATCCCCCAGTTTGAAAACCGCATCGCTGAGACCCTGTTTGAGCGATCTTTCCTCGACCGCGTGAATCACCGGCCGCAACTCGAGACTGAACTCGGCCTGCCGGGCGACCACACGCAGTGGAACGACACCAGCTACGATCACGCCCGCAGCATGGATATCGCTGAGACCGAAAATTGGCAACAGCTTGCAGCGAGCGTGAATCTCAATCTGCTGACCGCCGCAAACAGGCTTTCGTACCGGGTTGCCGAATTCAACGAGGAAATCCGCAGGGACACACATCAATTCTGGTTGCACGACTACCGCCTGGCGGAAGGACAGGGCGTGCAATCACAGATTCTCAGCTTCCTCATAGAACACCATCCAGAACGCGGGCCGGATGACCTTCCGTCATTCATCACCCGATTGCACAATATCAAACCGTACGTAGCGGCTCACATTGACCTTCTCTCCCAACAACGCGCCAAAGGCATCCGACCTCCAGACTTTCTTTTGCGCAAGATACTGGCGAGCTGTAGCGGGCAGACTGACGGCGCACCGTTCACAAGCTCACCTCACGACGCGCCACTCCGGGCGGAGTTCATTCGGCGTCTCCAGCAGCAACACTTGCCGGAAGAGGACGCAGCCGCGATGACGCGCGAGGCTGATGCTGCGCTGCTCGACTCCGTTGGACCTGCCAACCGTCTTCTGTGCGAGCGACTCGAAGCCTCCCGGGACGCATCAGACACCGATGCGGGTGTCTGGCGGTTGCCGGACGGCGATCTTTTCTACGCACATCGGCTGCACCTCGCCACCACAACCCGGATGACCGCCGACGAGATCCACGTACTCGGGATCAAAGAGATTGCCCGCTGGCGGGCTGAACTCGCCCCCCTGCTCAAAGCGGCCGCCTTGCCGGACGATCTTCGCGCCGCCCGCAGTCAACTGCAGAAAAATGCGGACTCGTTTCTCGCGAACGATGAGGACGGTCGACAGGCTTACCTCAGCCACGCCACAGCCCACGTGATGCGAGTCAACGACCGATTGGCCACCCTCCTTCATTCACGGCCCGACTCAGACCTTGTCATCCTGCCAATCGAAGCAACCAGACACGCCGGTGCAAGCAAGGCGATGTATTCTGCAGCCACGGCTAGTCTGGATCGCCCTGCACACTTTCGCGTCAACTTTAGCGATCTCGGGATGATGCCACTGTGGGAACTGCCTGCGCTCACCTACCATTACACGATGCCCGGCCGTCATCTGCAGGCCGCGGTCACCCAACAACTGGACTTGCCCCGGTTTCGCCGGCATGCGCACTTTCGAGCGTTCGAGGAAGGCTGGGCCCGATACGCCGAGCACCTCGCCGGCGAGGTCGGTCTCTACGCTGACAAGCTCTCGCGGATCGGGTATGTGGCACGCCAACTCACGAGCGCGGCACTACTCGTGGTGGACACCGGAATCCACCACCATCGTTGGTCCCGGGAACAGGCGATTGACTACCTTTTGGACA
>CAVOBC010000289.1:0-6296 GCA_963693635.1 Gammaproteobacteria bacterium | reverse complement strand
ACCTTCTCAAGGAAGGCTTCCGGCAGCAGTTCCTCCACCTGATGCATCTGTCGCCACGCGGTAAAGAGCACAAGCACGCCGCGCGAATCCTGAACGAGCCCCGGCAGCATTTCACCCACGCGATCGATGAACGCCTGGCCATTGCGCGGATCAACATCCATCTTAGGAATGCGCATAACGGCCTGCTCCGGGTATCGGAACGGGCTTGTCAGGGTCTCAAATACCGAGTCGGCCGCAACGCCGGAACGCTCGCGAAAGAGGGAAAAGTCGCCCCCCACGGCAATCGTAGCTGATGTCAGGATGGCCCCGTGACACGTATCCCACAGCAGTTCCTTCAGCGCATCCTTGACCGATATCGGACTACAACTAACCCGCGTGTCCGACACTGGGTCCCCCCGATACGTTATCCATCGCGCTCGTGGATACCCAGCGCCGTCATCTTCAGTCTGGTCGGCAACCGCGAAGTCCGACCACAGCACCTGACTATTTTCCAGCTGCGATCTTATGCCGCCCAGCACCGCAAGCCACCCCTCGAGATCATCGCGCGCATTCGGCTCCGCATCTTCAAGTTGCAGATTCAGATCGTCTGCGACCGGCGAGACATCTCGCAACAACAGCGACAGACCCTCGGCTAGGCGACCCGCGTGCATCCGTAGTTCGTCGTCGACCCGTCCGAGCGGAAACCGCAACGTGCCGTCGGGTGCAACGACTTCAGTCATCCGCAGCCGATCCAAAAGCTCACCCACCCCCGACAACTGGGCGGTCAAGCTGTGCACCCGGTCGTCGATCGATGGCAATCGGTGCTCGATATTCCCCACCGGCCCGATCTGGGCGAGCATTTGTGTCAGGGAACCGGGAATCTCTTCCAACCAGCTTTGGCTGCCGCGCAGGTTGACGAAGTGGGACAGGTGATTGACCGCCTTGGCCGGCAGATGATGCGCCTCGTCAAACACGTAGATGGACTCATCAGGCGGGGGCAAAACCGTGCCACCGCCCATGACCGCATCTGACAGCACCATGTCGTGATTCGTGACGACGCAGTCCACCTTGAACACGCGTTCACGCGCACGGTAGAAAAAGCAGTTGTCATAATTGCTGCACTTGCGCCCGGTGCACTGCACGTGATCGGTACTCACAGGATTCCAGGCAGCGTCATCCAGTTCCTGTGGCCACGATTCGCGCTCGCCGTTCCACTCACCCATGCCAGCCCGGTCGAGCATGCGCTGGTAGAGTTCAGGGTCTGGAACGTCGGCGGCCACCTCATCGTCGTACAGGGCGAGGCTCAGGTTTCGACTGCCGGTCTCTCGCAGTAATTTGTCAAGTTTGGACAGACAGAGATAACGCCGCCGGCCCTTGGCGAGTACGAATGTGAAATCAAGATTCGCGTGTTTCAGAATGTCCGGCAAATCGGTGAAGACGATCTGCTCCTGCAGTGCGATCGTCGCCGTCGAAACCACGAGCTTCTTGTTCAGCGCCCGCGCGATCGGCAGCGCTGCGAGAATGTACGCGACGGTCTTACCGGTGCCAGTCCCCGCCTCGATAGTGCACGTGTTCGGACCGCCATCTTCGATGCCACCCAATGTCTTCGCGATCGTCGCAATCATCTGGCGTTGGCACAGGCGTCCCCGGAAACCCTTTGCTTCCCGCAACTCGGAGTAGGCCGTCTGAATGATGGCTTTCTGTTCCTCGTCAAGCACCTGGCAACCACCTGCGCTTGCGATCCTGCGGCCACCAGGAACCAGGCGCTATGCCCTCGCGCCGAATGCCATCGCACCGTATACCATCGCGCCGTCGTGAAATCCGGCTGACGGGGCGACAACGTTCCGGCACGCGCGAATTCACCGACTCATCGGCGCTCAACCGGGCGGGTGCTCGGTCAGGACACCGGCGTCATAGAGCGCATCGACCTCGGCGTCGTCCATCCCGAGCAGGCCCGTCAACACCTCGCGATTGTGCTCCCCGAGCCGGGGCGCCGCGTGCCAACCCTCGGCGCGTTTGCCGTTGATGCGAACCGGCAGGCCGGCATACTGCATGCTGTTCATGTGCGGTGCATGCAACTCGACAAAGTAGTCTCGCGCGCAGTTTTGCGGATCGGCGAGCAGGTCCGAGGTTCGATTGACGGCGCCTGCAGCGACGCCCACTGCCTGCAACTCCGCCATTGCTGACGCCTTGTCCCTGACGCGGGTCCAGGCGGAGATATGCTCGTCAATGACGTCATGATGTCTGGCGCGACCGTCACGGTCACTGAATCGGCCATCGTCTTGCGCCGCCGGACCAAGCACCGCGGCGAGACGTCGCCATTCGTCGTCATCCCGAACCGAGATCGCGAGCCAGTCATCCTGGCCGCTCGCCGGGTAAACGCCGCAGGGTGAATAGTCAGGATGGGTGTTGCCCGACGGTTGCGGGGTCTCGCCCATCTGCTCAAGCAGAAAGTACTCGCCGAAAAGCGCAATCGCCGCTTCCTGCAGCGATAGCTCAACATAGCGGCCCTTGCCGTCCCGATCACGGCGCGACAGTGCGGTGACGATCGCCGTGGCAGCGGCCATCCCTGCGCTTGGGTCCGGCACGGCGGTCGCCGTCACTCGCGGCTCATCGGGGCCATAACCCATGAACGAGGTAAGACCGCACATCGGCTCGACCACCGTGCCGTACGCGACGTAATCCTTGTACGGTCCTGAATGGCCAAATCCTGGCATCGCCACGTAAATGATCGCCGGATTGATAGCAGAGAGGACAGACCAGTCCAGTCCCATCGACTTCATCGCACGCGCACTGAAGTTCTCTACGACAACATCGCACTCGCGGACAAGTTGCATGAGCACGTCGCGACCCTCATCTCGCTTGCTGTCCACACAAATGCCGAGTTTGTTCCGGTTCAGTTTGTTAGTGACGCCTTGCCTGTTCCAGTGATCGTCGTTGGGATTGCTGGCGCCCGAGGTTAAGGGCGACGCCGCCGGGGGTGTTGCGGTACCACGCGCCCACGCCGCTTCTACCTTGATGACCTCCGCGCCCAGGTCGCCAAGCGTGCGTGAACAGAGCGGTCCCGCCCATACGTGCGTGAAATCGAGTACGCGTACACCGCGCAGCGGCCCGTCAGGCATGCCCACGCTCCCCGGCCGTCGCGGCCAGCCATTCGGTTGCATCCACGGGCGGCCGCGGGGTCCCCGGTGAAGGCATCGCCTCACCGACAAATCGAAACGGCGAGCCAGGTGTCTTGAGTTGCAGATCGCCGGCATCAAGGGTTTGCCAGAAGTCCCGCGCGGTCAGATGCGGATCGTCGAGCAGTTCCCGCAGGGTCGACAGCACACCGGTCGGCATCCGGCATTTGACCTGGCCCAGTTCCATCAGCTCTGCCCGACTCTTTGGCCCGAGTTCTTCGGCGACAATCGCATCCAGCGCCTCGGCATTTTCCACCCGCGCCGCAACCGAATTGAATCGCGGGTCGGCGGCAAGCTCCGGGCGATTGAGCATCACGGTGAAGGTGTCCCAGAAGATCCGATCCGCGTTGACGGCAAACCAGCCATCACGGCAGGGGTACATCGTGATGGGGTGAATGACGCCGAAATTATTGCCGTGCCGACTGCGGACATTGCCGCCGAAGGTCCACATCACATTCGTAAACTGATGCAGGGTTTGCGCGACCTCGTACTGGCTGACATCCAGATTGTCCGTGGGCAGCGGGTCATCTGCCTTTGCGTGATTGCGCAGACAAGCGACCGCCGCGGTGTACGCAAACTGACCCGCCTGGTAGGCGAGGTAGCGCCCGGGCATCGTGAGCGGAGCGCGATCCTCGTCTCCCATCAGGTACGTCTGTCCGCCCATTGCAAGGAGTACATTGCTGGCGCCTTGCCAGTCGCGATGCGGGCCGGTCAACCCAAAAGGCGTGATTGCAACGCGAACCTGCGAGCGTGCCCCTCCCAGCGTTTCGAACCCAATCTCATCCAGTGCAGGCGCGGCACCATCGACCAGTATCACGTCGCAGTGATCAGCCAGACGCCGCAGAACCTCGAGTGACCCCGTATTCTCGAGGTTGACTGCAATCCGCGCCTTACCTGCGTGCAAATACAGATCGGTCGCCCTCGCAAGCCTCGTGGGTACCGCAAGTGAAGAACCAGTATCGACACGAACCACCTCGGCGCCCCACCGAGAAAACAGTTTGCCTGCATAGCCCGCAGCACCCTCGGTGCCAATCTCAAGCACCCGCAGCAAGTTATGCTCGCTCATGTTCGTCGGCCTGATTCCATTGGACCTTCCATGTCAACCTCGATATCGATCCCCATTGATCAGCCCCACGCGGAGTTCGTTGAATAGCCCTCTATGAACAACCTCATGCACCGGCCATGAATAAGAGTGCCATGAATGAGAAATGTCCAGGAATCATATCGCGGTTACGGGCCACGTTGGCGAAAAAATACTCGCCGCTCCAGTCAAGTGCGTTGCTCGCGTTCCCAATTGCTGACGCGTACGAACGATGATCTACACCCTGCTTTGCCACGCTGAAAGGGCACCCGTGAGGAGTCTTCCCGAGACCGACTGGCCACTCTCGGCAGCGGGTAGGACGGCCGCGTCGAATCTGGTCCCGCTGCTCGCTACCCTCCGTCTTCGAGCACTGTATGCAAGCCCTACCGCGCGCACTTTAGCGCTTGCCAGCGCCGGGTCACGCAGACCATCGGCCAACACAAACAGGAAGGCGCCCTCTTCTGTATCCACGGGAACGCGATTGGCACGGTCTTGCACGCGCTCGACGCGTCGTTTGCCCATGAAGACTGGGCATCAATGCCCGCACCAGCGCTCTATCGTATCGAGGAAGCCGACGGGGGTACCACACGGCAGGCACCGCGACCTCGCCAGAGGGCCAGATCTGATCATCGGGCCACCATCACCCAGGCAGAATAAGCCGCATGAACCAACCTCGTTTCAACCGCTTCTCGCAGCCCTGTAGCTGGCCTTGATAGGTCCTGGCATTGGTTGCCACTTTCGCCGCCACCCCAATCAACCACGCCTTTTTCGCAAAGGTTTTTTTGCCGAATCCGCCGTGACCCTCGTGATAGGCGAGATACAGATTGCGTGCGTCCGTCTTGGCGATCCGGTTGCGCCGGTTGCTCTGGTCGTTGTACCAGCCGATGAAGTCCATCGCGTCACCGAAGTCGTCCCGATCGGCGCCCCAGCGGCCGGTCGCTTTGCGGTAGTCGCTCCACGTGTCGTCCAGCACCTGGGCGAACCCGAACGCGCTGGCCGGCCGCAGCCACGGTATGAAGCCCAGAATCTTCCTTCGGGGTGGTCGGGCTTTCGCCTTGAATCCCGACTCTTGTCGGGCGAAGGCCATCATGATCGGTATCGATGTACCCCAACGCTTCGACGCGCGCCTGGCATCCTTGTACCAGCCGCGCTTCTCCGTGAAAATCTCGCAGACGTCTTCGTGATTGGCCGGTGGCGTCGAGCCGCAGCCAGCGAGCACCAGGCACAATCCGACCGGTAGAAAGCGAGCCCATGACAGACGCTGTCCTGGCAGGGCGGGCAGCGTCGAGCGCGCGACCGGGCCGCGGCACACGTCAAGCCATCGACGATCACATTGCCGGTCTTTGTGTGTCTCATTCATTCGAGTTCTCCAAGCAATGCAATCAGGCCCGCTTCGTCGCGAACCTCAATCCCAAGCGCCTGGGCCTTTGCGAGTTTAGAGCCGGCTGCGTCACCAGCGATGACGAGGGTTGTTTTTGCCGAAACCGAACCCGACACTTTCGCACCCATCGCCGTGAGTCGCTGTTTGGCATCATTTCGTGACATCTCCGTCAGCGTACCCGTCAAGACGATTGTTTGTCCCGCCAGCGTCTGTGGGACTGCACTCGGCGTCACCGTCTCCCAGTGCACACCCGACGCGATCAGTGAGTCGATGATCTGTGTGTTGCCGTCCTGACGGAAAAAACCATCGATGTGCGCGGCGACAATGGGCCCAACGTCAGGCACACGCTGCAAGGCTTCGAGATCCGCCTTGCGCAGAGGGTCAAGATCGCCGAAGTGGCTGGCCAGCGATGCGGCCGTCGATTCACCCACTTCCGGTATGCCGAGCGCAAGGATGAATCGCGGCAGGGTCGTAACTTTGCTGGCCTCAAGCGCCGCGAGCAGGTTCTCGGCCGACTTGGGGCCGAGACGCTCCATGCCGACAAACTGCTCAAAGGTCAGATGGTAGAGATCACCACTGCTGGAAATCATGCCAGCCTCAACAAGCTGATCAACCAACTTTTGCCCGACGCCTTCGATGTCCATCGCGAGGCGCGACGCAAAGTGGCGAATATTCT
>CAVOBC010000288.1:0-6315 GCA_963693635.1 Gammaproteobacteria bacterium | reverse complement strand
AACCGACTACGGCCAGATGTTGCAGGACTTCAAGTCCAACTGCATGGACGACGTCAACAACAAAACAACGATCATTATCCTGGGCGACGCGCGCAACAACTTTGGCGACCCTCGTGCCGAGATACTCCGAGAAATGTACGACAAGTCCAAACGCGTCATCTGGCTCAACCCCGAGCCCAAGATGAGCTGGACCGTGGGTGATGCCGAGATGAAGAAGTACGCCGCGTGCTGCCATCAGACAGAGGTGTGCAATTCGCTCATGCACCTTGAACGTGTCGTCGGGAATCTGCTTCGCTCAGTGAGTTAGTTGTCGTCCCAAATTGTCATCGAAGACATTCCTGAGAGTCGGTTAGCAAGCAAACCTCGTATTTTCCTGCAGAAAATGGCGGGGCATCCCTACACCCGCATGGTCGTGCCCGTCCTTATCCTGAACACCTGCCCCACACAGAGCGACCACGCGTTCGACTACCCTAGCGTATCACCCGTCTCACGCCATTTTCCACCCCCTTAACATCATCCTGCGCGACGACTTCGACGGCTTATCGGTGACCGTGATCAACGCGGCACAAACGTCCTCTGATATAGAACAAACGTGCGCGCAGTTTCTTGCAAGCGACGTCGCTTCAGCCAGGTTTAAGCCGTGGATGTCCGATGAGTCACGTATCATTGGCTGGCACTTTTCTGCGTACAAATCCGCCGCATGAATGAGCTGCGATGATCTGTGAAAACCAACGAATCAACTGGATGAAATCAACATTGATTACCTACTCAGGCGCGCGCGCGGTACTCGCCATGCTGCTCGCCGTCGTGCTGCCTCTGGCCGTCCACGCCGACGCGGTCGACTACGATAAGCAGACCATCACGCTCGCGCTCTCTCAGGAGCCACCGCAGCTCAACGGCATGAAGAGCACGGACCAGTCAAGCTTTCGCATCCTGGGGCACGTGATGGAGGGCCTCGTCCGCTATGGCCGCCGCGGCAAACTGGAGCCGGGCGTCGCCGAGCGCTGGGAAGCGAACGCCGAGGGCGCTACTTTCTGGCTCCGCCGGAACGCCCGCTGGAGCGATGGCAGCCCGGTTACTGCTCACGACTTTGTGTTTGCCTGGCGCAACGTCGTTGACCCGGCCACCGCATCTGAGTACGCCTCCATTCTGTATCCGGTGAAGTTCGGCGAAGCGATCAACACGGGCGAAATGGCTGTGGACAAACTTGGGGCAACCGCCGTCGACGACTTCACCCTGCGCGTAGAATTCGAACGACCCGTCGCCTATTTCACCAAGCTGACGGCATTCGCGACCTACTTTCCGGTGCAGGAGGCGTTTTTCAAAAAGCGCGGTCAACGTTACGGCGCTGATGCGACTGATCTGCTGTACAACGGCGCATTCCAGCTCACCGACTGGGTGCACAGCGCATCGCTGCGCATGGACAAAAACCCGCGTTACTGGAATCGGGACAAGGTTACACTCAACCAGATCAGGGTTGACTACATTACCGCCGACACGCGGTCACGCCTGAATCTGTATATTGATGGCAAAATAGTTCATACGCGCCTCGACGGTGACACCTACAAGGATGCGCTGACCCGGAAGTTGCGCATTCGCGGTTTCCCAACAGGTTCCATCTTCTTCATCGAATACAATCACCGGCCCGCGCGCGTGACCAGCAACCTCAATCTGCGCCAGGCAATCGCACACATCTTCAGCGCGGATGAACTCGTGAACAAAGTCCTCGCGACACCGGGCAACATCGCCGCTGAGAGTCTGTTTCCGCATTGGCTCGACGGCGTCAGCGAATCATTTCGCAAAGAGTATCCGGCACCCGAGACGCCACTCGACATCGCCGAGGGACGTCGCTTGCTGGCACTCGCCGCTACGGAATTGGGCGTCGAACGCATTCCACCGATGACGCTTCTCGTCAGCGACACACCCACGGCCATCAAGCAAGCGGAGTACATGCAGGGCCTCCTCAAAGACAAACTCGGGCTCGACATCCGGATCGACATGCAGACTTTTAAGCAACGCCTCGCAAAAATGACGTCGGGCGATTTCGACATGGTCGGTGCGGGCTGGGGACCCGATTTCGATGACGTGATGACCTTCGGCGACCTGTTCGCGTCCTGGAATCTCAACAATCGGGGTCGTTATTCCAACCCACAATACGATGCAAACATACGTATTGCCCAGAACAGTACGGAGTCACGGATTCGCATGGAGGCAATGGCGGACAACCAGCGCATTCTGTTCGAGGACGCAGTGGTATTGCCCCAATATGAGCAAAGCGTCATCTATCTGATGCACCCGAAGCTCAAGGGCGTGGTTCGCAACGTCGTGGGGACAGATCCAGACTTTACCTTTGCTCGCATCGTGCGCTAGGGACTGACCGTGCGACACCCCAGCCCGGTCAGCAGCCTGCACGAAGGCGTCGAGCCTGGGCACGCTCCCCTGATGCGGAGCACCGGGCCCCGACAGGCCATCGCCTTGCTCATATGCTGATCTATATACTCAAGCGCCTGCTCGCCGGTCTCGCGACTGTGTGGTTCATCGCGACCGCGACCTTTCTCGCCATGCACGCCGTACCCGGCGACCCACTCCTGAATGACAAAGCGGTGTCTGCCGAAATCCGGCGCAATCTGGAGGTTCGCTACGGGCTCGACAAACCCGTTTACGAACAGTACCTCGTGTTTATGGGCAATATGCTGCCACCGGACAGTGACTTTGGCATCTCGTTCACGCAGCCCAACCGGCGCGTTAATGACATCATCCGAGAGCATTTCCCGATTTCTGCCACCCTTGGCTTGCTGGCCGTCTTCTTCGCAACCGTCGGCGGCGTGCTCTTCGGCGCGATCACCGCGACCTTCCGCAACCGCATGCCCGATATCGTGATCATGTTCCTTGTCATCCTCGGCATCTCCGTCCCCAGTTTCGTCTTTGCCGCCCTCGGCCAGCTCGCACTCGTCAACATCAATCAACTCGTTGGCTACTCGCTTATACCGATCGCCGGCTGGGGCGGTATCACGCACATGTTGGTGCCGTCGCTCGTCCTCGGGCTTGGCACGATGGCGCTGCTGACCCGACTGATGCGCTCATCGATGCTCGAGGTCGTCAACGAGGACTACATCAAGACCGCGCGCGCAAAGGGGCTCTCGCCGCGTCGCATTTTCTTCAAGCATCAGTTGCGCAATGCCATTTTGCCGGTCATCACGGTTCTGGGTCCCCAGATAGCGGCAATCACGACGGGCGGCTTCGTGGTCGAACTGGTGTTCGCAATACCGGGACTCGGTCGCTATTTCGTGCAGGCAGTGCAACAACTGGACTACACCGTGATCATGGGAACAACCGTGTTTTACGGAGCATTTCTCGTCTTCATGGTGATCCTGGTCGACATTCTCTACGGCTACATCGATCCAAGGGTTCGGATTCGATGAGCGATGCCGCCGACTTTGCCCCGGCCGTTCGACAGGACGTCGCGGCTGCCATCACGAGGCCGTCGCTGTCTTACTGGCAGGACGCGTGGTCGCGTCTCAAGCGCAATACACGAGCGTTGCTCAGCCTCTATATCCTGATCGCGCTCGCGACGTTCACGCTCCTCGGACCATTCCTGTGGGATGTTGACCCCGCCCTGCAGGACCTGAACCAGGTCTCGCAAGCACCCGGTCCAGCACGTACCGCAGCGCTCGTTGCACATGAGCCGAGGTGGTCAGGGCGGCGCCTCGTTGACGTCCCGGCAGAACCGGACGAGTACCCGGACGCGGTGGCTGCGCCGGCCGGGATTCGCGCAGCGCAAGCGCCGACCACCCAATTAGTGCGCCTGACCTGGGATCCGGTCGACGGTGCGGCGGGGTACAGCGTCTATCGCAACACCCAGGCACCCGAGACCCAGAATGATCTCGGCCTGCCCCTCGGTGGCACCGACGCCGGCAACGCGGTCGGCTTTGAAGATCGTCTGAACCTTGAGGGACGCACCTACTACTACAGCGTGGTACCAACAGACGGCGTTGACGAATACGACGTCTACGGAACCGCCACGATTACGCCACAGTTAGCGATCCTGATTGACGAAGCGCGGGAACGCGGCCTCATTGGCGGGTCGACGACTGTCACGCCGGGCGACACGGTTGAACTGGATTGGCATCCGTTTGGCACCGACTACCTTGGCCGCGACCTCCTGGCCCGGGTCATGCAGGGGGCACGGGTCTCCCTGTTCATCGGTACAGTCGCGCCCCTGCTCTTCGTCTGCTTTGGCGTCGCCTATGGCGGCACGGCTGGCTACCTTGGCGGGCGCATGGACGCGTTACTGATGCGCCTTGCCGACTTCGTCGTGGCGCTGCCGTTTCTGTTGTTCATGATTCTCTTCAAGATCGCGTTTGGAATCGGTCCGGGGGAGAGTGGCATTCTGCCCATGCTGATCGCACTGGTTTTGCTCGGTTGGCCCGCAACGGCACGTCTGGTCCGCGGCCAGGTGCTACAAATTCGTGAACAGGGCTTTATCGATGCCGCACGACTCCTTGGTGCGCCGCCCAGCTATCTGATCGCACGCCACATCATCCCCAATACCATGGGCGTCATTCTCGTGACGCTGACATTTGCCGTGCCCTCCGCCATCTTCACCGAGGCGTTCCTGTCTTTCATCGGCATGGGCGTCGCACCGCCAACCCCATCATGGGGGTCCATGTGCAACGAGGGCGTCAAGACCATGCTTAGCCATCCACACGAGCTGTTCTTTCCGGCGCTGTTCATTAGCATCACAGTGCTTGCGTTCAATCTGCTTGGCGACGGGCTGACCGAGGCGCTGGACTCTCGTCTGCGATCGCGCGACTGATGAGTGCACTCCTGACCCTTGAAAACCTCGCCGTGGAGTTCGCGACCTACGGTGGGGTGGTCGAGGCCGTCCGCGGCGTTGACCTTGAACTCAACCGCGGTGAAACCCTCGCTATCGTGGGCGAGTCGGGCTGCGGCAAGTCTGTCACCGTGCAATCGATCATGGGTCTCATCCCGATGCCGCCGGGACGCATCACAGCCGGCAGCGCGCGCCTCGACGGTGAAGAACTGTTGGGACTCCCCGCTAAAGAAGCAAACCGGTTTCGCGGCACCAAGATCGGAATGATCTTCCAGGACCCGATGACATCGCTCAATCCAACGATGACCATCGGCGACCAGATCGCAGAGACACTCATCGTGCACCGGAATATGAGCCGTCGGGCGGCGCGGGCGCAGGCGGCAGAACTGCTCGACAGCACACGCATCCCGGAGGCGAGACGACGTCTCGATCAGTATCCGTTCGAGTTCTCCGGCGGCATGTTGCAGCGAGCAATGATCGCCCAGGCGCTCGCCTGCGGACCCTCGATTCTCATCGCAGACGAGCCAACCACCGCGCTGGACGTCACCATCCAGGCGCAAATTCTTGAACTGATGCGTGAGTTGCAGGCTGAGCACGGTATGTCCATTCTGCTGATCACCCACGACCTCGCCGTCGTCGCACGCATGGCCAATCGAGTCGCCGTGATGTACGGCGGCCAGATCGTTGAGACCGGTCCGGTGGACGACATTTTTTATCAGTCCGCACACCCCTACATGCAGGGCTTGAAGAGCGCCATGCCGTCCAACCGCGGCGGACGCGACAAACAACTGATGCCCATCGAAGGCAGCCCGCCCGATCTCTTTGCGCCCCCGGTTGGGTGCGCGTACGGCGAACGCTGCCCACACGCGATGAACATCTGCCAGCGCCGAAACCCGTCGATGACGGACGTTGGTCCCGACCACGTTGCCCGTTGCTGGCTGCACGCCGACGGCGCCCCCCTCGTCAGTACCCTGCACCAGCCGCAGCATCGGCCGGGCGACCACGCCGATGACTGACACGCCACCGCCTGCCACCCGCTCTCTTGAGACCATCCCACCCAACCCGGGGCCCCTTGTCGAAACCGACCGGCTGACCAAGCACTTTGCCATCGGCCCTGGCCAGATCCTGCACGCGGTCGACAGCGTCAGCCTGCACATCGACAATGACGAGATCCTTGGGCTTGTGGGCGAGAGCGGGTCTGGCAAGTCAACGTTCGGCAAGACGCTGATCGGCCTTCTGCAGCGAACCTCCGGCACCGCTTCATTTGACGGCGAACCACTCCCCCCCCGCTTCGCCGCTGCTGACCACCTGCGTTACGCGCGGTCCATGCAGATGATCTTTCAAGACCCATATTCGTCGTTGAACCCGCGCATGACGGTCCTCGACATCGTCGGCGAAGGCTTGCGCCTTGCCGGACACAGCAAGTCGGACGCCGCCGAGCAAGTCGCTATGTGGCTGCGCCGAGTGGGCCTGTCCAGCGA
>CAVOBC010000287.1:0-6319 GCA_963693635.1 Gammaproteobacteria bacterium | reverse complement strand
TACAACGACGTTAAACAAAGTCCGCAAAACGTCAAGGTACGGACTGCGTTCGGCTTCTATGCCGTTGATGGACTCGACAATGATCTGCCGTTGCGGCAAAAGCTGCGGTTGCCCAGCTGTTGGAGCAGGCCGAGATGTGTCGCAAGGCGGGATCGTCTGCAGCCAAGTGAATTGTCAATGTCTTGCCGTTTCGTTCTGATGTCAGCACGAGTTTGTTGTTGGCATAGGCCAGGTGGTTGCCGGGACGCGCCTCGGCGGGTGACTGACGCAGCATGCGATGATGGTCGCCGGCGTCGGTGTCGCCGCTGCGAGTCTGCACGCGGATGTCAGGAAACGGGCTCCCAGCGTCAGACGCGCGTTGCCGCAGCGCGCCGAGCGGACCCACAAGGTTCCTCTGGATGTCGTTGTTGAGTGCCTTGAGCGGGCTGATGTAAAGGACACGCGTCGACCCGGGTTCAAGATCGCCGACGAGGCACCGGTTGATTGACCACAGAAATGCGGTGAGCGTCTTGCCGCTGCCGGTGGGTGCCGTGATGAGCGCATGCTCACCCCGCTCGATCACCGGCCAGGACTGTTCCTGGACGTCTGTGGGCGAGCCCAGTTCGTCGTGGAACCAGGCCTCGATCTGGGGATGGAATCGTGTCAGTGCGTCGCTCGTCGCAGGACCCGTCTATCAGGCTGCACAAGGGTCTCCTGACAGGACAGCGCGCGATCGACGACATCACCGCCATACCCGACCGCATCGAGTTCGTCATCATCGACACGCTCAACAGGAACTTTGGGCCCGGCAACGAGAACGCGACCGAGGACCCGACACGGTTCGCGGCAGCGGCCGACGGCGACGATGTCAAAGCGCTCTCGCTCGACCTCATCCTGGTCCCGCTCGGCACCGACGAAGACGGCGACGATTACGGCAGTCTCGTGCCGATTAAGGCAGCGGAGGAGGGTGAGGCGATCGCCCAGCGTCTGATGAGCGGACCGCGAGGAAGCGTACAAAGAACACTGACCGACGCAGCTACCTCACTCACCAAAACTATCTACCGAAATCTAGAAGCACGTCTACACCCAGATCGGCGACAAAGGATCTGCAGCGGATCGGGTCACGTTCGCGGAGTTCAACACACTCGTGGGTCTCGGGGATGCCGATCGCTACGCAGATTCACTGGGCTCGTCACGCGGTCCAGCCACTTGCGGTCCGCTGGTTCTTGTCTGGCTTTGAGAGATAGTTGACGGATTGGTCGCTTTTCTCCTGCGGCACGTATCAGCCAGATATGGGCCCCACACAGAGCGCGATCTGGCGAGAGATAGCGCGAGCGGTCTAATTTGGTTATCGTCGGTGCATCTTCGGGCAACAATGGAGTGGCCGTGTCTGCAGTCAGCCAATGTCAAATTGAGGTCGCGGGCCTTTCGATCAATCTCGATCAGGGCGGCGTTGGTCCTGCGGTGATGGTGCTGCACAGATCCACCGGCCGGACCGGCTGGGGCGACTTTGAAACATCGCTTGCCGAGAATCATCATGTCACGGTCCCCGACCTGCCCGGTTTTGGTTACTCAGAGCGCCCGGATTGGGCGAGAGAACCGCGCGACCTCGCACTCCTCATTGGTGGTCTTGCAGCAGCCGCGGGTCTTGCCAACGTTACGCTTGTCGGTCTGGGTATCGGTGGCTTCATCGCCGCGGAACTCGCCTGCATGCGCCCGTCCTGGCTGGACGGTCTTGTTCTCGTTGGGGCGCAGGGTGTGAAGCCTGCAGAAGGCGAGATTCGTGACCAGATGTTGATGGGGCATGAGGACTACATGCGCGCCTGCATCACGGATGATTCCGCCTTCACCGCGGTTTACGGTGACGAGATCGATAAGGCGACGCGAGAGATGTGGGACTTCAACCGAATCATGACCGCGCGCATCTGCTGGAGTCCTTACATGTTCAATCGGCGGCTGCCGCCCCTGCTGCCGTTGGTCAGGGCGAAAGCGTTGATTGTCTGGGGCGAGGCGGACTCGGTGACACCCATCATTTGTGCGGACCAGTACGCGCAGGGCATCCCGGACAGTCGGGTGGAACGTATTGCTGGCGCAGGGCACTCGGTTGAGATTGACCGGGCCGCAGCGCTGGCTGATCTGGTGCACGGCTTTGCAAGCTAGTTCCAGTCCCAGAACGCAGTTCTGTGGCGTGCACTGGCGAGCGGTGCAGGGATGCACCGTCATTTTCAGTTGGCTTCTTTTCTGCAAGATCATGCGAGGTTTGCTTGCAAACCGACTCCCAAGAATTGTCAGGATGACAATTCTTGGGACAAGAACAAAAGCTAGTTTCTGTCCCAACCACTAGAGGCCAACAACCATGCTGATCGGCAGATTCACTGAACGGCCCTACCAGGATCCCAACTCCGGTTACTTCGGCGCGGCGGGTCGCAATATTCAGGATCTCTCCATCTCCAATGGTGAGTACAACCCCAGGCTGGGGGCGGACTTGTACAACCGCTATCTGGACGAGCAGGTTGTCGCCGAAGAAATGGGGTTCGATGCACTGATGCTGAACGAGCACCACAGCACGCCATTTTGCATGGGTGGCACGGTTAACACGGAAGCCGCCATTCTGGCGCGTATCACCAAGCGGGCGAAGATTGTGCTGCTCGGCAACATCCTGCCGATCTGGGACGATCCGCTCTGGCTCGCAGAAGAACTTGCGACCATCGACATGATCTCTCGTGGGCGACTGGTCACGGGTTGGGTGCGTGGCACGGGTCGCGAGAGCATTGCGCACAACGCACAGCCGCCCTTCAACTGGGAGCGATTTCAAGAAGCGCACGACTTCGTCAAGAAAGCCTGGACGACACCGGGTCCCTTTCGCTGGGAAGGTGAACATTACGATTATCGCTACGTAAACCCGTGGATGCGGCCCTATCAGCAACCGCACCCGCAGATCATGATTCCAGGCGTATTGTCGCGCAACACGGTGGCCTGGGCCGCGCGGCAACGCTATCCCTACCTGATGCTGGCGACGCGCCTTGAGCCCACCAAGCAGTCATTTGAATACTACGAGGAAGTGGCGGCCGAAGAAGGCTATGAGATGGGGACACAGCACAAGGGCTACTTATTTAAGGTCCACGTGGATGAAACTGAAGAGTTGGCCTATGAAACCGGCAAGAAATTTCTGGAGGGGCCCGGCAATATCTTCCTCGAAGGCAGCCGGGGGGTTGCCTCGCCTGCGCTGCAAAATCTCCCGGGACTGACTGATCGCAAGAATCTGCTGCCGACCGGAAAGGTGGGGTTTGTTGCGGCGTCACGGGGGCGAACCGAGGACGGAGGGTCTGCGCAAGCCGCCAAGCCAACGGCGCCCATTGCGGCACAAGCTGCGCAATACGACACCCAGTTGGAGAACATGACGATCATCACCGGTACACCAGACACGGTCGTGCCGAAGATTCGCCAGGTGCTCGAGTATCTGCGCCCAGGAACGATTTTCTTTTGGGACGGGGATGGGGCCATGACCCACGAGGACTCCATGCGCAGTTTGCGTTTGATGGGGTCGGACGTCATTCCTGCGGTCAGAGAGATTGGTGAGGAACTTGGGCTGAAGTCTTCGTTTGAGGTGGACACCCAGACCAATCAGCCGATTCCGCAGGACGACCCGGCGGACTGATATCGACACCGACGTTGTTGTTATCGGCGGTGGTCCCGCAGGCAGCACCACCGCTCACTTGCTTGCTCGCGAAGGACTTCGGGTCACGCTGATTGATCGGGAGACGTTTCCCCGCCGCCATGTCGGTGAGTCACTCCTGCCAGCCAGCATGCCGATCCTGGCTGACCTTGGCCTGCTCGATGACCTCGAAGCGGCTGGATTTCCCAAGAAGTGGGGCGCGTCCATGGTCTGGGGCGTGGATGATGAGCGTTGGAGTTGGCGCTTCGAGGAGACTAACCGCCGCTGGCCTCACGCCTATCAGGTAGATCGGGCGCAGTTCGACCATTTGTTGCTTCAAGGCGCTGCCTCCCGGGGCGTCCGGGTGCTTGAAGGTTGTGCGGTGCACAGTGTCGAATTCCAGTCTGGCGAGGTCCGGGTCTCCTCAGCCGATGGTGATCTGCGCGCGCGGATGGTTGTCGACGCGAGCGGCCAGTCCGCATTGGTTGCCAATCAGACCGGAACACGGTCGTGGGATCCGTTTTTCCGCAATGTGGCGGTCTACGGCTATTACCGAGACTTTGACCCGCTGGATGCGCCCGACGAGAACAACATCTTTGTCGAGGCGGCTGAGGCAGGCTGGTCCTGGCTGATACCCCTGGGTGAGCGCGCGAGTGTGGGCATGGTGCTCGATAAAGATGCGGTGGCCCATCGACTGAACCGGGAGGGGTTGGCTGACTTTCTGAGTAGCTGCCTTGGGCCGGAGACCCGGCGCATGCTGGCGGGCGCGAAGTTCGAGGAGGGCCCATATGTCGAACGGGACTGGTCCTACTGCGCCGAACGATTCGTGATGGATAGTGCGGTTTTGGTCGGGGATGCAGCCTGTTTTGTCGATCCCCTCTTCTCATCCGGCGTTCACCTTGCGCTCTCAGGCGGTGTCCTTGCGGCGGCCTACGCCAACACCCTGATCTGCGACCCGGAGTTTGCGCCAGCCGCAGCACTTGAGTACGAACGTTTGTACCGGCAGCAATACGATCACTTTCACCAATTAGCGAAGCTGTTTTACGCGAGCAATCGTACGCATGGATCGTACTTTTGGGAGACTCGTCGGCTCTCTGGAGACGACCGCTTCACACCGCGACAGGCGTTCGTGCGGGCGGTAGCGGGACAACCACCGCAGGGTTACGAGCGTGTGGTGCTCGACAAGGGTGAATTGCCCGACGAGTTTCGCCAGAGCGTCGCCGCGATAGTGGGCGAGCGTGCCGGGCGCGTCGATGCGCCGGTGGATTGGTCTCGCGCCGTGCCGTCCCTCGTCGAGGGGTCAGCGGTAGTGGCGCGGCCGCTGCTTGAAAGCGGCCGCTTCGTTAAGGGCCAGGTTCTCGTCTCTCTCGCGCGACCCGAAGGCGTGCCGTGCAGCGCCCTGGTTGAGGCGTTGGTCTCGCGAATCGATGGTCGCACTGATGTGTCACGACTGGTCGCCCGACTAGCGGCGGAGGTGGGAGCGCGATCAGGGCCCGAACTGACCGAAGCGGTCAACCAGACCCTCGCGATCCTGCATGTCGAAGGCATGCTTACAGTTAGCGAGACCTGACGTTGGCGGTCCGGCTTTGCAACGCGACCGCAGAGGGCTGCGACCCGTCACGGGAGGCGCTCGCCTCCTTATTGGTCAAGTGTGCGTTCATGAAACGGATGATCTCTACGTACGCAGCGCGGCGGTGACGAAGGTCAAGCTTTAGTCGCGTGTTGTCTCCATTTTGTTTGAACACCTCGACGGTCGCGCCGCGTTTCCTTGCGTTGCGGATGAACTCCCGCGCGTCTCGTGATGCGTCGGAGCGAAACTGAGACGCTTCCACAAGCAACACGGGATGGCGCAGCTTGTCTGTCCGCCACCGGGGAGAGACACGGCGCAATGCCTTCGAGGTCTTGCCAGGACCCACTGCATCCTCGACGAAGTCGCGCTGGGCGCGTCCGCGGTTGCTGGTCGCGACGGCTGACAGGTCATACATGCCCCGGATGCCAATCGCGCAGTGAAACTGGACCGGACGATCGATGACGGCGAGCAATGCCAGGGTGGCGCCAAGGCCCGTGCCCAGGGTGCAAACGCGTTGAGGGGCAACGATGTTGGCCGCAACGAGGCCGTCAACGGCTACAGCAATGTCATCCAGAACGATGGATTGCCACTTGCCGAGCCCGGCGCGGTAACGGGCCTTGCCGTTGCCCGCGAGACCGCGGCGGTCGACCCGGAGGTGGGCAAAGCCGGCGCTCGCAAAGAGTTGCGCCTCTTCATTGAATTCGGCGCGGGGGGCCCTGAACGGGTAGTTGAAGCGTACGACAAGGGGCGATGGACCGTGGGCGTTCGCCGGTTCGGTGAGGACGCCGCTGACCACTTCGTTAAAGGCGATCACTCGCGTTTTTCCAGGCACATTGTCGACGAGCCCGGACCAGCTTTGCAGCAGGGGGCTGGACCGTGGCCCCTCGATATCAATCAGCGAATATCTGGGGGGGCTGTCCGGCCCGGCAATTGACGCGATCGCACGCCGGTTGTCGGCGCTGATGCTCGTGAAACGGACGACCTGGTCTTGGAAGCGCGCTGCAAGCTCGCGATGAGCGACGGCGACCGGATGGCCCGGGTCAACGTAGTGAAATGTCGGCAGGGGATTGTCGAGTTCAACGGCGTAGAGATGCCCCGCACCGTCGATGTGGAAA
>CAVOBC010000286.1:0-6337 GCA_963693635.1 Gammaproteobacteria bacterium | reverse complement strand
CCCACGGTTGCACCCAGCAACCTCGGTGAGATGGAAGCACTGATTCGCGCACGCGCTGTCGATATTCTGGAAAATCTGCCCGTCGGTGAAACATTCAACTGGGTGCAGGAAGTTTCCATCGAACTCACAGCCAGGATGTTGGCGACCCTGTTCGATTTTCCATACGAGGAGCGAGGTAAATTGGTCTATTGGTCGGACCTTGCCACGGCGCTGCCGGAGGTAACCGGTGATGACAGCATCGACATGAAAAAGCGTTATAACGAGCTGATGGAGGCGGCTGGCGCGTTCTATCAGCTATGGATGTCGAAGGCCGGCCAGCCGCCGAAATTCGACCTGATTTCCATGCTTCAGCACAACGAAACGACGGCGCACATGAACGAGAACCCCGAGCAGTTTCTCGGCAACCTGATGTTGCTGATCGTCGGCGGTAACGACACTACCCGAAACAGCATCAGCGGCGGTGTCATGGCACTCAACCAATATCCCGACGAATACCAGAAGCTGCGCGAAAATCCGGGGCTCATACCCAATATGGTGTCAGAGATCATCCGCTGGCAGACGCCAGTGATCCACATGCGCCGGACCGCACTTGCCGACTACGAACTTGGTGGTCAGCGAATCAGGAAAGGCGACAAGGTAGTCATGTGGTACCTCTCGGGAAACCGTGACGAAACCCTATTCGAGGACCCGGACAGATTGATCATTGATCGCCCTAATGCCAGGGCGCACGTGGCATTCGGGTTCGGTGTGCACCGCTGCATGGGTAACCGCCTCGCCGAACTGCAGCTCCGCGTGTTGTGGGAAGAGATCATGAAACGATTTCATAAGATCGAAGTTGTGGGCGACGTTGAGCGGTTGCCTAACAATTTCATCCGGGGGATAAAGGATGTGCCCGTACGGCTTCATCCCATTTGATGGACCACACCGACATCGAATGCTGCAACGCGGCTGTTTGCTGTGCTGCCGATAGCCCAGGTTGTTGCGCTTGCGCAAACGTTTCAGGGGTGACATCCCAAAAGTAGGGGTCGCCGGCCCCAGCCTCCAAACGCCGAGGCTCAGTCCCCCACTTGAGGTGTTCCCCCGCTCAGGATCTCCGCAAGCCACTCCGAATCTATGTTCCCGCCCGACAGAACGATGGCTACCTTTTTTCCGGCCATCCGCTCATGCTCCTGTGCAACTGCCGCGCACGCAGCGGCGCCGGCGCCCTCGGCCACGTTGTGCGTTGCCCGATAGAGCAGGCGCACCGCGTTAGCGACCTCGTCGTCGGTGACCCGGACGATCCGTTCGGCACCCCGCCGGATCATTTCTATCGCGTCAGGATGGGGTACCCGACATGCCATGCCGTCCGCGAAGGTCGCGGCGCTGTTGGTCTCGACGATTCGGCCGGCTTCGACGGACTGTGCGACGGCGTCTGCATGAGCGGAGACGACGCTCACGATCTTCGTGGCAAGGCCGAGGGCATCCCGGGTGGCGATGAGGCCGCAGACACCCGAGCCCATGCCGATGGGCACGTAGACGGTGTCCAGGTCGGGAACGCCGCGAAAGAGCTCAAGGGCGTAGGTGGCGACGCCGCTGACGAGCTGCGGATGAAATGACGGGACGAGGTCCAGATCCGCGGAAGCCGACGCGCGTGCTTCGGTTTCGACGCGCGCTTCATCGAAATCCTTCCCAAACGTTTCGACAGTGGCGCCCCAACCCGCCATCGCCGCATTCTTGTCGACGCTGTTGCCCTCAGGAACGAGTACCGTGATGGGGATGCCGTACAGGGCGGCAGCGTAAGGGATGGACTGGCCATGGTTACCGCGTGTGGCAGTGATGAGTGCCTGCGGTCGGGTCGGGGATCGGCTCAGCTCGTGCAGATAGGTCAGCCCGCCGCGCACCTTGAATGCCCCGGTCGGCGTGTGGTTCTCGTGCTTGACCCACACGTCGCAACCGAGTGCTTTGCAGAGAAGCGGCCAGCGGTATTGCGCGGTCGCGCCCATCATCGGACGGATGATGTCAAAGGCGGATTCGATGTCTTTCAACGAGATCATTGTGGCATCCCGATTGCGCGGACGAGCGTAGCATCGACCATTCCGTCACCAATTTCTTGATCGAAGCGGAGGCGGCCGTGGATAGAAGGATGACAGGTCTGTCGCCAATCAAGTAGTCCGCCGGGATCGTGGTCGTAGTCGGGATCGTAGTCGTAAGAAGGTGCGCTCGCCCTTGTCGTCGAGTCGAACGTCGAGGGATCGGGTGTTCTGCACCTGCGCCGGACGTTTCGGATACCCGCTGCTTGCAGTCCGGCGTGTAGGCGAGGTTCGTCGCTCAAACAACTGAAGCCATGAGGGCGGCTACCCGCAGCCGTCAATTTATGATGTCATCTACGTTCGCAGCGAACGACTGAGTCCGGCAGCCTGCGAGCACCCTGAATGCCCGGGCCCGGCAACCAACCAAGGACACAATGACTAACACCACATCAATGTCAGATGACGGGACGGTCCGACTCGTCATCGAGGACGGGATCGCGAAGATCACGTTTGATCGACCCGGATCACGCAACGCTATGACCTGGGCGATGTACGAGACCCTCGCAAACGCCTGTACCGAAATCGCAGGACGAGACGATGTGCGCGTCGTTCTGTTGCGGGGCGCCGGCGGCAAGGCCTTCATCGCCGGAACTGATATCGCCCAATTCCTGGCTTTCGAAACGGGTGCGGATGGCGTCGATTACGAGATGCGGATTGCCCAATATGTCAGCGCTGTCGCTAATCTGCCGATGCCGACCGTCGCTGTGGTTGAGGGCTGGGCAGTCGGCGGCGGCATGGCGATTGCGAGCGTCTGCGACTTCCGCCTTTCGACCCCCGGCGCCCGGTTCGGCGTGCCGATCGCCCGCACACTCGGCAACTGCCTCTCTGCCGGCAACCTCAGAGTTCTGTTATCAACATTGGGTATGCCTCTCGTCAAGCGCATGCTGCTGCTGGCCGAGATGATCCCGGCCGAAGAACTCACCAGTGGCGGCTACGTTCACGAGATTGTGGAGGCAGATGCTCTGGAACAGCGCGTCACGGATTTCTGCAGTCAACTGGCGGGGCACGCGCCCGTCACGATGGCGGTAACCAAGGAGGCGCTTTCGCGCATCATCGAGTCGCAGGCGGTGGCTGACAGCGACCTGATTGAGCGCGCTTACGCCAGCCGGGATTTCCACGAGGGCGTCCGGTCGTTCGTCGATAAACGACCGCCGCAATGGGTCGGCCGCTGACCAGCGACCGCTCCGGCTCGGCTGAATTGTCTACAGAGACCTACGGCTGACACAGGCCAGCAGGCGAGCGGGTCATCGACTCAGCGCCAGGCCTCCAGGAGGGCATCCGCCGCCGCGGTGCTGCGCGTCCCTTCACCCGCGAGTTCCGCCGCCAGGAAGTCCAGCAATGCTTCTTCATGGGCCAGGTACTCCGCCGCAATTGCGCGCGCATCGTCGGGTGCTTGTGCCGCCTCGTCCCGAATCTGGGCAACGAACCGTGCGATTGGTGCCTCGAGATCGGTCATGATGCCCAGCCACCCTTTGCCGGCCAACGTCGCAGCCTGCTCGAGCAGGCTGGTCGGTCGCTCTCGCGGCTCGGGAAGCTGAACCCCGCGCGCCGTCAAGGCAGTCGCCAACCGCTCTCCCATCCTGCGTTCGAGCTGCGCCAGCACCCGCCATTTCGACGCCTCGGCGTCATTACCCGCTTCAGCAGCCATCGCGTCGAAGAACGCTTCGCCGCCCAGCTCACCTGTGTACCAACCGCACAGCCGCGCATTGAATTCCGTCATAGTGTCCTCCACTTTAGAGATGTCATCTTGCTTCATGGTCTTTCTCCGAGTCGCGCCATGAGTCCTCCGGTCGGGTTTGCAAAGCAGCCATGGTCGCTGCGACGGACCTTGATCGCCAGTCGGGGGAGGTCCGGTAAGGCCGGCGTGTCCAGCTTCGGCCACGTCGATTCCGCCACAATGTGCCGCTTTTGACCGCAGTCGAGTCTATCAAGTTAGATTCGGAGCCACAGCAAAGCTCCCTCTTCGGGGAACTTGGTGGGTCCCGGTCCACTCTTTGCAGGGTACGAGTCACGAACACGAGATGGAGTCAACATGCCGCGAGATACCCACAGTTTGGCAATCGGCTACATCTTGTGGATCTTCGGATTCCTGGGCGCACACCGTTTTTACTACGGGCGGCCGATCAGCGGCACCATCTACTTCTTTACGTTTGGACTCTTTCTGATCGGTTGGCTGGTGGATCTGATCCTGATGCCAAAGCTCGACTATCACGCCGGGCCACATCAACTACAGCGTTGCCTGGTTGCTTTTCGTTTGTCTTGGAATCTTCGGCGTCCACCGCTTCTACATGGGCAAGTGGGGGACGGCGTTGATTTACCTCTTCACCTGCGGTTTTTTCCTGATCGGCATAATCTACGACTTCTGGACGCTCAACGATAAGATCAGTCGCGAGAATACGCGCGAGGCGGATTACCCCGCGTACAGGTGATTCACGACGTGAGGACGATGATCGGGTGCATCCTCACAATGAACGGCCTGCTACCTGAAAGCGGAGAGAATCTCGCTGTCGACTTCGTCGAAGATCTCGGGCGTTGTCGTATCGAGTCCACCGATCATAATCTCGGTGGCACCTGCTTCCATGATTTCGCCGATGCGATCGATAACGTAATTTTTCGGCCCGGCGGCCGTGCCTGAGCCAAGGCGCCGGCCTTGCATGAATGCATCCGCAGCAGCCTTGTCATCGGTCACGAGCGTTGGCATGAGCACAGTCGTCTTGATCTCTGACGGATCGCGCCCCACCTTTTCGCAATGCGCTTCGACGATCGCCACTTTCTCGTGCAGGTACGCTGAGGTCATCGGACCGCCGGCCCAACCATCCAGGTTCATGACGTCGCCGTACATGGCGAGCGTCCGGAGTGTCCGCTTTGGACCGGTGCCGCCGACCATAATGGGAATCGGCGCGTCGTAAGAGCCGGGCGAGAGCGGCGCATCATCGATGGTGTAGTACTTGCCCTTGAAGGTAACCGGTGCGCTTGCCCGGAACAGTTGTCGCAACAGATCGCACGCTTCTTCGAGCCGGTCCTGTCGCTCCTTCATTGGCGGGAAGTCCCAGCCGTAGGCTTCGTGCTCGCGCTTGAACCAGGCGGCGCCGATGGCAAGGCAGAAGCGGCCGTGAGAGATGGCGTCGACAGTGCCAGCCATCTTGGCGGTGAGCCCAGGGTTGCGGTACGTGTTGCCGAGGACCATGTGGCCCAGTTTCAGTCGCTTGGTGAAGTCGGCGACGGCGGCGAGTACGGTGAAGCCCTCGTGCGCTGTCAGGTGTTCTTCTTCCTTGCGCCCGGGTGGTGGAATGTAATGGTCAGCAAACCACGCGCTGTTCCAGCTGCCGTTCTCCATGATCTCGATTGAATCGCGGATGTTGTCCCACGTGTTGCGGTAGCAACCGACCTGCGCGCCAAATTCCATAACGGTTCCTGTAGTGGTTCAAAAGAGAACTGACAGTGGTTCGAAGAACTGAATTGAAAAAACGCAGGAAATATACCGGTTTTGGGTGCGCGTTGCGCGTGTCCGGGCGAGGGCCTATTCTCGTCAGCCCCTTTCAGTCGAGTCGTCAGATGTCTGAACAACCCGTTGATGTCTTGATCATTGGCGCTGGCGCGTCAGGTGGAGCAATCGCATGGAATCTGGCCGACACGCGCATGCGCATCGTGTGCCTGGAGCAGGGCGAGTGGATGAATCCGGCCGAGTACCCGTCGAGTGAACGGGATTGGGAGTCGCGCCCGTTCGGCGACTTCAGCATCAGCCCCAACCGGCGCAAGCGGGTCACCGATTACCCCATCAACGAAGGCGACTCGCCCATCAATGTCGCCAATTTCAACGGCGTTGGTGGCGGCACCATCCTCTACGCCGGGCACTACCCGCGTTTCCATCCGTCGGACTTCCGGACCAATACGCTCGATGGTGTGGGCGAGGACTGGCCTATCAACTACGAAGAACTGGAGCCCTACTACAACGAAAATGACCGCATGACAGGCGTATCGGGTCTCTCCGGAGATCCGGCCTATCCACCAAAGCAGTCGGTGATGCCGCCGCTGCCACTCGGCAAGTCAGGTGCGATGCTTGGCAAGGGATTCAACGAGATGGGTTGGCACTGGTGGCCGTCGGACAGTGCAATTGCCTCGACCGACTACGAGGGGCGTGCGGGATGTATCAACCTGGGCGCATGTACGATTGGCTGCGCCCAGGGCGCCAAAGCGAGCAGTGACATCACGTACTGGCCGCCTGCCATCCGTATGGGAGTGGAGCTACGTACCCGTTGCCGGGTGCG
>CAVOBC010000285.1:0-6346 GCA_963693635.1 Gammaproteobacteria bacterium | reverse complement strand
CGGGAAAGTCCGACTTGGTCAGCCAACTCATCATAGTTCGCCATGCGTGGAGCCTCGATGGCATGCATCACACGGTGATCGAACTCGTGCAGACAGCCAACGTGGTCGTAATGGATGTGTGTCGCAACCGCGATCACCGGTTTGTCGATGAGGCCCGCGATCGCATCTTTGAGCGACGCGCAACCAAGCCCGGTATCAACGAGCAGGTCTGCATCCCGGCCTCGCACGTGCTAGATGTTGCAGCGAAGGAACGGATGTACATGTGGTTCCCAGATCAACGTTACATCGTCACTGATTTTACGTTGCTCATACCAGCGATCCGCAAGCTGCAGCATGGTCATCGATCCCACAAGTCTAAAAATAGAGCGCCTTCATTCAAGCACAGTCGCTGGAGCGTCGCCGGTCACCGAGTGATACATCGATTCCCCATTTCAATCACCGCCAGATGGCGATCCGGGCGGAACCGACGCGACCTCACTTCCGCTCGAGTCCACCTTCTTCGCGTTCTCCATCTTCCCCACGCTTTCCTCCTTCGCAAATTTGTCCACGTTCGCCACCATCGGCGCGAGATCACCGCGTCGCGCCAACCGAAGGGTGAGGAGTCCACCCACAACGGCGATGATCAGCAGCAGTATTCCGGCAATCCCCAGCATCTGACGCTCACCGATAGCATCCGCAAGCATGCCGAAGGGCAATGAGAGCGCGCCCTGGAATCCCCATGCCAACATCGTCAGCGACATTACGCGGCCAAAGTAGCCGGGGTCAGTTCTGGACATCGTGAGCGCATTGTTGACGAGCATGAAGCCGGAGAGACCCGGCCCCAGCGCGAGCGTTGCCAGGAGCGCCGATTCGAACGAAGGGGCAACGGCAAGCAAGAGGAAGCCGATACCGAGCAGCGTGATGCACGCGAACATGGCCGGCCAGGCCCAGCGCGTGCCAACAATCCCGGCCAACGGCAGGGCAACCACCAACGCCGCAACCGCATTCACTGTAAGTATCATACCTATATCAGTGGGCGAACGGCCGAGGTGCCGCTCAAGCATGGCCGGGAGCACGATCTGCCACATGAATCCAAGCACGACAACGGCCACAAAGATCAGCATCAACGCGCGAATGGCCGGATCTCTCGCAACATACTGAATGCCAGCCATCAGTTCCGTTGTGACCGCCCGCCGTTCCGCATCCGGCTTGGCCCTGGTCGATGGCAGTCGCGACACCGTGCACAACACGAGCACGAACAACGCGCCCATAAAGATATACGCGCCGCCTGCACCTATCGCTGCGGAGCCAAGCATCGCGCCCGCCACAAACGGCCCGACAACACGAGACCCGTTGGCCGCAAGTTGACTCAAGGCAACCGCGTTCGGCAACATCCGTTGGGGCACCATCTCTCCGACCCAGGCCTGCAACGCCGGACTCAGGAAAGCAAAAACCAGACCCATAATGGCGGTCAGGAGGACCAGCCAGACGAGGGTTAGAGCCCCGGCCAGAATCATCGCTCCCGTCGCAAAAAACGACGCTGCGATGATCAACTGACCCCACATCACCATCGGCTTTTTGGAAACTCTGTCGGCAATGACCCCGCCAAAAGGACCGAGGATCAACATTGACAGACCAATACCCAACTGAACCAGGCCGACCGCGCTATTGGTTCCAGCAAGGTCGAAAGCGACCACGGCTTGCACGGTCCACTGCATCATGAACGCGAGCATCGAGAAGAGGGAGCTTATCCACAGCAGCCGATACTGCGGGTTGCCAAGCGCTTGAAACGTGGTCGCAAACCAGAGCCTGATCAATCGCCCCATGCGGGTGCCAATGTGAGCGGTCGAGAGTCGCGCGAGCGCCACTGCATCGGTGAAGTACTAACGCCTTGCCGATGCTTGCCGCCAGTGAATCTGTTCGTATCAGCGGCCCGCTACATCGTGGATGAACGTGTCCAGCACCTCGACCTTCTGCTCGACAGTCGAACCCAACGTGAAGTCCGGCACAATCAATTCATCGACACCCACCGCCTCATACTGCGCAACGATATCCTTCACCTCGGAGGGTGTACCGATGATGGCGGCCTGCGCCATGTCGCGGTCACGCATTGATTTGACGAACGCCTCGTCGCGACTCATGAACAGCAGTGCAACCGCAGATCGCTGAATCTCGCCCGGCTCGCGGCCAATATCAAGGCAATGTCTATCGAGAACGGCCATCTTGTGCTTCAGCGTGTCCACGGTGCCCCACACGTTCCATTCATCCGCGTGTTTTGCAGTGATGCGCAGTGTGACCTTTTCACCGCCGCCGCCAATCATAAGCGGCAGCGGTTGTTGAACCGGTTTCGGCTCAAGACTGGCACGGTCGAGCTGATAAAACTTGCCAGCAAAGCTACTGGAAGGCGTCGAGAACAACGACTTGATCACGGTGCACGCCTCATCGAGTCGATCGAGTCGCTCTTTCACCGTGAAGAAAGGAATTCCGTATTGCGTATGCTCGTTCTCTTGCCAGCCGGACCCAAGACCGAGCACCACCCGGCCGCCGGAAATGTGGTCCAGCGTCGCCGCCATCTTGGCGAGCACGGCCGGGTGCCGGTAAGTGTTACCTGTAACGAGTGTACCGAGGCGCACCCGGGGCGTGAGTGGCGCGAGCGCCGAAAGTGTCATCCATGCTTCGGGCCAGGCTGTACTGGTGTCCTGCGCATTCGGCATGAAGTGATCTGCATACCAGATGCCGTCCCAGCCGGTTTGTTCGACATGCTGACTAAGCGTGACAACGTCCGCAAAAGCGGACGAAGGTGTGGGCCAAAAGCTGAATCTCATGACGGGTTGCCTGCTTCGGAGTTTAAAGATTGCTGACGCCGTAGCGCGAGCCGAACCGGGCAAGCATACAGTAGCGGTCCTGCTTCCGCGGACAGTGCTCAGCGCTTTTTCAGCTACTCAGCTATGCGCCCATGCCGCTACGCGCGGCTCCGCGACATCGAGCGACTGCTACGCGATGCCTGCGTTGGTTCTGCCACCGCTGAGGGGCGAGCGTGATGGGTCAGGCAACTCGCACCCCTCCAGTCCAGTGTGTCGAGGATCGCCTGGTAACGCGGGTCGGCCAGCAGGGCGTCGCGCAGTCCGTGATCGTTTCGGCAAGCCCGGATTGCCCACTAACGAGCCCATGAGCGTCGGATTGTCGCGTTCGGTTTTCCCGTTCAAGATTGGCGAAGGCACTGTCGAAATCACCGGCTGGAGAGACCGGGCGAGGCGGATAAGGGTCGGTGAGTCTCCGTCGCGATCTTCTAACATCAGAAAGAAATGAGGCCGCCCCAAAACGCCCGCAAATTCGTCTCATCGTGAGTCTACATACTTCCTTGCACGCGCCTCCCGTGTCGAACACACCGCACGTCGGTCCGGCACGACACGGGGCGTCACCTCAGAAAAGTCACTGTTCCGAATTCTCAGGATTTCGAACGGTACGCATCCCACCGGGCACACGCGGCCAGCATGCCCTCGAATCGATCTTGCAACTGGCCGGCCGACGCCGCGTGAGTAAAGATGTAGAGTTCGTTTTCCTTCACGGCCTCAACAACCATATCGCCAACGACCGCGGGATCACAAGCCGCGTCCATCATCTTTTTGACTTGGTCAGCGCGCGCAGCGTCTGTCAGGTCTGCCGAGAGGAGGTGCGATGCGGTATCCACGTCGCCGACGAGGGCGGCGGGACGATTGCGCCCGGACTCCAGGATGTTGGTGCGCACAAGGTTCGGACACAGCACCGAGATGCCGACCCCTTCCTCACGAAAGTCCACGTACGCCGACTCGCTGAGCCCGACCACCGCAAACTTGCTCGCCACATACACGCTCAAATTCGGGATCATGCCGATTTGGCCCGCCATCGATGCAGTATTGACGATGTGACCCGAGCGGCGTGCCCGCATCCGCGGCGCACAAGCGCTCATGCCGTTGATGACACCTTGCAGATTGACCGACAGTACCCACTCCCAGTCCTTCGGCGTCATTTCGGCGATATGGCCGCCAACGCCGACACCCGCATTGTTGCAAAGGACGGCGACATCGCCGACGTCACGTTCCACCTCGGCCACGACCGCTTCGAAGTGGCCCGCATCAGTGACGTCCAACTGATATGGGAGGACCTCTGCGTTCGTGTCGCCGAATCCCGCGTGCGCAGCGCCGAGCGCACCTTCCTCGATGTCCGCCATCACCACTCGCATCCCGCTCGCCGCGAGACTTGTTACCATCGCGAGCCCAATCCCGCTCGCACCGCCCGTAACCATCGCAACCTTGCCTTCCAACTGATCCATGGTCTTTCTCCTTCGCACCGATTCTGGGTCCCAGTCGGCTCGTCCAGGTGATTTAGGTTCTGCGCCTCGCTGCACACATCATGTAGGAAGTTGTGATGAAGGTGAACCTCGTCGGATATGCCTTCGGCTCGTTGACGACATCACCTTTACCCGCCCCCCAAAAGGACTGTGGGCTCGAGATTCCAATTGAACACTTCAGGCCATCGCCGGCCGACGTGAACGAGGCGCAACTAACAGCGAGTCGGGTGGGTACAATACCGTGAGGTCTGTAGCAGATTATCCAAGTTACTGAGAATGCCCGAGAACGTGTAGTGGACCCGGTGACCACCGGACGCCCCGCAACGTTGTACCGCCCCCTATAGAGAATGGCACGTCACCGGTCCGGCGATTAATCTGACCCATTGGTCAATCCAGTCGTCAGCCCAGTCAGCACCGGCACGACTCTTTGGTCTCCGGAGAACCCTGAGGCAGTTCAGGCAGTACCGTCAAGATGATGTCGACCATCCGCACAAAGACCATCTTCCGACCCCATACCGACGAGTCCCGCTAACGCCAACCCGCAATCCCAAACGTCTTCGCTGCGACCGGCAACCGTGTGCGCGCCGATGGTCGGTCCCACCGCGCGATGTTCGCTCTCGATGGCCCGCGGATCAGCCTGGACAAACTGGGGATAGCACGCGGGTTTGATCTCGCGGTTCGTTGGACTGATAAAGCGGAAGTTGCCGTCACCTTCGACGACCCGAAATTCGACCCGCTGCAGGGAATTATGATGGTGCGCACACAGACTCACGAGATTGTCGAGGCGCGTGGCACCGCCGTCGGCCCAGTGTTCGACGTGGTGACCCTCGACCTGACGCGAAGTGCAGCCAGGAAAACGACAACCGCGGTCCCGGGCGCGTAGTGGGAACTTCAGGCGTGTCGGTAACGTGCGCCTGCCGATGTCGAGGACATTGCCAGCGCCATCCTCGATGACGGTACGCACCCGTGCGTCGCAGGCGAGTCGCCACACCACCGACGGGGCCAGGAACTCACCCGAGTCCAACCGGCAGGTGTCCTCGGCCGCGATCCGGCGATCGGAAGTCGCTGCGTTGGCATTGACATGGATGAGTACCTCGACCTGATCGGTCAGGGGCTTTGGCGGCCGCTGATCGCGCAACCACGCCCCCGCCAGCCGGGTCATCGCCTCCGCCCGACGTTGCGGCCAGTTCACGCCGTCAGTCGCCACCACGTCGCTGTTTCCGTCACTGTTTCCGTCGCTGTTTCCTTAGTAGCGGGAGTAGCGGGAGTAGCGGGGTCACCAGCGTTGGACACTGCAGGCCGCGATGTTTCGCTGAATAATGTTTCCGCGGAAACATCATCGGCGCGATCGCTCTGTCGCATCATCTCGACGATCGACTCCATCGCTTTGACGACGAGCGCGCCATCCTCCGCTGGTAGACGCAGATGAAAGACGTACATGCCATCGTCCTCCTGAAACCAGCGGCACTCCGCCACCGACGAGGTCTCTTGTCTGGCGATGCGCTGGTGCTTGCGAAAGCCGCGGACCAGTTGCTCCATGTGGCTCGCGGTGCCGTGGCGGGCAATCATCATCAGGTGTGACTCGTTGCCAGATGTTGCCACGCGCGTCATGGTCCGCACCTTGGAATAGCTAACTTCACCTTTCTCGAACGCAGCGTCGATCAATGGAAGATCACGTAAGACGCGGGCAACCCGCACCTTCTCCC
Source organism: Gammaproteobacteria bacterium (assembly GCA_963693635.1). GTDB lineage: Bacteria > Pseudomonadota > Gammaproteobacteria > Pseudomonadales > Azotimanducaceae > CAVOBC01. Next base: position 331 of record CAVOBC010000285.1, on the reverse strand, counting down.
GCGCGACCACTTCGCTGATACCGAGCCGATAGTTCATCCAAAAGGCGAGGGACTTCACCCCGGGTCCACTCCAGCCCTCACGTGCATCAAAGGCGTCGAGCAGCTTCAGGAAACCGTACCCGGCCGCGTTGAGGTGCCCGGCGAGCGTCAGGATGTCCTGCTCCAGGGTATCCGGGTTGCGAGTGTCCCGGTTGAGGGTGTCAGGTGTCAGGTGTCAGGGTTCAGGGTTCTGAACCGCACCGGGATTCCCGGAGACTCCAAATCTTGAGAGGATTGGAGTATGACGAAGTCAAATCGGTATTCCCCCGAAGTCAGGGAACGAGCGGTTCGG
>CAVOBC010000284.1:0-6351 GCA_963693635.1 Gammaproteobacteria bacterium | reverse complement strand
TGTCTCTCAGCTTGTCTGGCTGTCTGACGGGCCCCGTCAGGTCTCACTCATACTCGTGTAGAAAGACTCGCGTAGAAAGCTTGCGTAAGCTTGCCGCCGCGTGACCCGACGGTATCGGCACCCAGTTGGTCGTAATTCATCTGATTCATGACGTACGAGAAGCTCGCGCGGCGGCCCACATCGATGATGTGGGTTGAGCCGCCGGCGCCGCCCCACCAGCACACCCGTGACCCTTGTGGCGCGCCAATCACGGTCGGGCTCAATCCGTAGCCCATGCCGAGCGGCATCTCGCCCATGTCTATCTGGTGCTCGAACAAGCGATCGCGACCGGACTCCGAGAGTAGGGTGACGCCGTCCACAGAACCGCCATTGGCGACGGCACTACCCACACGGGCGATCGAACGGGCATTGCCGTGACCGTTGGCAGCCGGGATTTCGGCTCGCCGCCAACCCTCTGAGTTCGTCACCGGTGGCATAGGGTCAGGCGTGCCGTCGACGCGGTCCTTCAGAAAATCGGGTCTTGCCGGTGGCGCTGGCGCGTCCGCGGGCGGTGGCGGGAATGGCAGCATTTCAGCGACGCGCGGGATTGCGTCAGAAGCGACGCCAATGTGGAAGTCGGCGCCGAGCGGGCCAGCGATTTCGTCGGTGAAGAAGGTGCCCATCGACTTGCCGGTCACGCGCCGGACCACCTCGCCGACGAGGTACCCCTGGGTGATCGCGTGGTACATCGCGAAGGTGCCGGGTTCCCACCAGGGCTCTTGCCTTGCGAGGACCGTCACGACGTGGTCCCAGTCGTAGAGTTGATTCAGGGTCAGCGCCTCACCGAATCCGGGAAGGCCCGCCGAGTGAGAGAGAAAATGACGAACCTCGGTCTTTTCCTTGCCGTTCTGTCCGTACTCCGGCCAGTAGTCGGTTACTGGCGCGTGGAGGTCAAGTTCGCCCCGGTCCGCGAGCATCAGCGCGGCAAGAAAGTACATCGGTTTGGTGGAAGACCAGACGTTGACGATGGTGTCCTCAACCCACGGTTCGCGCTTGGCCTCGTCGCGATGGCCGGCCCAGATATCGATCACGAATTCGCCGTCGATGGTGGCCGCGAAGCTGCCCCCAACGTCGGCACGCTCCGTGAAGTTGCGTTCGAATTCTTCGCGGACGCGGGCAAAGCGGTCGCCGCACAGGCCATGGATTTCCATCGGACGTTTCCTTCTATAGGTACAGGGACAGGACAGGAATAGGTACAGGTCTTGCGCCTTGTTCTCGGCAGCCCGCGGATGAGTGGTCGACCTTGAGGTTACACACGTGCGGTGTGATGGGTCAAAACGTTAGGCTGGGCCCAGCGTTCCCGTGATCGCCTCGGCCGTTACTTTGCGGGCGTGGATTTGCTGTCACAGTTCGCGCACGCGGTTGCGGGGTTCAAAATAATTTTTGATGAGGTTGTCATGCGAGTCTTCAGTTTTGGCGCGAGTACAGCACAGGGAATGCGAGACGACGACGGCGGCGGCTTCATTGCGCGGCTGGGCAAACGCCTCAACGAGGCGGACAGCGGCACTGCCGAGAACTTTGGAATCGGCGGCGAGACAACGGATCAGATGAGCGAGCGTGCTGGGACGCTCAACTGCGGCGACGGTGATGTTGCAGTGGTCACCCTCGGCATTAATGACATAGCGAGGACACCGGACCGTGCACCGCACAAGCGGGTGTCACTCGCGCGTCATCGGGCGAACGTTGCGGCAATTGTCGGCGCGTTGGTGGGCAAGGGCTGCAAGGTGGTCTATTTGACACAGTACCCGGTCGATTGTGTCGCTCACGGCCTCGATCCCGCCCAGGTCTCTGCCTACGTTCGTGCTGGCCATGAGGCCGCAGAGGAAGTGGGCGTCGCGGTAATCGATGTCAACAGTGCAATAGACGACGCGCTCTACAGACGCTTCATCTTTGCCGATGGCATGCACTTCAATGGCGATGGCCACGCGTTCATTGCCGATCTGGTCTGGGAGTGGCTGCAGTCGGAGCGATGAGCACGGCGTTGGCAAACTGATTCTGTGTCGCGCTTGAAGCGGTCGAGTTGGTTCATGGGGTGACGGCGGGTTACGCTGGCGTGAACGTAGCACCGGCCAGATCAGCAGAGAGATCTGGCGCCTTTTTTTTTGGAGGGGGGGACGACTTTGAGCAGCGCACTAGACGGAATTCGAGTGATCGACCTGACGCGGGGCGTGGGGGGGCCGTATGCAGGACGCCTGCTCGCCGAATTCGGGGCTGATGTCATCAAGGTCGAGCCGCCGGGCGGCGATCAAACACGGCGCTTCGGCCCGTTTCCGAATGACGTCCCGCACCCGGAACGGTCGGGTTTGTTTTTGCATCTCAATCGAAACAAGCGGTCTGTGGTACTCGATCCGGTGACCGACGGTGAGTCGATCCGAGCGCTGGTCGCCGACGCGCATATCGTGCTCGAAGACTATGCGCCGGGTGTGGCGGCGGACGCCGGGTGGGGCTATGAGGTGCTGGCGGCGATGAATCCCGCCCTTGTCCTGACCTCGATCACGGCATTCGGTCAGACCGGCCCATACCGGGACTACAAAGGCTCAGAGATCACGTTGCAGGCAATTGGCGGCCCGCTCATCACCAACGGTCACGCCGATCGCGAGCCCTTAAAGCTGGGAGGGCACTACGCGGAATATCATGGCGGTCTTGCTGCGGCGCTCGCCTCCCTGATGGCGCTGCGTCGCGCAGAGACGACCGGCGTCGGCGACTGGATTGATATCTCACTCTTTGAGTGTCAGGCGGGCTGTCGGGACCGACGTGTCATTCAACTAACGATCGCCGCGTACACGGGCCGCGCCGGTGGCCGGCTTGCGAGCACCAAGCGCAACTTCGCATCGGGCGTGCGCGAATGCATGGACGGTTACGTGAATATCCTGGGACTCGGCGCGCGCATGCCGCGATTCCTGACCATGATCGGTTTGACTGAAGAGGCGAAGACGGTTGATCCCTTTGCCCTATCGCCCGAGCAAAAAGAGTCCTTTGAGGCCACCTACCGCGAATGGCTCGCCGTCACACCGAAGCAAAAAGCCGTCGAGATTGCCCAGGATCACGCGCTGCTTGCGGGTGCGTTTAACACCGTCGCCGATGTTGCGAGCGATCCGCACTACGCCAGCCGGGGCGTGTGGGACGTGCTTGACCATCCGGAAGCAGGCACGCTCAGATATCCGGGCAGGCCGTTTGTGATGTCGGGTGCGCAACGGGTTGCGCCTGCCGCTGCGCCGTTGCTTGATCAGCATGGCGCGGAGATCCGTGCGGGGCTCGGCGCAGCGGCGAGACCGTCGCAGGAAAGATCGTTGCCAGCGACACTTGAGCTACCCCTCGCGGGCGTTCGTGTCGCAGAGATCACCGTTGTGTGGGCAGGGCCGCATGTCACGCAGTTGCTCGGTGAGTGGGGTGCAGACATCGTGCGGGTTGAGCCCTGCAACAAGGTGCAGCCGGTTACGCGCGGCATGGAGCAGGTACCGAATGCCGAGCGCGTCCGGCAACTCGCTGCGAGTGGTGCGCCAGTCGGCTTTCCAGACAACGAGGTCGGAGAGGACCCGTGGAACCGGAACGCTTCATTCAACTCCCATGCCCGCAACAAACGCTCGATGGCGTGCGACATCATGACCGACGAGGGCCGCGAAGCCGTCCTGCGGCTGGTCAAAGAGTGCGATGTGTTGGTCGAGAACAACGTGCCCGAGACGATCGACAAGGCGGGCCTGGACTTCGAGATCTTGTCGGCGATCAACCCGCGGTTGATCATGCTGCGGATGCCGGCATTCGCGCTTGAAGGCAAATATCGAAATTTCCGCGCGTTTGGACTGCATGTTGAGGCCATGATCGGGCACACCTTGCTGCGCGGCTATCAGGGTGAGGGCCCTGAACTGCTGTCCGAGTCGCTTGCGAGCGACGGCATCTCCGGCGTGCAGGGGGCGCTTGCCATCATGATGGCACTCAGGCATCGCGAGAGCACCGGCAAGGGTCAGTTGATCGAACTGCCTCTGACGGAGGGTTTTCTGCCGGTGCTTGGCGAATACATCATGGATTACACCATGAATGGGCGGGACACCCCGGCGCAGGGCAACTCACATCGAACCCACGCGCCGCACAACCTTTACCCCTGTGCAGGGGAAGAGCAGTGGATCGCGATCGACGTCGAGGGCGACGACGACTTTGTTAGCTTGAGTGACGTGCTTGGACTCAGCCGTGACGAGCGGTTTGCGACCAACGCGGCTCGACTCGCGAATGTCGCGGCACTGGACGAGGCGATTGGGGCGGCAACGGGCGGCCGGGGACGCGATGAGCTCTTTCACGCTCTGCAGGGCGTCGGGGTCTGTGCGGCGCCCGCGCTGAATGCGGTCGATGCGCTGGATGATGCGCACCTGGGCGAGCGCGGCTTCTTTGAGGCACTGCCGACCGGTGTCGAGGGCGTGGTCAAGCGCTACCCCGGCATCATGTTCCGCATGCAGCGCACGCCCAATCGATTGCGCAGCGGACCGGTCTTGCTGGGTGACCACAATCATGAGATCTACTGCGACCTGCTTGGCTACAGCGAACAGGAACTTGCGGCACTCGAAGCCAAGGGCATCGTCGGCACCACCTTTCCGACATCAATGTGGACACCCTCTTGAGTTGTCTGTGACTCTTCTGTAAAGAGGTCTATGAGAAGTCCACACATGAAATGCGCATGGTCGCTAACGCAGAGCTGGTTGGGTGAGTAGAATGCGCGCCTTTTGCGGATCGTCCGCGCTTGCGGCCAATCCGCTTTTCCTGGGGTAGGGCAGGCACTTATGGCGATGACAACGTCACTCGACAAACGCAAGATTCGCATCCTCATGCTTGAGGGAGTGCACCCATCGGCGATAGGGGCGCTCGCCGATGCGGGCTATAGCAATGCGGAGACCGCGTCCGGTGCATTGTCTGCACTCGCGGCCGTGCTGGAGGAAGGCCGATTACTGGGCGCGGCGATTGACGTTTTCCGGCGGAACCGTCCTCGAACGATGATCCGTTCGTGTCACCGCTCGCCAATGGTGACAATCAGGTGACCAACGTGTTGCTGACTCCGCATGTGGGCGGCAGGACGTGAGGTTGCTGACAAGCTGGTCACCTACAGCGACAACGGCTCGACGGTGGCGTCGGTCAACTTCCCCCATGCGGCCCTGCCGCCACATCGTGGTGCGCACCGGCTGATGCACATTCATCGCAATGTCCCCGGGGTCCTATCCGAGATCAACCGCGTCTTCTCCGAAGAACGCATCAACATTGTCGGCCAGTATCTGCAGACTAATGCTGACATCGGCTACGTCGTCATCGACGTGGACGCCGAGTATTCACAACTTGCGTTGACGCGGCTGCAGAAGGTGGCCGGCACGATTCGAACCCGAATATTGTTCTGATACGAACCAGGCAGTGGCCGAAGGCTGTGGTCGAGAATCCTCGTGCTCGCCACGGGTTATATGTCCAGGTCAGTCGGTTGAGCCTTGCGAGAGCTGGATGTGCCGGGGCCCCGCATGTTCACTACCAGCTCGTTGCCGCAGGAAGGACAATCGTTGCCGCAGGAAGGACAATCGTTGTCGAAGTGACCGCACTTGTTGCCGAAGTTATCTAAAAGGGAAGCGCCAGCAATGAACATCGATATGCACTTTCACATGATCCCGCCGTTCTTTATTGATGAACTGCGATCTGATAATCCCTGATAATAAATGGGGCAAGGCCGTTGAGCAGGATGAGCCGGATCAGACAGTGATGCGCATCGGGCGTCTGACGTTTCCGATGGAGCCTGAACACTACGATACTGACGCGATTCTGGCCGCGATGGACGCCAAGCGAATTGATCTCGCGGCGATCAGTCGGTCACCGATGTTGTTCCACTACCGGAATGACGCGGAGGCGACGCGTCAGCTTTGTTGCAGGATCAACGATCACTTGCTCACGATGGCCGATCTGCATCCGACGCGATTTCGGCCACTCGCGACGCTGCCCATGCAGGACCCTGCCGCTGCGCTCGCAGAACTGGAGCGAGTCATGGCCCTCGGCATGGCGGGCATAGAAATTGAGACCAACGTTAACGGCAAGAACCTCGATGCTTCTGAGTTTCGAGAATTGTTCCGGTCGGCGGCAAGACTGGGGGCGGTGGTCTTCCTGCACCCGGCAGCGGTGCTCGGCGTAGACCGGCTGGCCGATTACTACCTGGCCAATCTCATCGGGAACCCAACCGACACCGCGGTCGCGGCGGCGAGCTGAATCTTTGGCGGGGTCATGGATGAGTTGCCGGGTCTAAAGGTCGTGCTGCCCCACGGTGGCGGGTCGAGTCCGCTCCTGTGCGGGCGTTGG
>CAVOBC010000283.1:0-6432 GCA_963693635.1 Gammaproteobacteria bacterium | reverse complement strand
CGGCTCGCCAACGGCTGATCGAGCGCGACGAACTGGTTGCACGGGACATTGAACCCAATATCAATGCGATCCCCATGAACCCTATTTATGACAGCAGCTATTTTCACATGCAGCGCTGGCTCAACGACGGAACGCCGCCGCCGATCTTCGAGGCCATTGCGTTTACGGGCGATCCGGCAGAGGTGGTGCGCGACGGCGAGGGCATCGCAGCGGGGGGAATCCGTTTGCCCCAGGCCGATGTCCCGGTCGCAAAGAATAGCGCGATACCCGTAACGGACGACATTTTCGGCGTGCTGGGAGGCTCCTCATACGCCTTTACCGTCGCGCAGAACGTCGCGCTGCATGGCGACCGGGCCACCTTCCTCGCACGCTTCCGGGCCGCGGCCGATGCCGCCGTCACTGCGGATGCTATCCGGCCCCGCGAAGTCGAGAAGCTCGTTACGGAAGCAGGCGAGATGTGGGACAAGGCCACCTGAGGCCAGATAAGTTCCACAACCTGCTGTCAGCATGACCACCCACGACGGCATTGAGGCACCGCATCCCCACGAGCGTTCGGTGCTGCTCTGGATGTGCGTGCTCATCGCGGTCAATCAGGGCGGGTTCGGGGCTGTCATCCCGGTCTTGCCGCTCTATGCGAAGTCGTTCGGCGTCGCGCAGGCCGCCATCGGCGCAACGGTCGCTGTCTATGGCCTCGCGCGATTGTTCTCGGCGTTTCCGGCGGGTCGAATCGCGGACCTGGCAGGCCGCCGAAGCGCACTCGCCATCGGGGGACTCATCTCCGGTTGCGGCAACCTGTGGTGCGCCTGGGCCGGCAGTTTCGCGGAACTCGTGGTCGCCCGGTTCGTAGCCGGCTTCGGGGCGGGATTGACGCTGACCGCCGGGATGATTGTCCTGGCGGACATAACAACGGTCGCACGTCGCGGCCGCATCATGGCGATCTACCAGGGCGTCTTTCTGTTCGTGGTCGGGATCGGGCCCCTGCCGGGAGGCTATCTTGCGGAGCGGTTCGGGCTGGAAGTCCCGTTCCTGGTCTACGGCGTATCGAGCCTGATCGCCGCCGCGATCGCCTGGTTTATGGTGCGAGAGACGCGGCCAACAGTCACACCTGGCGTCAATTCGACAACCCCAGAGCCGCCACGCTTTACCCGCCAGTTGCGCACCATCCTGCAGACGCCGGGGTTCACGCTTGTCAGTGCCGTCGGCTTCTGCAACGCGTTCGGGCGCACCGGCGCGCTCTTTAGCCTGATCCCGATCATTGGCGCCACGCGGCTTGGTCTGAGTGCAACCCAAATTGGTCTGGCGATGGCGATCGGCAGTCTCTGCGGCGTGGTGCTGACCTACCCCGCCGGCATACTGGTTGACCGGCTTGGGCGCAAAGCGGTGATCGTGCCGACGACCCTGGCGACCGCGCTGGCGTTTGTGAGCTATGGTCTGACCACTTCGTACGCGGGATTTCTGGGGGCCGCGGCCCTGTGGGGTGTCGCAAGCGCGGCGGCCGGTGCCGCGCCATCGGCATACGCCGCGGATGTTGCACCCAGGGAGTCAATGGCAACTGCGATGAGCGCGTATCGCACGCTGGGGGATGCCGGGTACGTGGTCGGCCCGCTGGTGCTCGGTCTGATCGCAGATCAGGTGGGCATCGCCGCCGCTGTGTACACGGCAGCCGGCCTGCTCGCCATCGCGGGCATCACCTTTGGGCTGCGCGCACCCGAGACCCGCACTCGCTCTGGCGGTTAGCTCGCACCATCGACCTAATATCGAGCCATATGCAGAGGATTCACGATGGCGACACATTCCATGCCACTCGACGCCGGGACCCGCACGGCGCTGATGACTGGCCAGACCATCGACATCATCACGCAGGGCGCACGAACGGGCCGGGATCGGCGGACAGAGATCTGGTATTTCGTGGTCGCCGGCCAGGTCATCATCACCGGCACACCCGGCCCGCGAGACTGGTACCGGAATCTATTGATCAATCCCGCCTTCAGGTTCTGTCTGAAAGAGCGGCTAGTCGTCGAGCTACCTGCACTCGCGGCACCGATCGTCGAGCACACTGAACGTGAGCAGGTATTCATGGACGCGGCGACGGACTGGTATCGGCAACGGTGTCCTGTCACAGAACTCATCGCGAGTGCGCCGCTCATCCGTGTTGGCTTCCTGTGATCAACAGCGTGGGTGCGCCCGCACTGCAAAGACGCTGCCATGACTCGACATCGTCCGGTCGTTGATTTACGGCGAGTGGGCGAGGGCCCTCGAGCCGCAACCTGGGCCAGCAGAAAGCAGTGCAAGAGTGCACTTTTTCAGCAAACTGATAGTGTGTATTCACATGCCAACGGGAATGCCCCTATGAAAGTGCAGATTCGCTATTGTTCGCAGTGAAACTACAAACCCGAGGCGGTCAGTCTGACTGCAGAACTTGAAAAAGCCTTTGATGCAGAGGTCGAACTGATCGCCGATGGTAAAGGTATCTTTGACGTCACCATCGACGGCACACTCGTCTATTCCAAGTATGAGACCGGACGCTTCCCCAATGCCGGCGAGGTTCCCCAACTCGTCACGACCGCCTGATTGAACGGTCGGCGTAACGTTTCGGAATAGACCCGCTCGTATCGTCTCGCACATTCCAGGGTCGCAGAGCTGTGTACGGGGTCTCGGGGACGGGCCACGGTGCCGCACCCGCATCGGCCGCCCACGAATACGAAGCCCGTTTACTCAGCCACTTTGGCGCGCCCACGCGCGATCTTCTTAACCCTGGGGCAGGCCCGCCGGGGCGTCCGCGCCTTGCACAGTGCTGTGGCGCGACCCGCCTGCCCGATTCCGCTCGTCACCAATGAGCTGCCATCGTCTCGTGGCGGTTGAACGAACCGCCCGCTTGTGCTTTCATGTGAACATCTATTCATATGTTGATATGTTTGTGAAAATCGCAAACGCCAGTATTCTGGCCCACGAGTATTCCGATGACACCGTCGTGCAACTGGCTGATCTCTTTCGGCTGATCGGCGATCCCACCCGGCTCCGAATCGTCTTTGTATGCCTCGATGAGGCAACCAGCGTCGGTGACATCGCCTCGCGCCTGGCCTTGTCCCCATCGCTGGTCAGTCATCACTTAAGACTCCTCAAGGCGGCGCGGATTCTCAGAGGTGAGCGGCGCGGTAAACAGATCTTCTACTCTGCCCTCGACGAACATATCAGTTGCGTTATCAGCGATATGGTGGCGCATGTTGGAGAACCACACGACATCGAAGGAGCCAACTGATATGGCTGGATGCGAAGACTGTGCCAGCAATGCAGGTGACGCCACCGACCCCCGCTTCCGCCGGATTCTGTGGATAGCGCTCGCGGCGAATCTCGCGATGTTCTTTGTCGAAGTGGTGGCAAGCCAGATTGGTGACTCGCTGTCGCTCCAGGCAGACGCGCTAGACTTTGCCGGAGACTCCGCCAACTACGCGATCAGCCTTTTTGTCGCCGGCATGGTGCTCTCGGTGCGCTCGCGCGCAGCGCTCTTGAAGGGCGTCTCCATGGCACTTTTCGGCGCCTGGGTCATCGGCAGCGCCGTCTACAAACTCGTGAACGGCAGCGCGCCCGATCCGTCGACAATGGGCGCGATCGCAACGCTCGCATTGCTGGTGAACGTCAGCGTCGCACTGCTTCTCTACCAATTCCGCACTGGCGACAGCAACATGCAATCGGTTTGGCTATGCAGCCGAAATGATGCTATTGGCAACGTCGCTGTCTTGTTGGCCGCAGTAGGTGTATTTGCCACGAACTCGTCCCTGCCGGACCTCGCAGTGGCGGCGATCATCGCGGGCCTCGCGTTGAGCTCCGCGTTTCAGGTGATCAGGCTCGCGCGGGCGGAACTGATGACGACGCCGCACCAGCACCCCGCGCCAGCGCACGCGGAAGTTTAAGCACCGCTACCACCGCCGACCACTCTGCCGACTGCGCCCATTGGGAAAGGCTCGAGCTTGTCCGCCCTCCGCCCCTCTCCGCCCTCTCCCCCCGTCGAGCTTCGCCCGCGAGATGCCTGCCCGAGTCTCTTCGTTAGCCGTATGTCATTCGACAACGGGGCCCGCGCCTGCTGCCAATTGACTCAACCACCAACTTACGCACGTAATGGGCACTACCCGTTAAGCGGTGTTACTTGTAACAGGCACTGGCCGGGACGCGCGAGCTACCACTCTACGCGGCCGCGCATCGCCTTCGTCAAACGGCCAGTACCAACAATCGGTTAGCAACCCAAAGCAGGAGCGCGCGATGAAAGTTACCGGACTCAAGACCATGATCGTCGAGGCTGAGAGGCCTTACATTGGCGGCAAGTATTTCCTCTTTCTGGAGCTTCACACTGACGAGGGAATCACCGGCATCGGTGAGCGCATCGCCGGCAGTGCCTACTCCGATCACCTGGGCGACCTGAAGTCGCAAGTTGCACTCATCGAAGAATTCGTCGGTCAGTTTGTGATGGGTAAGAATCCACTCAATATCGAGCGTATCTGGGATGAGATGTACGGCTCACGCCATGATCTGCGACACCCCAGCCTGTACGCCACACCCGTCATCAGCGGCATCGACATGGCCCTGTGGGACATCGCCGGCAAGGCCGCGGGCCAACCCATATACAACCTGCTTGGCGGCATGTACCACGAAAAACTACGCGCCTATGCGTACATGCCGAGTGCCGGTCTGGTCGAACACCCCGAGCGCGCCGGGGACGTTGCCGTGCAGTTGCTCGAAGAAGGCAACTCTGCGTGCAAGATCGATCCGTTCATGCCGCTGCATCCGATTCGCGACATCCCGCTATCGGAGATTGCCAACGCGGCAAAAATCTTTGAGAGCATCCGCAAGGCCGTTGGCAACAAGCTGGAAGTTGGCATCGGCACCCACGGACAGCTCACCACGTACAGCGCGATTCGGGTCGCAAAGATCCTTGAGCCCTATCATCCCTTCTGGTTCGAAGAACCGGTCATGCCCGAGAATGTTGAGGAGATGGCCCGCGTCGCCGCCCATACCAGCATTCCGATAGCAACCGGCGAGCGCCTCGTCACAAAGTACGAGTTTGCCCGCGTCCTGAACCAACAAGCCGCCCAGATTCTGCAGTTGGATGTTGGTCAATGCGGTGGCATCACGGAGGCCAAGAAGATCGCGAGCATGGCAGAGGCACACTACGCCGTGATCGCGCCGCACATGTACTGCGGGCCGGTCGCCGCTGCTGCAGCTATCCAGATCGACACTTGCTGCCCCAACTTCATGATTCAGGAAGCGAACCAGGGCCCGCTGCACAAAACCATCTTCAAAGAGCCCCTCGTCTTTGAACACGGCTATATCATCCCGCCAACCGGACCCGGGCTCGGCATCGAATTCGACGAGGATGTGCTGAAGGCGCATCTGGTGGGCTAAACCCCGTCGAGCGGAATTGTTGGCAAGACATGCAAATTTGGTAAGCCGTTAATGGGGCCATACGCGGCGAATCAACTCGAATGCACGTCAAGCGGGCATATGACACGATGGCGCTCATACGCAGCTTTGATCAAGCGCCGTCGACACGGACCAGCAGGCGGCCACACTGAAAGAGAGCGTCGAGAAAGAGATGGCGGCGCGGGCAAGCTTTCCGAGGCTCGCTTCGATCTCGCTCTAACAACCATAGCAAAGGCGCAGGTGTACACGGATCGCATGGTCCAAGAATCGAGGCGCGCCCAGATTCGAGAGGGCTTCGGGTGATTCGGCGAGCAATCGCCAGTGTTTGATGAAGTTGCTCCACATCGTCTATGAAGAAAATTTCCCCGCCATCGATCTCTCGAACGCTATAGCCATTTATGAGGCAAACGTCATCAAGTCGGCACTCTTTGTAGTGATACATACCCGGCTCCTGGTGCTACGTGTAACTCGCTGCTCTCACTTCCAGCTCCTCGTTCGACTCTTCAACTCTTTAACCGTGGTTGGTAAGTTGGCCTGATCCATGATTAATCTTGTATTCCAAATTCGTTGCCGATTACCAATTACGGTTTTCCGGCAATTATTTCAATGCTCCTGTTACTGCTAACTGCATGCGGTCGGGGGCCTGAGGGTCATGGTCAATTGTGTTCAATGGATGAAATAGCAATTGCGTTTGAGGAAGAGGCACAGCTGCGCAATTTACCGGGGGGCAATAGCTGACTATATTCGTGCAGACAACTCATCAGGTTCAGTTTCGTATGGGTTTTCTGACATCGAAGCGAATCGCCCCATGACATTGGAATCGCGATTGATGTCGGGCAGTACAGGCAAGATGTTGGCGGCCCCGGTGGCTCTTGGATTGGCCGAAGGAAGCGTCTTGGATTTGGAGGCCCCTTTGTCGAGTTGGTTCTTAAAGGAACCCTGTTTTTCGAGACTACCTAACGCCAACGACATCACTTTAAGGTCTTTACTAAATCACAGCTCGGGGCTGATCGATCA
>CAVOBC010000282.1:0-6439 GCA_963693635.1 Gammaproteobacteria bacterium | reverse complement strand
ACGCGTGATACGCCGTTGTTTGCATCAGCACCGCGCTCACGAGGGTCGCGAACGTGAAGCTCATCACCATCACGAGCATGACTTTCTCGAATCGGGCGTAGGTCCCGGATCCCAGAACCAGCATCACGACGACGGCGGCAATAACCGTTGCGACGGCGCCATCAACTTCGGGCAGAAGCAGACCCAACGCTTGACCGGCCCCACCGATAATGCCGCCGGAAGTAAGGAGACCGGGAATGAAGCCGATCAATCCGAGCCAGATCGGCCACGCGATTGGGCCACGCGGACCCGGAATCTTGCCGGGCAGACGATTGAGCGCACGCAGGTACGTGTCTCCGCTCGTGACGACATATCGCGCGAGTTCCGCTTGAATCAGCGACTTGACCCAACACGAGAAGAGCACCCACCACAACATCGTAAAGCCGACGGCGGCACCGAGCCCGGCAGTGAGAAGGATCTCTCCCGACCCGACGATGGACCCGGAGACGACGATGCCAGGACCGAGATTTCGGAGGCGCTGTGGCAACGTCGTTGGGGGTTCGCGAGTGCCTCCATCGGCAATCGTGTAGGGATCGTCGCTCATGCGTATCTCCTTTTCCTGACCATAGCACCTTCTATGGCCTCGCCGACGCACGGCGTATCGCTCCCTGGGTTACCAACCGCATCCGCGAGTTGACCGCGCAGCCCCGACGGTCATCCAATTGAGTACACCAAGGCTGTCTGTCGCGCTTTCCACTTCTATGCAGGCTCCTCTACCAAGGTGCTCAAAAAAGTGCTCTCCAGCACTTTTAGGGAAATTGCCCTGGATCTAGCGAAGCACTATCGGGTTGGCGACCGCATCCGGATTAAGGCGATTCTCCAGCACGGCAATCAGGTTGTCGGCTGTTTCAAACGACATGCGGGTTGCAGCCTCTATCGAGACCCCGGCGCTGTGCGGACTCAGGAAGATCTTGTCGCTGTCCATGAAGGGATGGCCCTGTGGTGGTGGTTCGATCTCGAACACATCGATGCCGGCCCCGGCAATCGCGTTACGATCGATCGCACTCATCAGCGCCTCTTCATCCACGATACCCCCGCGCGCACAGTTGATAACAAAGCTCCCCGGCCGCATCAGTGCGAGCTCTTCCGCCGCGACCATGTGCCGGGTCAGCGAGGTCAGCGGCGTGTGCACGCTCAAAAAATCTGTCACTGGCAACACATCACGAAAGTCGTCAACGGGCGTACAACCTGAATCCTCTATGAAATCGTCCGCGACATAAGGGTCAAACACCATCACCTTCATATCAAATGCCAGAGCCCGTCGCGCCAATCGCGTACCGATCCGACCAAAGCCGACGATGGTCAGCACCTTGTCGGCAATGTCGATTGCAATCGGCGCGTTACGGAAGCCAAAGTCAGAGTTGCGCACTGCAGCGTCGTACTGGCGACCCCGCTTGGCGAGCGAGAGCAGAAAGTACATCGCATGCTCGGCGACCGACACCGCATTCGCGTGAATCGCCAGCATCAGCGGAATCCGGCGCTCCGTCAGGCTCGGAACATCGATGTTGTCGAAACCAACCCCGTGTCGGGACACGCCGCGCAACTCGGTCGCTGCCGCGAGGACGCGCGGCGTGAGCTTCGCAGAGCGGACGGCGATGCCAACAACGCCGTCCACCGCCTCTATCAGGGCATCCTCCGAGACATCGTCCGGCGTCAGAACTTCAACCCAGGGATGGTCGTTGAACACGGCTTCGCCAGAAGGCTGCAGCGGTTCTGTCATCAAAATCTTCATAGTTCTTCCTGTGTTATTCGATGTGCGCGAGTTTCAGGCGACGTCCGGCCCGGGCAGCGGCGGCAACTCATCCGCGTTTTTCTCCCAATTGCCACCATCAAAGGGCACCACTTCTAGTTTGCCCAATGTTGATGGTTCGATGCACCGCGCATTGACGCTATAGCCGTCCCGGTGTGAGCGGGGAATGTAAAAGGACTTCACACCGCACGTGCCACAGAAATAGTGTTCAGCAACTCCGGTATTGAAGCGATAGGTTACCAGCGCATCGCGACCGCTAAGAAGGTGAAACCTGTCCCGCGGCACAAAAAGGTGCAGATACCCGGCCATGCTGCAAATCGAGCAGCTGCAATCGAGCACCTTCGAATTCGCTTGCGCCTCCAGTTCAAAGGTGACGGCACCGCAGTGACAGCCCCCACGATGCGTCAAAAGCCTCTGCGTTGCGTCGTCTTCCATAATCGTCCCGTGTGACAAGCATTGGCCAGAGCAGGGTCCCGGACGCGCGTCTGAACCAGACCCCCACCTTCCGCGAACGCTAGAAGGCCGCCAGAAAAGCAGCATGCCACATGGATTTCGCCTGCGCTTTGCGAACCAGAATAGTATCGGCCCTGGCCGGCCCCCACCCATCGCCATCGTTAAGAAATCGTATATTCCTCGCGAGCGACGAGGTCCGGCACACTAGCAGCGGGCTGAGGCCCGCGACTCTGAAAAAGTGCAGGGAAGCACTTTTTCAGCACCCTGATAGTGGAGGCCCGCCAACGTGACATCTCTCCACGGATATACTCCGTCATCAGATTCGCGAGCGTATCTCCCGGGCCGCCGGCCCAACAACACAATGGAGCGCATCCCAGCAACGACCCACGTCATTGTCGAAAGATCTCGTGCCAATGCCGTCGCAACCAGAAGGCGTGCCGTTTCCCACATCAAGCTGGCCACGCGTGCAGGCTGATGTCGACGATCAGGTTATATTCGACGTGCTTTCTGACGAAATCTTCGATCGTCCCGACGACGCCGGCCGACCATGCCGAGTCGCTATGGGACCCGGTTGATCGCATTGCTGATCTCTTGACCTGACAATCACCGTTAAAACAAACGCTACTCTGCACCAGGCCGCCCGAATGGCCACCTCCATCACTCGCCACGTCGGTACTCGAATATGACTGCATCCGCGCTTGACACCCAGGTCACCAACGTCTTCGGCAACCACCAACTGCGCCGCTTCAACTACGCCCAAGCCGTTGCGGAAGGCACGGAAGGCGCATTCGACCAAAGCGTCCTGGGCGCCCTCGACCAGAGCGGTTTCGTCGTTATTGAGAATGCCTTGCCCGGAAGCGTCTGCGATGCCGTGGTCAACGAAATGCGGCCCTACATCGATGCAACCCCCCACGGTCTGCACGGCCTCGGGGGCACGCGCCGCGTCGGTGCGCTGGTTGCCAGATCACCCGCCAGTCACCACATGATCACGCACTCGGCGGTCCTGCGACTCGTTCGTGCAGTGCTTTCAGAACAGCAACTCGCGGGGGACGAGGTGGCGATCGGCGACCGGCGGGGCAAGGGCGAGCAGGGTTTTCGCTATCCAACCCAGCTTCACCTCACACAGATCATCGATGTCGGCCCGGGCGGCGGCACGGAGGCCATGCCCCACCAACTGAAACTGCACCGCGCCAATGGCATGTGGCTTCACGACCTGCAGCGCGCCCACCTCGACCCCCAGCTTGAGGTGATGTGGGCGCTCACGGACTTTACCCAGGACAACGGCGCCACGCATACCGTGCTCGGCAGCCACCGCGACGATCCCCGGGGCGGATCCCGCGCTTTCGCTGAACCCACCCTTCAGGCAACAATGGCAAAGGGCTCAGCGCTCGTCTGGACGGGCTGGTCGGTGCACGGAGCCGGCGTCAACACATCGACCGAACGCCGGGTAGGCATGAATATCAACTACGCGCTCGCGGTCCTGGCACAAGAAGAGAACCAAATGCTGTCGTGTCCGCCAGAACTCGCCAGAAACCTGCCGGCAGACCTCCAGCGTCTCATCGGGTATCGGCAACCCGCCGCCGCGCTCAACTACGTTGCGGAGTGTCAGTCGCCTTCAGACTCGGTGCTCCAACCCGATTTTGACGTTCTGATTCCGGGCGCGCATGGCCATGCGATGGAACGAGGCGTTGACGGACCGGGGCTTGCGCCCGAATCTGACGGGGCCTTCACGGCCCTGATAGCGCGCCTGGGCGCCGCCAAGGCAGCAGCGATAGACGCGGATGACCTTGAGCGCGCACTCCGACTGAAAAAGACCATCAGCGTTCTCGAACGTTCGCCACGCAACCTTCGCAACTCGCGGTGATCTGTCAGTAGTTAGTTATTTCCTGCGAGAAAATGCGAGGTTTGCTGCAAACCGACTCCCAAGAATCGTCAGAATGACAATTTTGGGGCAACAACCAGAGCCAATCCGACGCACGTGATGGGCCGATTGATGCGCGGACCTATATTCAAGACCACAAGACCACGCGAGACCGGGCGAGGTCACCACAAACCTGCGTATGATGCCGTCAGTCAATTTTGATTATCACTGCGTTGCCAGGCATTGCCTGCGGAGGGTCCCGGAATGGAGGTAGGGCTACAGCTAATTTTTTCATCCTATGGATGGGATGAGTCGGTCACAGACGGCCAGGTTTACGACGAGGAGATGAGCCTGACCCGCCAGGCAGAAGCGTTCGGCTTCGATTCCGTCTGGCCGGTGGAGCACCACTTCTTTGACTACTCTTTTTGCCCCGACAATCTCGAACTGCTGGCATACGTCGCTGGCTGCACCGAAACGATGTCCCTCGGAACCGCCGCAGTCATCTTGCCGTGGAACGAGCCGCTGCGGGTCGCCGAAAAGGTGGCCCTGCTCGACCAACTATCGGGCGGTCGGGTCAAATTTGGTATGGGGCGGGGGTTGTCACGACGGGAATTCGCGCCGTTTCGGAACATCGAAATGGATGAGAGCCGCGAGCGTTTCGACGAGAGCTCGATGATGATCGTAAACGCCCTTGAGACCGGATTCATGGAAGGCGACGGCAAGTTCTACCCACAGCCGAAAACTCCGATACGTCCGCGCCCCAGTCGTTCCTTCAGGGATCGCATCTACGCGGTCGCCAACTCCCCCGACTCCGTCGAGGCCTGCGCCCGCGCCGGCGCGCACATGATCATGTTCGCCGAGACGCATTGGGACCGGCGCATGCCCGGCATCGAACAACACCGTTCACACTTCGCCGAGTTGCACGACCGCGAAGCGCCGCCCGTAATGGTGGCGGACTTCACGTATTGTCACCTCGACGCCGACTACGCCAAGAAACGCGCGGAGGGATATCTTTCCAGCTACCTTGAGAGCCTGCTCGAACACTACGAACTCATGGGCGATCACCTGGGCGAGACCAAAGGTTATCAAGGCTATGGCAAGCAAGCCGAGGTCCTGCGAAAAGTCGGCTTCGACAAGTTCGTCGCTGGCTTCGAGGCGTCCAACGCCTATGGCACACCGCAGCAGATGCTGGAGAAACTGTGGGCACGGCGCCAGGTCATCGGCAACTTTGAACTCGCAACGTGTTTTCGCTATGGCGGCATTCCATTTGCCGAAGCGCAGGCAAGCATGCAGCTTTTCGCCGAGGAGGTGCTACCCGAATTGAAGTCCTGGAACTAGGGCGGGCACTGGCGTGCGGTGCAGGGATGCACCGCCATTTTCCCCGGGCCTCTTTTCTGCAAGCCTCTTTTCTGCAAGAACACGCGAGGTTTGCTTGCAAACCGCCTCCCCAGAATTGTCAGGATGACAATTCTGGGACAGGAATTGGCCAGTGCGGCTGGCCTCCGAGACCAGCCGCATTGAGCGTCGCAGGGCCCCAGCGCTGCTTAAGATCTGAACAGGCAATCAGCAACCGTCGTACGACGGCGGGAGTGGGTATGGATCTCAGCGAACTCGAAGCGCGGCTAATCCAGACGGAGGATGTCGAGGCGATCAAGCGCTTGAAGGCCAGCTATTGCGAGATCTGTGACGATGATCACAACACCGACCGCATCATCGGGATTTTCACCGAAGACGGCGTTTGGGAGGGACGCGGGGTTGGCAAGGCGTCCGGCCACGCGGAGTTGCAGGCGCTCTTCAAGACCTTCCAGGCGTCGATCAGTTTCTCCCAACATATGGTCTTCAACCCGCAGATAACGGTCGACGGCGACATCGCCAAAGGCACCTGGTACTTCCTCGGCATGTTCACCTTCTACGAGGGGACGCAGGCCAAGTGGCAGACGTGCCGGTATCACGAGGACTACCGGAAGGTCGACGGTGAATGGAAGATCGCCCATCTGCGCATCAAAGGGCCAGCCATCAGTGCCGACTACAAGGCCGGATGGGCCCGCGACAAGCCGCGCAAGGCTGTCTGATTACGATCGGGATCGCGGGACACAAATCGCAAAGCTCCAACGGTAGCGACGCACACGGCCCAATCCGGATTGTAAGTCCCCAGCGGTGTCTCGCGCTTGAACCAACCAGGGACCTTCGCGGCGCACGCACGCCTGCAGGACCTGCAAGACCTGCAAGACCTGCAAGACCTGCAAGGTACTAGTCGGTAACCAACTGTGGAAGTCGACCCTCTGATTTGACCCGTCTAATCGTAGAAGCAGGCCATCTACAAGCAGAACCTTGCC
>CAVOBC010000281.1:0-6448 GCA_963693635.1 Gammaproteobacteria bacterium | reverse complement strand
CGATTCTACGCAACGCAGCGCAGGCCATGGCTACCGGCAGATGCACCGCACGCACCACGGCAAGCGCTGCAAGCGCCGTTCGCACGCGGTGACGACCGCCCGCTGGCAGGAAGAAGCGCTCTTTAGCGCCGTCGACCAGGACCTCGACTGCCGCGCCGGTTTCGGTTTCGTCAACGCTGAGCGTTTGCACGACGGTGTCATCGGTGTCACCGAAACGGTGACACCGCGTTGCGCGAATCTCGTTTTCACTGACACGGATCGATTCATCCAGCACAAGTTCATGGGGGTGATCGAGGGCCCCGGAGATACTGAGCTTCTCAATTCGAAGCGCATCGAGGTTCCCAAAGTTGCCGATGTGCGCTGGAAAGACGTTTAACAGCACAGCCACATCCGGCCGCACAAGCTGAACCAGGCGCCCAATTTCACCCGGATGGTTGGTCCCGACCTCGAGCACCGCGAACCTGCTTCCCCGGGGCATTCGCGCAAGCGACAAGGGCACGCCGATGTGGTTGTTGAGACTGCCCAGGGAAGCGTGTACTGCGCCCTCCGCCCCGCCCTCGCTGCCGAGAATGTCCTCCAGCATGTGCTGCAAAAAGTGCCGCAGCGTCGTCTTGCCGCTGCTCCCCGTAATACCGACGACGCAACCTTGCATCCGCCGACGCGCCGCACGGGCAAGCGCGCGTAAACCGGCCAGGGTCTCGGCGACTACAAACACCGGGACACCCGCATCCGGCAGCGCCCTGTCGGCCAAAATCGCTCCTGCACCGACCGCGACCGCCTGATCAACAAACTGGTGACCGTCCCGGCCGCCCTCTGGGCGTTGGTCCAGCGCAACGAACAGATCACCCGGTGCGACGCTGCGCGTGTCGATGCTGATACCGGTAACCACGAGGTCGCCTGGGCGCGCACAGGCGATTTCCTCTTCCCCCGACTCTTCCCTCGACGGGGGCCCGCCGAGAGCGCTCACAATCTCGGAGCCGGTCCACAGGGGGTCAGGGACGTTCACGTGCAACCTCCGGGTCGATCAGTGCGAGCGACATCCTGAGCGCGTCGGCTTGGCCCTGATAGTAGCCGCGAAGCGTCTCGCCCGAGACGAACCCGAGCCGGTGGTAAAATGCGATGGCGCCGCCGTTGTCACTTCGCACCTCCAGTTGGATGCGTTCAAGCCCCGCAACCCGAGCGCTTTCCTCAAGCCACTGCAAGAGGCTCGAGGCGATGCCGCGGCGTCGCACGGTAGGCATCACGGCAAGCAACACCAGATGGGCATGCACTTCGCGGAACTCCATCATCGCAAACGCACCAACACGAAACTGACCACGGGCAACGAGGACCGTGACTTCCGGGTCCGCGATCATCTTGCGGACACGGGATTCTCGCCAACTCCAGGACAAACCGCTCTCAATCAGATCGCGAGACATCGACGCAATGGCGCCCGCGTCGGCGATGCGTGCGAGCAACACGTCATTCCCGTTTGACCCCATCTGCACCCCTGGCGCGCTGTTTTCTGAAGCAATCAGTTCGCGCGATCTGTCCCGGAGAACTCACCTCGATGAGGCATGGGGGGATCGCAGTCAGTCAGTTACCCGTTGGCACGTCCGAAAACGGCACGTTCTTGTCGACCCGAATGTCCTGGGGCATGCCCAGGACACGTTCGGCGATGATATTGAGCATGATCTCATCGGAACCACCGGCAATGCGTCCACCCGGAGCACCGAGGTAGCTGAGCTGAAAGATCGATTCATCGTCCATCGACGCCCCGGCCATGTCCATGAGGTCAATGCAAAAGGACGCGATATCCTGGCCTTGTTTAGCGCCGACCAGCTTCCCGATCGAGTTCTCCGGCCCCGGTGTCTCGCCCCGGGATGTTGCCGATTGCGTGCGAAATCGCGTGTACTTCAGGCCGCTCTCACGGCAATACCAGTCCGCGAGCTTGGCACGAACAGAGCGATCCTTGATTGCTGGCTGATCATCGACTTCGAGTTCCTGTGCGAGCTTAAAGGCCCCGGCAAAAGCCGAAACCCCACCACCACCGCCGATCGCTGCTCGCTCGTTCATCAACGTTGTAATCGCAACCTGCCATCCCTGACCCGGCGCGCCCAAACGCTGACTGTCCGGAATACGCACATCGGTGAAATACACTTCATTGAAGTTCGCCTGCCCGTTGATCTGCTTGATCGGCCGAATCTCGATGCCCGGCGACTTCATCGACAGAAAGAAATAGGTCAGGCCCTGATGCTTGGGAACATCGGGGTCACTGCGCGTGACGAGAATCGCGTAGTCACTGTAATGCGCGCCTGACGTCCAGATTTTTTGCCCATTAATGACCCAGTCATCACCGTCGCGGACGGACCGGGTGCGCAGAGCCGCAAGGTCAGACCCGCCCGCGGGTTCGCTGAAAAGTTGGCACCAGACCTCCTCGCCGCTCGCCAGTTTTGGCAGATATCGCGCTTTCTGCTCATCACTCGCGTACTCCATCATCGTTGGCGCCGCCATCCCCTGGCCGATGATGAACGGACTCGGCGGGACCGGAAACTTTGCCTCTTCATCGGCAAAGATCGATGCCTCCGCGGACGTCGCGTCGCGCCCGCCGAATTCCCTCGGCCAACGCAGACAGGCCCAGCCCGCATCGTATTTCTTCAATTGCCATGCTTTGGCGGGGCCAAGGGAATCATCTTTCGATGCCTCGGTCTGTTCCGACGCATTGGCCTCAAGCCAGGCACGTGCTTCCGTGCGGAATTTTGCTTCGTCTTCTGTGTCGTTGAAATCCATCTTTGTTCTCCAGTGTCGCGAATCGGGGCGCTTTACAACATGACCAGGGTGACCGTCAGGCCGCGTTTTCCGCTTCGATGCACGTGATGAGCTTGTCTTTCCAGAACGCCTCGCTGCCAAGATTGACCGACAGCAGCTTCGAGCGGCGATAGTAGAGGTGGCAGTCAAACTCCCAGGTGAAGCCCATGCCACCATGGGTTTGAATGTTCTCCTCGGTACACTCTCTGAATGCCTGCGTCGCACTGACTCGTGCCGTTGCGGCCGCCACTCCCAGTTCCGGCGCATTGGTCGACAATGCCCAGGCGCCATAATAAGCGTTCGACTGTGCGAGCGTACGGGCGACGTACATGCGCGCGAGTTTGTGCTTGATCGCCTGATAAGTGGCAATGGGACGCCCGAATGCGTAGCGGCCCATCGCGTAGTCGCGGGCCATATCCAGCGCCGCCTGGCTGCCACCGACCTGCTCGAACGCGAACAGCACCGCCGCCCGCTCAAACAATCGATCCCGCAAAGCAAAGCCATCACCGGTCAGCGCCTCGCAGGCCGCTCCGTGGAACGTGATACGGGCGTGCGAGCGCGACGGGTCGATCGTCTCCATGGCATTGCGCTCAACGCCGGGACCATTGAGGTCAACGAGGAAGAAACCGCTGCCGCCTCCGGCCGTCGCCAGCACGACGGCGAAATCCGCCACCCCACCATCGGGGACCATGATCTTGGTGCCGGTCAGGGCACCGCCATCGGCCGTTGCTGCAACTTTCTTCGGCGTAACAGGACCCGCTGACTCCGCAATAGCAACCGTCCCGATCGCTTGCCCCTCAGCGAGTCTGGGCAGCCATGCTTCTTTCTGCGTTTCGGTGCCGCCCAACAGCAGCGCCTCGGTGGCAAGATAGACTGACGAGGAGAAGGGAATCGGCGTCAGGGCCCGGCCCAGTTCTTCTGCCAGCACGCACAGTTCGAGATAACTGAGCCCAAGACCGTTGTACTTCTCCGGAATCGTTGTCGCGGTCCAACCAAGCTCCGCAATCTGCCGCCAAAGGTCCTCGTCGTGTGACTCGTCCCCCTCAAGGACCCGTCGGGCCACGCTGAGCGGCGACTTGTCATTGAGAAAACTGATCGCCTGCTCCCGAAGCAGATTCTGCTCCTCGGAGAATTCAAAATTCATGATGTGGCTCCTGGTGATTCAATCGCATGTAAGTCACTTATCCTGTTCATCCGATAGGTCTGATCTCAAGCTAACGCCACCGATGTGGATAAGAATTCTGCATCGTGATGTCAAATTGCATCCGCTCTGGTGCGCAGCACGAACTTCTGGACCTTGCCCGTAGAGGTCTTGGGCAGGTCAGAGAAAACGACCGTCCTCGGCACCTTGAAGCGCGCCAGTTCAGCCCGGCAATGTTCGATCACCGCGTCGGCCGAAAGCTCATGGCCCGGCTTGAGCGTCACAAATGCGCACGGGTGTTCACCCCACTTGTCGTCGGCCCTTGCGACAACCGCCGCCTCCAGAATCGCCGGATGGCGAAACAGGACGTCCTCGATTTCAATGCTGGAGATGTTCTCACCACCCGAGATGATGACGTCTTTCGAGCGATCCTTGATTTGCACGTAGCCGTCCGGGTGCCGCACCGCGATGTCACCCGAGTGGAACCAGTCACCCGCAAAAGCCGCGTCCGTTGTCGGCTGGTTCTTGAGGTAACCCTTCATCGTGATGTTGCCACGCATAAAGATCTCACCCTGCGTCTCACCGTCCCACGGCACTGGTTCGAGTGTCTCCGGGTCCGCAACCATCAGATCCTCCGCCATGATGCTGGGGATTCCCTGGCGGGACTTGAGCGCGCTTCGCTCCGATATTGGCAAATCGTCCCACACGTGCTTCCACGCAGACACGACCATCGGGCCGTAGGTCTCGGTGAGTCCGTAGACCTGGGTCACATCGAAACCCAACTCCTCCATCCCCTGAATGACGGCGGCTGGCGGTGCAGCACCCGCCGTCATCACCGAGATTTCATGATCGATGCCGTGCTTCATCTCATCCGGCGCATTGATGAGCGCGTTCAGCACCACCGGGGCACCACAGAAATGGGTCACCTTGTACGTACGAATGGCGTCAAAGATTGCCTCCTCACGCACCTGCCGCAGGCAGATAGTCGTACCTGCGAGTGCGGCCAGGGTCCACGGGAAACACCAGCCATTGCAGTGGAACATCGGCAGCGTCCACAGGTAGCGGGGATGCAACCCCATGCCCCAACTCACCGCGTTGTTGACGGCATTCAAGTAGGCGCCACGGTGATGGTAGACAACACCTTTCGGGTCGCCGGTAGTGCCAGACGTGTAGTTGAGGGAGATCGCATGCCACTCATCGTCTGGCATTTGCCAATCAAAGGACGGATCACCCTCATCGAGAAGTTCGGCATAGGTGAGTGAGCCAAGGCGCTGCGCGGGCACGGCCCCATCCTCAACATCGACGACGGTCATCAGAGGGTGATCAGAAAGCGCAGGTCCGACAACGCCCGCAAACTCGGCGTCGGTCAAGAGCAGCCGCGCCTCACCGTGCCCAAAGATGAAGCTGATTGTCTTCGTATCGAGACGCGTGTTGATGGCGTTCAGCACGCCCCCAATCATCGCGATCGCAAAATGCGCCTCGAACATGGCTGGGGTGTTTGGGAGCATCGCGGCAACCGTGTCACCGCGACCGATACCCCTCGCTGCAAGCGCCGACGCGAGCCGGCAACAACGGGCGTAGGTTTCTGCCCATGTGTAGGTCTCCGGCCCATGGATGACTGATGTTTCTGTCGGATAAAGTGTTGCGCTGCGCCGCAGGAAGCTGAGCGGCGAGAGCGACTCAAAGTTTGCAGGACGCTGGGGCAAGTCGTCGTAAATTGAGTTGGGCACGCCTTGGTTCCGGGGATCAAAATGTGGTCGCTAACGTCGCGAGAAGGTACCATTTCCCGCGTGCCCGCGCACTTGGTCTGCGGCGACCCCAACCCAAACGCAACCTAAGCCCCAACGTAAAGTCTGAGCGTGACAAGCACCAGAGGTGCCGCTTCACCGCTCAGCGGCACACGAGGA
Organism: Gammaproteobacteria bacterium; assembly: GCA_963693635.1. Classification (GTDB taxonomy): domain Bacteria; phylum Pseudomonadota; class Gammaproteobacteria; order Pseudomonadales; family Azotimanducaceae; genus CAVOBC01. The sequence continues at coordinate 613 of CAVOBC010000281.1, read as the reverse complement.
ACTATGGAACAAGACCAAAAAGACCCGGGCGCCCTCAACATCGAGGCCATCTTGTTCGATCTCGGCGGTGTCCTTGTGCACCTGCAGCCGTTCGAATGGTTACTTGAGAGCAGCCAATACCCAGATACCGAGCTTGCTGCGCGCTGGTCTGCGTCCCCGGCCCTCGCGGCATTCGAGAGCGGCCGCGCAACACCGGTGGAGTTTGCCGATGGCCTCGTCACGGATCTCAGGCTCGCGTGTGACGCCAGTGTCTTCCTCAAGCGCTTCATCGAATGGCCGGAGCCGCCCGATGCGGAAGCAGTCGCGCTGCTCACCGCGTTGTCGGCGGCTCTGCCGATCGCCTGCCTGTCCAATACCAATGACCTGCACTGGTCCCGATTCGAGGCAGATGGCAGCTTCCTACATCTCTTTCGCTGGCTGTTTCCGTCGCACCAGACTCTGAAAATCAAACCCAACCCGGACGCCTTCGACCACGCGCTCCGGGTCATGGGGATCCCCGCACAGCGCATTCTCTTTCTGGATGACTCCACCGGCAATGTCGCTGCCGCCAGGGACTGCGGGCTCAACGCGTGTCAGGCGCTGGGCACCGGCGGCGTCCGCGACGCACTGGCGC
>CAVOBC010000280.1:0-6466 GCA_963693635.1 Gammaproteobacteria bacterium | reverse complement strand
GTGAACCAGCGTGTCTCCCAGCAATTTGCGGTTGCCGAATGCGGGCACCTTGTCCTGTGCAAGATCGACAAGGGCGTCCACGGCGCGGCGCGCGATGCCGAGCCCAACGCTGCCAAATGAGGTTGCAAACAGCAGTCCCGACGGGAGCCGGGTCGCCGCGCCGCAGTGGTTGCGGAAAACCTCAATCGGTATCGCCCGGTGCGAGGGAACCGCCAGCGCATTTGTCGCGTACTCCCGGCTGCCGGTGCCGCGCAAGCCGGTGACATTCCAGCCATCACCGAGGTCGACTTCGCTTTTGGGTACCAGACACATACCGAAGAGGGTGCTGCCATCGGCCCGGACGAGGTTGGCCATGGCGGCCAGCCAGTCCGCATGCATGCAGCCACTTGCAAAGCGCCAGCGCCCGGTCAGCCTGAAGACGTCGCCATCCTCCCGCGCTTCACAATTGGTCGGCGTACCAGTGGCGACCACCGCGGCGATGTTGCTGCCCCAGATCTCGCCCGCAAGTTCAGCGGTCATCCCGTCGGCGCTGTTGGCGAATACGCCGCCCTGGCCAACGCACCATCCGGCGCTACCGTCTGCCTCAGCGATCGCTTCGATGCAGCGGACGTAGCCAGGCAACGGTAGTTCGCTGCCGCCCATGGCCTGCGGCAGGAGCAACCGAAAGAGGCCGGCTTCTTTGAGCACGGCGGCAAGGTCGGGCGGCAACTCCCGGTTGATGGTGGTGTCTGCCTGGCATGCGCGAATGCGGTCCGAGAAGCTTCGCGCGAGGTCAAGCTCCGGGAAGGATGGATGGTGGCTGTCTACTCTCAATCGTGACTCCAATCCAAAAAACGTGATCCTAGCTGCTTTGTTGATGTTCTGCCCAATTGTGAAATTGCGCTGATGCTCGCGCTCTGCGCAAGGGCCACAAGGCCTCGTCGAATGGAGGTATGTTGTTGCAGGTAAACAACAAGTGGCAGGATGGCTATCCGCAGCTAAATCCTGGTCGGCGCGACGGGTTCTTGCGTTACGCTCGGCCAGAACCAGCGGGACGGAGTCCTCATGCAGATCCACGGAATGTTTCCCGATCCTTTGGTCACGGTTGATGGTGCGCGCGTGCAAACAGCGGCGGCGTGGCCGCATCGTCGTGTCGAGATCCCGCACCTGTTGCTTGGAATCGAGTACGGCACCATGCCGGATGTGCCGGAAATCGTGCGGGTCAGGGATGGCGCGTGGCAACCGTCCGGGAATGGTCGACGATCGCGGGCAGACAGGATCGATTTCACCCCCGATGGTCGATGTCCCGACGTCGCCTTCTCTGTGACCGTCACGCCGACGTTCCCGTCTGACGCCGAGGTCGCGCATCGTCAGGCGACGCATCCCGGCTTTGGCAGGGATGGGCTGCCCGTGGTCGTGGTCGTGGTCGTGTACGTGTACGTGTACGCGGGGAGCAGGCCCCACGAGGGCATCCTTGGCAACGGTTACGCCGTCGTCAATTACCCCAATGACACACTTGATCCGATGAAAATGGGACAGCCTGAGCCGGGCCCTGCACGAGCCTCGTATCGAACGTTGTTCGGCGATCACTATACGTGGGGCTCGATCGCCGCCTGGGCCTGGGGTGCCAGCCGCGTGCTTGACCACGTCCTCACGTTGTCTGAGGTTGACGCCAAATGCATCGCGATATCCGAGCATTCAAGAAACGGCAAGGCAGCGCTCCTGGCGGGTGCGTTGGACGAGCGCTTTGCGGTGGTCAATCCGGCCGGCTCGGGCTGTGCGGGCGCCGGCTCCTATCTCGTGCTTGGAGACGGCAGCGAGGATCTGGCGGCACTCACGAGTCGCGAGCGTTGGTGGGCGTGGACCTATCCCGAATTCGGGCAGTGGGCAGGGCGTGAACCGGATCTGCCCTTAGACCAGCATTTTCTGATGGGGCTCCTGGCCCCGCGACCCGTGCTGCGAACCGAAGGCGCGGATGACGACTGGGCGAATCCGATCGGCACCTCCGCAAGCTATTTGGCGACCCAACCGATCTATGACTTTTTGGGTGCGGCTGGCAACAACCTGGTGGTTTACGGCGAGGGCGGACAGGACCAGACAGAGGGGGATGCGCAAAATCTGATGGCAGTGTGTGATGAGGCTTTATTTGGGATCGTGAAGTCGAAATCAATGAACGACATTGTGGCGGGGGCACCGGCGCTTGACCGCGTGTTCGATTGGGTGTCGCCGGTGGTGTGAAACTACGATCGGTTTCTGACAGACAACCGGGATCGTCTCCCGACCCTCATATAGCGCTAACGAAAAATCGCAAAATGGGACCGGCTTGACGCGCGCGGCCAGTAGGCTCTCTACTTGCGATCCTGAGCAATCACCGGAGCTAACATGACTGACAATACCCGTCGCGGCCCACTCGAAGATGTGACCGTCATCGACTGCACGATGGCACTCGCTGGTCCCTTTGGCGCGAGCCTCCTTGCAGACCTCGGGGCGCGGGTCATCAAGGTCGAGCCGCCACGAGGTGACGGCTACCGCAACATTCCGCCGTTTCTTCCGGACCACGCCGCGCCACATGAGGACCGCGAAGCCGGCACCGATTTCGGGGCTCCGTTTGCAGCGGTCAACCGCAACAAGCGGAGCGTGTGCCTCGACCTGAAAGATGACGCCCACAAGGCTGTATTCCTGCAGCTTTGTGATCAGGCTGATGCCATCGTCGAGAACATGCGGTCCGGTGTCATGGACGGCCTGGGGCTGGGCTATGAGGTCATAGCCGAGCGCAATCCGAAGATTATCTACGCGTGTGTGCGCGGCTTTGGCGATCCACGCACGGGCGAGAGCCCCTATGCGGATTGGCCCTGCCTCGACGCAGCGGCTCAGAGTTTCGGTGGTCTGGTGCACGCCAATGACAACCTCGTCACGCCAGCATTTGCCGACATCTTCCCTGGAACGCTGATGGCGCTTGGTGTCGTCTCGGCGATCCACCACGCAGAGCGTACCGGCAAAGGACAGTTCCTGGATGTTTCGATGTACGACGCCATGCTGGCCGTGCAGAAGAGCGCAGCAGCGCAATACGGCTTCACCGGCAAGCCGAACCCGGCAGGACTGCAGCGCGCCATGACGCTGTACCCGTTTGATCTCTTCCCAACCAGCGACGGACGGGTCGCGATTGCGGCGGTCCAGCCACATCACTGGGACCTGCTCTGCGCAGCGATGGAGCGTCCAGACCTGATGGCCGATGAGCGCAGTGCCAGCAACGCCGCGCGCCTTGCGAACGTCGATTGGGTCGAAGAACAGATCTGCGCCTGGACCAGGCAACTGACGCGCGCAGCGGTCATGGAAAAGCTGAACGGCAGTATCCCTGCCGGACCGGTCCAGAACATGGCGGACATCTTTCGCGATCCACACGTTGTCGCCCGCGAAATGCTGGAGACCTGCCACCCCGGGGGCGACAACCCGGACATTACGCTGGCCGCCAACCCGATAAAATTCAGCGAAACGCCTACCAACCTTTACCAGGCGCCGCCCACTCTGGGTGCGCACAACGCGGAAGTGCTGGCGGAGTTCGGCATTGAAATGCCGAGGCGTTAGTTTCTGTCCCAAAACGCCGGAAGCGAACCTGCGATCTTACCCGGGGCACTTTCCCTCGCTTCAAGACTCAGGCTGTGCGGCCGAGAGCCGCGTCGGTCACTCGAACTGCAGAACCTCGACCGGGGATAGTTCGCCGCGGACGAGACTGAGCCGGTAGTATTCCCCGCGCAGCCATTTCGAATACTGGTTCGTGGCAAATGGGCTGTCTGGCCGGCCCCCATTGCCGCCCGCGATGACAAACTGTGCGTGGTCCGGGTCGGCAAGGTCTACGACGAGTCGGTACGCCGGTCCGTGGTAGACGCGGCAGGGAATCTCCTCGCTGTCTGGATTGCCCGGGCCGGGGCCCATGTGCACCGCCATACCCAACGTGGTGCCGCTGCCGCCGAGTGGATCTGGTCCAACGTGCAGGTGTGACCAGGTGGGTTGTTTGGCAAGCCGGTGCTCGAAGCGGATTTGCTGCAGATCGCCCCATCGCCATGTGTCTGGATTGTCGCCCAACGATTTCTCTACGTCCCGCCAGACGGTCTTCATCGTCTTCTGGATTTCTGTAACCAGCGCTGGCTTGTGATCTGCCCAGGGACTTCCGTCGGCGAGGAAGGTCGCTATATCAAAGCGATTGAGGCCCGGCGCACCGGTCGGAATCGCCTTAAGCAGGTCGTTTTTAAGCACACCGCGCATGAAGCGTCGGTACCAGACGCGATCCAGGAACGGGTAGTAGATGCAGGGGGCCGCCGCATCTGTGCGCGCTTCGTGGTTCCAGGCGCGCAGCAGCGTGGTCGCAGCGACGAGATCAGCGTCATCGCTCGTGGCCAGGATGTCGATGAGGTCGGGCAGCAACTCGCGGGCGCGCAAGTCGGTCAGGTCCAGTTGCATGCGCGTGAAGTCGTCGATCGAAAACGTGGAGCTCGCGTCGAGATGCTGGCGAATTCGATCAGCCCGCGCACTCGCGATCGGGAAATTGTGGATATAGAAAGCGCCGCGGTCTTCCATCGTGTCGTTGTTCGCCGTGAGGCTGTAGCCGCAGGCGGGATCGATCTCCACGACAAGCTCATTGGCGCGGGATCGTCGAAAGTCATACGTCGCCTCCCACCCGGGCAGGGGCACGCTGCCCGTCACGCCGCGTCGTACTGGCAGCGTCGTCGCGATGAACCTTCGCAAGTGGTTCTGGCGGTCTACACAGATGATGTTATTGACGAGTGGACTGACATCATGTTCAAACAGCTTCTCGCCAAACTCGGCCGCCGAGGTCGCCAGAGGCAATTGGGCGAGTGCGCCCGCGGAGGTTGGCACGTCGGCCAGCGACCAGTAGAGGGCGGCCCCGAACTGGCTCGCGTCCTGAGTAGAAAGGCCCAGCTGGTTTGTAAGGGGGCCGAGCAACGGTCCGTGGGGTGTGCTCAGGATGCTGACGTCCCGCGTGGAGCCGCCCTTGACCGCGATGCTCTCGGTGCGCGTCGTCAGCGGCCGCATGCCGTCAGGGGCACGGTACTGACCATCACGGATGTCCTCGATGTAGATGTCGTAACAGTCAACAAAACCGGTGGTGAGGCCAAACGCAAGTTCGCGGGTATAGCCCATCATGAAGTAGGGCACGCCGGGAAACGCGCTGCCAAACGCATCCCAGTCGCCTACACTTAAATGCACATAGAAAAAGGTGTTCGGGATGCTGTGGGGCTGATGCGGGTCGGTGGCAAGCATCGGGCTGTTCGATGCAGAGAGTTGCCCGGTGACCGCCCAGTTGTTGCTCCCAGAGAGCGCCGAGATCGGTGCGTCGGGATAAGCGAGCCGAAGAGGCGACATGTCGAGGTTTCGCAGCGCCGGGGCCAGTTCTTCTACAACGCGTTCGTCGTCAGCGGAGAAGTGCAGGACGTGGCGGCGGAACCAGTCGACCCCGTGTTCTGCCATCAGCCGGCCCAGCATCATTTTCTCGGTCCAGCTTTTGTGCTGAAACCAGGACGTAAACCGGTAGCGGGCAGCGATGTCTGCACGCGTGAAGTGCCTGGGTTCTGCGCCTGCGTGGCGAAACTCAGGGGGCACATCGGCCAACCCGTCCACGACCGCGTTCAGTCCGTCGAGGTAAGCGTCGACGATCCAGTCGCCGTCGCTTGGTGGCAGTCCCGTTTGACGCCCGTCGACATTGCACGCGCGTTGCAGCGCATCCTGCGCGACGAAACGCTCGCCGAGCAGGGCGGCAGCTTCGCCGTTTGCGTAGGCAGAGCTGAGGTGAATTTGCCACAGTCGCTCAGAACCCGCTGCGTAACCCATGCCGCGATAGGCGTCTGCCACTGTCTTTGCGTAAACGTGGGCGACGCCGATGTCGTCCCAGACGATGTCGAAAGGAGCGTCCGCGTTGGGGATCTTCTGGGGCATTCTGGATTTCCTGTGTTTCCGTCACTATGCAAGATCAGGTTGAGTTGGGGTGAACCCGTCGTGGTGAGTGCGCGGCAGGTGGTGGGCAAGATGGTGGGCAAGGGTGGCGAGTCTGGTGCAGGATCACTGCGATGTCTCTTTGGGTCAAGTTGGAGGATGTCGCCGCTCTGAGAAAGCCGGGCACATCTGTAGAATTGGCACAGGAACGAAAACCGGGTGCACGAGCACGTCTTGTTGGGGAGAGATCATGCGAAGCGACGCCGAACTCATCGACCACATTCTGAATCACATCGACAACGGGACGACGGATCTCGGTGATGAGGTCTGGTATGAACCGGTTGAGAACTACAGCAGTCAGGATCGCTTTGACGCGGAACGCCGATTGATGCGGCGGCTGCCGATTCCATTTTGCCCGGTCGCGGCGTTGCCAGAGCCCGGGTCCTATGTGGCCCGCGTCGCCGCTGGTGTGCCCCTTGTTGTCGTGCGTGATCTGGACAACAACATCCGGGCCTTTCGCAATGCCTGCGGCATCGCG
>CAVOBC010000279.1:0-6508 GCA_963693635.1 Gammaproteobacteria bacterium | reverse complement strand
GAGTCTCGTGTGTAGTTATTGATTGTTGTTCTGACTCTTCACGTCTTTGCACTTTGGGTGTTTATATTTCGAGAGAGGGGCGTGCAGGGACTCCTGCTCTTTTGAGGGGTGGGGTGGGGTGGGGTGGGGTGGGTAGGTGTGGCTATTGGCAGGCGAGATTTCTGGCAACCCAACCCTTAGGGTCCTGCTTCAACTCATCAGGACCGTGTGTCGCGCCCGGCAAGACGAAATCTGGCGTGAGATTGGCAATTGAGGGACCATTTTCTTCTCTATCCCAGGGAGCCGGATGCAAAGCGCCTGATGCGGGTGGTGGAGCGAGCGTAGTTCGGCCAGCGACTCCGAGTCATGAGCTCGTTTTTTTTGGTGTCTTTGCCCTTGCGCCGTAAACTGACCGTGATTGCGAATGTGCGCATTAAACACCGGGGATGCAGGATGGCTGGCGGACGAACAGGATCAGGCGGCCCGCGGGGCGGCAAGCGCCGCAAGGCAGGCTCTCGAACAGCGTCGGTTGGTGGCACAAGCCAGAGTGCGTTTGCTGGCATGAGCAGTTTTGTTGACGATGCCGCGGACGCAGGGCCGGCGATTAACTCGGACTCGCGAACAGAATCTGGCCCAGATCCTTTATCTGATTCGTCAACTGACTCTCCGACTGAGACTGCTGCAGGCGAAGTGCTCCAGAAGATGCTCAACCAGGGCCATGAACCAACCGATGGGGATGAGAGGGCAGCCCGCGACCGGGCAGCAGGGAGTGGTGAGGATGCCGGGCAGGAGGATGACGACGCTCCTGGCCCGTGACGTCGATGCTGGCGCGCAGGCCTTGCGTCATAGAATTCGGGGGTTGATCGGCGCTATTGTACTGTAGGCAGCAGCGTTTGATCGCCCGTATTGATGCAGGTTGCGTGGCCGAAACCGCCGGCGCTCTTACCTGTACCGCCTAAGAAGTTAGGCGTGACGTCGTAGATGATGTTGTCGGGCCGTGCCGCATCACCACTGACGCCACCGACTGATGACAGGAAGTCCAGCGCCAGATTGCTTCGCACTCGCCAACCGATCATGGTCCGCACACGACGTGTCGCCGCTGACACCGACCGCGCCGATCAAGCCATCCACCTCGTCGTAGAGTGCCAGACCGCCGCCGAAGACGTTAACGCCGCCGGGCTTGTTGCCTACCATCGGGTCATTGGACCGGCCTTAGTGATGGGAAGGCCCCTTGTACGCCACGTCCGTGCTAACGGGGTTGCTGTGCTGCAATCCGTACAGGCTGCACTGCCGAAAAGAGATTAGCGGTTGACAGGGAGAGCCCGGGAAGACTGAACGCATTCGCGGTGTTGGCTTTTTGCGCAGAGATTGCCCGACTCCCAGGCCACTGTGATCCGCGGTCAGCACCTGAGAATGCGACTGCGCAGACGATGCCATCTCGATCGGCGACGGTTGCCCACATGTCGAAGTCCAGCCCGGAGGTCTCGGCGGTGACTGCGGCGATGAGCGCGTTCTGCAGATCCGTGTGCGACGGCAGGCTGCTGCAGGCGCCAGGCCCGCCGCCTTCTTCGGCCACGACCGAGGCAGACAACGCGAGCAGACCGGTGGCAAGTGCGCCAGTCAGGACTGATTTAAACTTCATACGAGTGCTCCTTGTTAGTTTTAGCCGGGATCGGTCAGATCCCAATCCCATCAGACAGCAGGTGGCACGCGCAGGCAACGGTTCGGCGACGAGCAGTGAACCCGTTGCTTTGACGCCTTTTTTAAGAGCATTTGCCGCCGATCGCGACAGTCGACCTGGCGACAGAAATTCTGCGCCAGCAAGATCGCTCCAGGCAATTCATGGATGCTGGACGGATGTGGGGGGAATCGGTACTCTCGTGTGTCTGTTCCGCGCCTGAGGAATCCGTGATGACTGACGCAACGGTTCGCGCTAACGATAGTGAGGTGTCGATTCCGGCACCCAAAGATCCTGAGATGGCGTTTGGAACCGCGACGGCGGCGTCACATGAGCCGCGACTGTTGACGCCGGACACAGACCTGCCGGGAGCGAATCAACGGGGGCTCTCCCGTGCCGAGATCGATCACTTTCGGGAGTTTGGCTACGTCGTCAAGCGCGGGCTGATTCCGCCGGCGACTTTTGATCCGTTTCTGGACATGTGGTGGCGGCAGCCACCGGTACAAGCGGCGGGGCTGCGGCCCACTGACCCAGGCACGTGGGCGGTTCCCGGGCGCAGTTGGCCCGAGGAGAATCGCTGGTCACTGGCGCAGAACTGGATGGGCCATGGCATCTGGCCGTCGCCGGATGATGCACGGACTGGCGCGGACCCGGGTGAGCGAGTTGGTCGATTACCCCACAAGCTGACCCGAGATGTCGGCAACGATGTCTGGCGTTGGCATGGGCTGGGGCATGATCCCGAATTCGTCGACGCAACCTCTGCGCATCCCAATCTGATGCACATGGCAGAAGCCCTGATGGGCGGTCCGATCAAACGTCCACGTCGCAATCGCGGCATCTATTCGATCTTTCCGAGGAACGATGAGTCCCCGGTAACAAACCTTGGTCCGCACATGGATCAGAGCATGACCGAGTTGATGGTCGTGACCTATGTGACGGATGTCGAGCCGCGTTCTGGTGGGTTCACGATCTTTCCGGGATCACCGCAGAAGCTCTATCCGACGTCGGGGCAAGCGCTGAACTGGGTCGCCACGGATGGGTCCAGTGACGCTATGGATGACATCAAAGCGAATATTCAACCGGTGGAATTCGTTGGTCGTGCAGGTGATGTCATTTTCTGCCACGGCTTGATGGTGCACTCGGCCGGGCTCCATGAAACAGGGGCCGTCAGGCGGGCGGTCATTCAGGATCTCAATCGTGTGCGAGAGCGGAGCCACATGCGCTGGACGGCGGCGGGCAAGCATGGGGGGCCGCGCGTAAGTTGCAGCATGGACGGCTTCTTTCGCTTTGATGGTGAGGCTGGTGACGATGATCCGGCAGACGGGCTGAGGGAGGTGACCAATCAATGGATCATGGACTCAAACGAGTTTGTGCTTGCCCGTCATCCACCCCTTGAAGATATGTTTGCTGAGTGGAACCTCGGCCAGCGTGATGTTACGGGACATGTTGTCGCGGAGCCGCCCTGGTGGGAGAAGTATGGCCTGCCGATGTTGCCGAGCGGTACTGTCGAGCGGGGCGGGGGCGGCGTGCCAGCAGTGTCGCTCTCGTCGATAGCCAGCTACGAAGGTGACGGCGTGTGGCGCGTGGCGTCGCAGGCGAACGGTTGGATGGATGCCTGACGGCATCTGGGCTTCACGCGGAGCCTCAGGCGGGTTCTTGTCCCGAATTTGCCATCCTGACAGTTCTTTCGTTGTGTACCTTCCCGGCACTCATCATTGGGAGTCGGTTTGCCAGCGAACCTCGCATGTTCTTGCGGAAGAGATTCTTGCAGATAAGCCGTGCAGAAGAGCGGCATGCAGAAGAGAGGCTTGCCGAAATGGCGGTGCACCCCCGCACCGCACTGGCTAGTCGCCCAGCAGCGCTTTGAATGTAGGGGTCAGTTTGCGCACAGCCCCAAAGTGAGACAGGTGATGGCTGTCCGTGTAGAGGGGACGACCATCGGCTTCAATCTGACAGACGGGTGTGCAGAAGATATTGACAAGGGGGACATGGGTTGCGCCCCCTGTCAGGGATCGCTCAATGATTGACGTTGCGGCTGCCTGACGTTGGGTGACGGTCTCAATGGTGGGCAAGGGCGGCAGGGCGAGGCCGAATCGCTGTGCGTCGCCAAATCGGCGTGGAACTCGCCAGCCAATCTCGGGGACACCGCCGATGATGACGACCTCGCGGCCCGTTTTGTGGACGGCGTCAATGGTTGCAGCCAGGCCCTGGAGGACGAGGGTGGGATTGTCTGGTGTGCCTTCGGTGTCGCGATCAGAGTAGACCATCTGGACTGGACCGCCTGGCTCGCTGTCAACGCGGCTGCCACTGACAATCAACGGCCATCTCGCGGCCAGAATTACTGTCTTGATGTCATCGCGCTGGTTTAGATGCCGCAATACGGCGGCATTGAAACTCGCGCAGAAATGAAAGCCTGGCCGTCGCCAGACCACACCAAGGAGTGGCGGGCAGGCGTCCAGGCCGGCGAGCATTCCCGTTTGCCTGAGCGCTGTTGCTGCGGCGTTGGCGGCCGACATGAGCGTGACTGCGTGCGAGTCGCCCCAGAGCAGGAAGCTGACCGGTGCGTCTGCGGGCCCTTCGCCGAATCGGCAAGGTGTCCACGTTGAGGGATCGCGTGCAGTACACCGGTCCTGATCCGGATTGATATCCCTGGCGGCCGCATAGATGCGTATGGTGTCGACATCGAAACGGGTGGGGAAACCGCCGCTGTGCCAGCCAGCCAGGCTGACGGTGACGACGGCCACCGTGGCGATGCCGGCGAAGCTGAAGACGGTCACGGGGCGTGCAGAGCGGCTTCGAACTGGCCGCTCCACCAGTGCCCACGTGATCGCTGCAAGCCCGGTCGCCGTAACGACGCACGCGAGCGCTAGTGTTGGCGGCAGGTCCTCGTTGTCGCGATAGATCCGCACAAAAGCGAGCAGGGGCCAGTGCCACAGGTAGAGCGAGTACGACAGGAGGCCAATTGACACGAACGGCCGACTTGCGAGCAACCTGCTGGCCAGCGAGCCGCCGTGTGCACCAACACCGATCAGTGCGGCTGCGGCCAGGCAGGGCACCAGTGCTGCCGTGCCGGGGAAGGGGGTGGTCTCGTCGTACATCATGCAAGCTGCGACGATCGCCGTCAGGCTAACGGCGCCCAACACTTCTCGCACCGCGCGAGGCGCGAGCACTGATGTGGTCGAGGGCGTTGAAGACCGTGCGAGTGCGAGGGCGAGCAGACAACCCATACCGAGCTCCCATCCGCGCGATGGCATCAGGAAGAATGCCGCGACCGGCCTCTGTTCGGTGTCGATGAGCGCGGTTGCAAACAAGGCGGCGGTCAGCATGCCAAGGACAGGAAGCGTCCACCGCGGCGACCATCTTGATGCCCACCAGAGCAGGAGTGGGTAGACGATGTAGAACTGCTCTTCGACCGCGAGGGACCATGTATGTAGCAAGGGTTGATAAGCAGCGCCTGGGCCAAAGTAGTCGGTGGCGCTTCGCCAAAACCACAGGTTGGATGAAAATACGGCTGTGGCGACCGCCGAACCGGTTAGATCTTTCAGTGCATCGGGCGGCACCAGCACCGCGCCACCGATGAGTGTGGCGGCGATAACGACCATAAGTGCAGGGAAAATCCGGCGCACTCGCCGTTCGTAGAACGCGATCAACGAGAACTCGCCCCCAGCCAGTTCGCGCTGCAGAATCTGGGTGATGAGGAAGCCGGATATGACGAAAAAGACATCAACCCCGATGAAGCCGCCAGACATGAGGGGTACGCCGGCGTGGCTTAACACGACCGCGCCAACCGCGACCGCCCGTAGTCCATCGATGTCGGGGCGGTATGTTTGCGCTCCCCGGACGGGTGAGTGTGAAAGCATCCTGGGTTCTAAATGCGCAGCGTGCTACGCATGCGAGGCAAGATCCACAGCGCTCGGTTGCTCAGTGCATGGGTCCCGGGCACCGTCTTGCCGCGGTGTGTTCCTGTTCGTATCGGAGGCCATGGTGCAGCGTCGGTCAGGGGTTGCGTGCGCATCATTCAAGTGGTCATTCTCAGTGCAGCCTGTAAACATGGTAAGTCGAAGAGGGTGGACGAAAGCAAGCGATGGTCGGTCAGGGTGTTGCTTGCTCCCGGCGTCACCTGATGGTACTACTGGGGATGATGATGACAGCTCCGGAGATAGGTCGGGCAAGTGTGGCGCATCGGCCGCGAGGCCAGCGCGCGGCGTGCCGAACCACCATCGCGGCCCTTATGTTGACGCTCGTGTTGTGCTCGCCGCGCGTCGCCGCACAGCCGGCGTGCGGGCCGCCGGGTCTGCAACAACTTGCGCCTGTAGCATGGGGCTTTGACCTCGAAAATACGCGCCTGGCGAAAAAGTCGACGATCAGTCGCGGCAACATTGGCAGGCTGACATTGAAGTGGGTCTACGGCCTGGCGACAGATCAGCCCCGATCTATGCCGCTCGTCAGTGGGGACACGATGTTCGTGGGTGATGGCGGGCGGGGCATCGTTGCGCTCGACCGCGAAAGCGGTTGTGAACGCTGGCGGGCGCCACTCGATTCGGAGGTTGGGAGCAGCATCAGCTTTGCGCGGGAAGCCGGCGGCAAGGAAGTGAGGTTAGTCGTTGCGATGCGTGACGAGGGCATCTTTGCACTCAATGCGCGCGACGGTGAAGCGGGCTGGTTCAGCAAACCGGGCGACAACCCGGTTCCGTTGTATTCCGGTTCGCCGCTCGTGCACAACAACGTTGTCTATGTTCCGGGTTCATCGCTCGAGATTGCACTCTCCCTCAACCCGTTTTACGGCTGCTGTGAAACGAGTGGTGGCATGTCGGCCATCAGCGTCGAAGACGGAGCCGTGCTGTGGCACCG
>CAVOBC010000278.1:0-6532 GCA_963693635.1 Gammaproteobacteria bacterium | reverse complement strand
CGCCGGTTGCGGACGCGGCGGCACGCGGTTACAGTCTTTAAGCACAAGGCTGCAGCCGACTCTGGTTCAGCTTCAACGCGGTAACCAACTCTTTCACAAGAGCCCTTTACAAGAGGCTTTCACCAGAGCCCTCGCACGCAAGAGGCGAGCAGACCCCAAGGAGCATCGTGCATGGCAGAGCGACATCTTACCCTCGAAGAAAAACAAGCACTCTACCGGGACGGCTACATTATCGTTAAGAACGCGGTTGCGCGCGAGTTGGTTGATGCGGCGCTCGACCGGATCAAGCGCGCGAACAAGGGTGAGTTTATTGGCACGTCGCAGGCGATGACTGATCTCGTGAACGCGTCGGACGTGACATCGATTTTGCACGAGGCAATGGGGCAGTTTGACCCGCCCAGCATTTGTCAGGTCGGTGTTAATAAGCCGCGAGCGCCGGGCGATCATTTTAACAACCTTGGCTACCACGAAGCGGACCAACCCTATTTTGGCGCGGAGTCGCACATGGATGGGCTGTGCACTATCGCTGCGCCGCAGGAAGTCCAGGAAGGAACTGACGACGAGATTTATTACCGCTACGTCGCCTCTGGCCCCAAGGGCGATCTTGGCCGCAGTGCTGATGTGATGGGGCACAATTCTGTGCCGCTCTTTGAGGACCCAGAAATGACGTTGGGGATGGGCAGCTTTACGACCTTCGTTTTCGTTTGTCTGAACGATCAGACGCGCGAGGGTTGCGGGCAGACGGCCCTCCTGAAAGGCGCCCACCACGCAACAGAGAAGTTCTTCCGCTGGCAGCGGGACACGAACGGTCACGTCGGGCCGGAGGGCCCCGGTTGGCCCCGCCTCAACCATGACGCACCCAATCGCTGTGGGCTCGTGTACCTGCCCGAGTCCGTGAGGGAGCAATTCATCGACGAAAGCAGTGAGACGACGCCAGACGGCAGACGCTGGCCGCGGCCGACCCAGGCGTTGATGGAAGCGGGGGACGCCTGCATCACGCTCTTTAACATGCCGCATTCGGGCACGCGCAACGAGTTGGGTACGGAGTCCAGGAAGAACATCATCTTTCGCATCCGCAACAAGTCGCGACAACCAGACAAGATCGTCAATGGCGTGTCTGACCACCCGGACCGGGGTCAGGCGGGTGAGTGGCTGGAATTCGAGCCAGGCAACAATCCCTGGGAGCGGTCAGTACACGCGCTTTGCAACATGTGGGACGAGTGGGAAGGGATGCGGGACGTGCTCGAAGAAAAAGTCGAAGAAAAACGTCGATGAAATAGGCGGCGAAATGGACGACTAAATAGCTGATGAAACGGTCGGCGAAATGGAACAGACGTGCTGAGGGCCTGAGCATAAGGCGTAGCAGTCAAGGCAGCGAATCATGACTAACATCGATCGAACTCTCAGCGACGAAGAGAAGCAGTCCCTCTATCGGGATGGCTACATCATCGTCAGGAACGCGGTGCCATCGGCGCTTGTGGATGCGGCGCTGGCTCGCATCAAGGCTGCGAAGAAAGGCGAGAACCTGGGCGGCACCCCGGAGATGACGGACCTCGTCAATGCGTCCGCAATCACACCAATCCTGCACGAGGCTATGGGCTACTTCGACCCGCCTGTCACGTGTCAGGTCGGTGTGAAGAAGGTCACAGCTTCCGGTGATCACTTCAACCAACTGGGGTACCGCGAGCGGGACCAACCGTACTTTGCGGCAGAGCCCCATGTTGATGGCAGCATGACGATAGCGATCCCGCAGACAGTCCAGGAAGGCAGCGACAGGGAAGTCTATGATCGCTACATTGCGAGTGGTCCGAAGGGAAATCTGGGCCGCAGTCCGGACGTGATGGGTCACAACATGGTGCCAATGTTTGAGGACCCGGCGATGACGCTCGGCCTCGGCAGTTTCACAGCGTTTGTATTCGTTTGCCTGAATGAACAGATGCGCGAGGGTTGTGGGCAAACGGCACTGCTCAAAGGTGCGCATCACTCGGTGGAGAAGTTCTTCCAGTACCAGCGTGATACTAATAACCACGTCGGCGTGGAAGGGCCCGGCTGGCCGCGGCTCGATCACTCGGTGCCTAATCGCTGCGGCCTCGTTTATCTGCCACAAGCCGTGCAGGATGAGTTCATCGATGAGGCGTCAGAGACAACGCCGGACGGTCGGCGCTGGCCGCGACCGACGCAGGTACTGATGGAACCGGGGGATGCCTGCATAACGGTCTACCAGATTCCGCATTCCGGAACCCGTAATCAGCACGGCACGGAGTCGAGAAAGACCATCATCTTCCGCATCCGCAACAAAAGCCGCCAACCCAAGGTCATGGTTAACGGTGTCTCGGATCACCCGGACCGCGGGCAGATGGGCGAGTGGCTCGATTTTGAGGAAGGCAATGATCCATGGGAGCGTTCCAGGCACGCCATGTGCAACATGTGGCATGAGTGGGAAGGCATGGGGGAGGTCGTTGCGGCTGAGGGTGATGCTGATGCGGGCCAGGTCGACAGGCTGCATGCGCCCGTTTGAAGGCATGCCGCGTCATGCGCAGTGGTTTGCAGAGGTATTCCCGTTAACGCATTTTTTGCGGATCGTTCGCGGCATTGTGCTCAAAGATGTCAGCCTCACGATGCTCACGCCCGAGAGGCCGTTGGGGTTGTTCTTGTCGCTGGGATGAGGATTGCCACGCTGCGCTTAAACAAGCGTCTCGACTGAAGGCCAGTCGGTGAGCGGGTGGCAGCCCCTCATGCGACTGGCTCGGTTCGCTCCGAAGACGTTGACGCACAAAAGCGGTGGTCAATGACGCACGGCACCTTCAGTGTTTGACCGCAGACGTGCCTGTCGCGCTGGCAGATAATCGGTCTCGATAGTGCAGCGGACCCCGCGGCACTATGGCCGTGGACAAGGACGTCGCGGCCACTCTCATTCTGCACGGCGACACGCTACAGATGGATGCCAGCGATGGACGCCACACATGGGCAGGGTTGACCGGCACGGGCTGGATAGGAGGCCGACGCTGACAGAATAGGTGCCGGACGCCGTAGGCGTGTCGGCGCTTCCAATGAGTCGCGCTCTCTTTCGACACACTCTCTTTCGACACTCTCTTTCGACACGCCCTCTTTCGACGCACTGCTTGCACGGGCTTTCGGCATGGAAAGGTGGCGCAGCGGACCTTGCTGACGCAAAAGGACTCGCGCGGTGTTCTTGCTGCCGGCTTGCGCTGGGCTATACCACACAGATGTACCGGGTTCCTGGTCCAGACGGAAACCGTGGCCACACCCGGTCGTGTGCGCCATCATGTGAGAATTGTTCGGCGAATTGCCTGCGACGGGCAGGCGGCGAATGCGAGAAGATCGTGAAGGAAAAGTGAGGATGAATAAAAGGAGAGAAGCGTTGATGTTCAGATCGTTTGCTGGCCCTGGTGCCCCTCTGTTGTGTGAAGAGTTGTGTAAAAAGTTGTGTGCAGCGAGGTGTGCGGTGTTGTGCGCACTTCTGTTGGCTGGTTGTTCGCAGGAGTCGCCCATCCCCGCACCGGAATCGGTCGAGCCCCCGGGTGCTGATGCCATCGACAAGACGGACCCGGCGTGGAAACAGATGCTGAGTGAACCGTCGCTTATGGCCTTTGAGCCGGGCAAGACCTACTTCTGGGACATCTCGACCAATCTGGGTGAGATGACGTTTCGTCTCTTCCATGACACCGCGCCGCAGCACGCGTCCAGCACCATCTACCTGACTGAACTTGGCTTCTACGATGACATCGTCTTTCATCGGGTCATCCCCGGTTTCATGGCCCAGGGCGGCGACCCAACGGGCACCGGCATGGGCGGCCCAGGTTACAAATACGGCAGCGAGTTTGCGCCAGGTGTGTCGCACGATCGGCCCGGACTGCTGAGTATGGCGAATTCCGGTCCCAATACCGATGGTAGCCAGTTCTTCATCACCTTCAAGCCGACACCGTTTTTGGATAGCAAGCACACGATACTTGGCGAGATGATCGATGGTGCCGAGACCCTGGCGGCCCTCGAAGCGCGCGGCAGCAGTTCCGGTAAACCGCTCGAGCCAATGATGATTATAAAGGCGGTCATTCGGGTCGAATGACCAGGGTCTGAACGGCCCCGTCAATGGCCCTGCTCAAGTCCCCGGGGTAGGGGGTGGGCCAGGTCGGGAGTTTAAAGTTTGCCGATTCTTGATGTCGAACTGGTGTTGTCCGTCGGTGAGGTGCCGCGCGATGACCCGGCTTTGAGACTCGCTGATGCTGCGGGTACGGCACCGGGATCAGATCCCGGCAGTACCTGGGTCAAACTGCATTACTTGCCGCGCCAGCAGGATGGCGAAAACGCCGGCGTCGCCGACGCCGACGCCATCGCGCCGGTTTTTGTCAGCCTGTTGATGGCTGATCCGCCTGCGGTCGGGGATGCGCAGCGCGCGCAAGTGACCGCTGCACTGACCGACGCCATCGCGAACACGACGCAACGCGCCCGCGACCCGGTTCACATCCTGCTTGAACCGGCAGCGCGCGGGCGGATCGCCTTCGGCGGTAACCTTCGGGAGTAAGACAAAAATTGCGTGGTGCCGAAGACCTATGCTGGACTGCGTTTGGGACAGGAACGCTAACTCACGCCGGCCGCCATGTAAGCTTCTGCACGTCGAATGTAGGTCTGCGCAGTGCCACGAATGCGCGACGCCTGCTCGTCCGACAGCGTTCGGATGACCCGACCTGGCACGCCGACCACCAGCGAGTTGGGGGGTATGATCTTGCCTTCGGTCACCAGCGCACCGGACCCAATAATTGAATTCGTGCCAATACGGGCACCCGTCAGAACGATCGCGCCAATCGCGATCATGACGTTGTTTTCAATCTGTGCGCCATGAACCATCGCCCGATGCCCAACGGTTACGTAATCGCCGAAGATAGTGGGCTCGCCGGGATCGATGTGGATGATGCATCCATCCTGGATGTTGGTGCCCTCGCCAACGGTGATGGGCTCGTCATCTGCTCGCAGAACAGCCTGGAACCAGACGCTGGATCGCGCCCCGAGCGTCACACCGCCAATCAGGTTAGCGCTACCCGCGACAAACGCAGAAGGATCGATTTTCGGCGTGTGGGTCAGGTACCCATTGTGTTGATAAGGTTGTTTGGCGTCACTCACCGCTCGCTCCCGCATAATGGCTCCCGCACAATGGCTCCCGCATAATGAATGTGCGCCGCACTCTACCAGATGATATGGAACGGGTTGCGCTGGTCCGGTTACGTTTCGTCTGAGCTAACGCGCTCCGGTCGGCGGATGTAAAGGGTGCGCTCATACGGCTCGGCGGTGCCGTTCCAGGCAGGGTGCAGCGCCTCGACGCGAGTGCGCGCCCGTGATGGCCACCAGGCAGGGACCGGGTGGGTTTTGCGCACCACCTGTGCCTTGATCCGCTCCGGCAACACCTCGAAGTCTGGTTGAAGCCAAAGTGTTATGACGGTACGCCGCTCAGCGCTCTCGTTTGCATGCGCAGCATGTAGCAATCTGGCGTCGCCGATCACAAGATCGCCCGCGCGAACCGGCACGTCTACCTCGTCAGGTCGGTCAGAGAAAGCTTCGCCTCGCTCATCGGCAACTTCGGCTAACTGACGCGAGTGGGGTGACGCCAACTGCTCATGAAGTGGGTTGTGGCTGAGATGTGAGCCCGGGATGACGCGCAGACAGCCGTTCGTGACCGATGTGTCGGTCAGGTAATACATCAGAAAAAGCTGCTGCGGCTCTGGCTCCCAGGCGCTGGGATCGCACCAGGAGAACCAGTCGTAGTGCCAGAAGAGCCGTGGGCATCCCGGTGGTTTCGAAATGATATAGCCATCGGTGAATGTCGGCGACGGATAGCCGAGAGCGGCGACAGATTCGGCTGCAGACGGCAGCGAGATCAATTCGGCGAGCAATGGATGCGCCATCGCGCCGATCATGCTGCCCTGGGACTGGAACCTGCCAGGATTTGTCGCTTCCTGCTCCTGCGCGAGTCCCGTCGTGACCCAGGTCAATCGCTCAATCAGCGTGATCGGGACCACCTGCCTGATGACGCAATAGCCCTCATCGATGAGCATGCGCTTGTTGTGTCCGCCGGCGGTCCCCGGGACAGGGATGGCGGCCGAGTGCGGGTCGCTGGTCATAACATTGTCACTATTGACTGTCCGCAGGCATGTCCAGTTCGGTCAACGTTCACCGCGTAGGGGCCCGCATGCGGACCGCATCCCTTGAGTCCACCCCGGTCAACAGTTGAGCGACGGGTCGGCTGTCTTGAGTCAAATGCCGAGGTCAAGGCGGTTGTAGTCCTTGATCGCGGCCTTTGCGTCCGGACTCCATTCATAGGACGCGTTTTGTTCAGCGTGGGGCTGATAGATGAACGGCGTTTCGTCTGGAAAACGCTGCTGACGGGCATCGATCGCGTAGCCGATCATCGCCGAGCGTTCCTGTACGCGCGCCTCGTCGTAGATGATCTTTTCGCTACCCTTCGCGTGGATGCCATTGCCGCGTGACCCGACCACCGATGCTCGCGGGTGAAAACCGA
>CAVOBC010000277.1:0-6536 GCA_963693635.1 Gammaproteobacteria bacterium | reverse complement strand
TTCATATATACAGTAGTGTAAATATATACAGCGCCCTAAGTCCGGTCAACAGTCCTTTTCTCTAAGTAACACTCCTGTTCTTAATAAATCTCAATAGATCGGCCTTCTCTCATCGCCTGAAGATGATGTTGAGATAAGGCTTGATGAAGACAAGTGGCCCGAGCCAGCGCGCATGGCGGATGCAGAAGGTGAACCAGGGGCCAGGGGGCATCCCTTTAACACTCAGCATGTGTTTCAGCCGCTCACGTCTCGGCAGGGTTGTGTCCAGAAAAGATCCCGCGGTCTGATTTCTTTCGCAAACACCAATCGGTTTTGATGCTACGCGCATACGAAAGCCTGCCCGCGCCGTCCTCAGCCCGTAGTCGTAATCACCCATTCGATGCGGGAACGCGGGGTCTATGTTGCCCACGCTCTCAACCACTGCACGCTTGAAAAGCACGAAGTTGCCATTAAACGTGTCCGGCTCCGCACCCGGTTCGCTCCGCGCAAAACTCACGGGTTTCAAGCTGCTCACGCGCGTCTCGCCGCCATAGCTGAGCGCACCTGTGTGATCAACGCAACATCCAACCAACACGTCTGCACCAACGGTGCGCAACTCATCGAGCGACATAGTCAGCGCGTCCGGAACCAGATCTACATCATCATTCAGCCAAAGCAGATACGCCTGATCGTCCGCAAGAAATGCATCGATGGCCCGCCTCATTCCGCCCCCCCAATAGAGCTCGCCAGATCCCTCTATCACTTCTACCTCCGGCCATTCACTGTTGAGCGCCTCTGACGTGCCATCTGTGCTGCCGTTGTCGACAACCAGGATGTCCGGTCGCGCGGCGTTCTCTGCGATCTGCCGCACGGCGCGAAGCGTCGTCTCGCGCCGGTTGTGGCACGTCAGGATGCAGAGAACCCGCTCACTCACCTCTTTTCCCGTCCCCATCCGCTCGGGTGTAGATCAACCCCAACAACTCGTGGGGCTCGTAAATGCCAAATCTCACGACGCATCCGACATACGTGGCCCCTGCCAGCACACACGCAGCGATCAGTCCGGCTGCACCGTCAAGAATTTGCAACAGGCCCGCAAGGGCAATCGCGGTTGCTGCGCTTGCCAGAAAGACGCGCAGGATGTGCCCCCAGTTAAGACGCAGCTTTAGATACGGGCGGATGGCGATGCTCAGAATCGCAAACACCACGGCGTACGAAATGAGCGTCGTTGCCGCCGCGATACCAATGTCCCTCGCTCTGTCTATCAAAACCACGTTGAGCACGAGATTGAGCACGGCCGCCCCCAGCGTCAGCCGGAACATGAGTCCTGTCCGGCGATAGACGAAGAGCACGTTCGCAAGGATGAGATTGAGGCCGAAAAACAACGTGCCGAAAGCGACTACCGGTATCAACTTGCCACCTGTCGCACCAATCGACTCGTTGGTAAAAAGCGTGAGGACGTCTTTACCGACGACGATCGCGCAAAGGATGAACGGAATCGCAATCGTGAGATACGCCTGCAATGCGGCATTCACCACCTTGTCCACTTGCTCAAGGTTCCCGGCATCAAATTCACGGGACAGCGCAGGCGGCAATACGATGCCGAGCGCCTTCGGTACCAGAATAATCAGACTCCCAAGTGCGTACGCCGGGCTGTAATAGCCAACCGCCTCCGGCCCCATAAAGTGGGCGATGACAAAACGGTCACTCGTTCCCAGTATGAAGTCGACCATGTATGCGCACACCAGCGGAAACCCGAGGCGAACGTTGCCTGACAGTTCGCTGATGGCCGGCAGGCGCACAGTGACTCCGATCTCGGTCAGCAACAGCACCAGTATTGGCAGTGCGGTTGCGATTTGTACGGCCGCGCTGATCCAGACCAGATGGCTGAGCGTCACCTGGGTGAGCAGCAGGCTAACCAGAACGATCGCGATATTGAGATACGGGGCGGCGGTCAGGGCAACCGCGAGCCATCCCTGCCGATCGGTGTAGCCCAGGTAGTCGGTCAGCTTGTCGTAGCAAAAGTTGGCCACCAGAAGCAACGCGATCAGCCACCCGGCATCCACCTCCGGCAGAATGCTGAACCCGGTGCTGCTCGCAGCGAGAATAAGCGTAATGGCAACGAGAACCAGCAACGCGTGTGGCCAGAACTGCCCGTAAAAGAGTGCCCGCTTTGCCGTTCGGCCGGTCGTCGAAGGCATTTCGCGACAGAACCGGTAATCGAGTCCAAGTGACGATATCCCATAAATGACTTCGGCTGTCGCCAGCAGCAATATCAGGCTGCCGTACACGCCGGGGCCAAGTGTCTTGATGAGCACGGGGAGCAGGATGAGTCCCCGTGCATAGACGAGGACATGACTGGCAAGAATCCAGGTCTGATTCCTGGCGATGGCCAAAGCGCTGACCTCAGTCGGGGTTGGGCGAGATGATGATCGGGTCGGTCAGGACAGGTCGTTGTAAGAATGTTGCGTTGTTGGCAAAAGGTGCGGGGACGCGGCCGCATCGACGCCATTCGATCACCTCGGCCGTGCCGCCAACACCGCCTGCTGGATTGCCGTCCCAGATACCAATTAACGCGTCTGCCCGCTCGCAGACGTGCGCCCCAACGAGGGCATACTGCTTGTTACGTGGTTCCGTGTTTCCCTGATCTGCGAGCATTTCCTGATTGCCAAACTTCATCGGCAGTTCATAGTACCGATGGGCGAGTCCGACCATCGTTTTGAATTCATTGATGGACGCTTCGCTTTCGAAGTCATCTTTGTATAGGTCGTACGGCAGCGGCAACGCGACGATCAGGTCCATGCCGAACTCCACCATCGCAATTTGTGCGAGCATTCTGTCAGCGCCCTCTGCCAGAGGTGAGAGTACAAAGAAGCGATGGGATGGGTGGGCACTGACGAGGCCGCTCAGGCAGCGGGTAATGCTGGCCCGCAGCGCGGGATTATTCACGTCCAGTTTGTGCGGCCGGTGACCGGTCACGCCGACCACGAAGTCTCGGCGGATGCGCCTGCCGAGTGCACGGGCCAGCAGCCCCGGGTAACTCTTGAAGTAGTCGATGTTCTCCTGTTTTCGATCGTCGTCGAGCGCTGCCCACGGCACAGCAATCGGATTGATGCGCGCGCTTTCGACCCGTCGAGGTCCCGCCTTGTAGCCTTCATGGAGTTTGTTAACGCGCCAGCGCTCGTGTTCCATGGGTGCCAGCAATTCGGTTTCAGCGTCAGTGAACGCAAGTGTCGGCACCGATTTGCGGGGCAGGTCACCCAGGCTGCAGCGCACGGCGCGCAGCTTGGCGTCGATGTGGTCCGCCTGCTGGATATTACGTTTGCGCACCGGTTCCGGCAGTCGCGACCAGTCCTGTGCCGCGGGATGTTGAAGCTCGGATCCTGAGAGTCCTTGCCGCCAGTTTTCATGATGTGCGCGTGCCAGTTCGTCCATCTGATCGCCGATGACATTGTCCCGATGGAGTACCTCGTCAAAGCGGCCGAATGGATAAATGCCGTCTGGAATCTCCGGCATCCCGGGCTCCGATTCCAGCAATTGGGACAGTCCACGGGATCGTTTCATCTGCACCATGATCGGTGCGTTGCAGGCCGGCCGATCCAGCAGGCTGCTGCGCAGCACGAGGGCGGCCTGCAGCGCGCGGCCATCGGTGCGCCCGCAAACGACGTGGTACGTCACGGTGCTGAGCGTCTCGTCCGGCACGTCGTCCAGCACGCCAAGATTGACGCTCATCTGATCAGACCCGAGCGGCAGGAAGTTCAATTTACAGATCTCCGCCAGGGCCGGGTAGTTTTCCAGCAGGGACCGCTCGACATTCTCGGGGCTGCTGCAGAACAAGGTGAACGAAAGGGGCGGCTGATTGGCAAACTGACAAATGCGGGTTGCCTCGAGCAGGATGTGCTCGGCATAAAGGTCAAAGGCAAAGACCATGATGTGGATGCCGCTCTGGGCAAAGACATCGGCATAAATTTCGGGCGGATGTTCCTTGAAGAGTCGACGCGCGTTCAGATCGTAGACGCTGAAGAAACTGATCTCGGCAAACTCGGTGTCATCGAAGAACTTCGGATACTTTTCGAGCCGAAGCGACACCTGCGGGTCGTCAAGGTGCATGTGGATGCGCAGACGGTGGTCACTGTCGGCACATTCGCGCAGATAGGTGCGGGCGTTAATAGCGAGTTCAACGTTGGTGCCGTCATCACCGGTCAGCGTTACGAGATTGCTGGCTTTTTGCAGATTGACCAGATCGAATATGCCTTCGTCCAGCGCGTTGGCGACGAACACGTTGACGTTGCGGGACCGCGCCTGGGCGATGCGGGGATTGTCCGGATTGATTTCGACGACGACGACGCCCCCACCGTCACAGGACTGAATGAATTGCCAGGCCTTGTCCCCGAGGCCGAGCACGACCAGATGGTCGGATCGCAGGCGCACGAAGAGATTCACGAACTCGTTCCACATCTCCTGTGTGATGACGAAAAGGACACCGGCGATCGTTGCGAGCGGGGCGAGTACACGCGTCACATGCAGTTGCCACGGCAGATCGTCGATCTGGGTCCACTCGCCTTCGAACGCGAAGAGAGTGAGCACCTCGTACAGCACCGCCGAGAATTCGCCGAAGAATCGCGCCTGATTGTGCGCGAATTGGCCCCAGAGTCCGAGCAACAGCAGGCCCAAGAGAATGAGGGGGATGTACTTGATGTTTTGCCGCAACGACTAATCCTTCTTGCCGAATCAACTGGCGATATGTCTAACAGGTTTGCTGGGAAAAAGGAGCGCCCCTGCTGCGCTCTCATGGTAATGAGTTCTTGCGTCGCGCGTCTGGGCCCGCTCGCGGCAAATCAACGACTACATTGTCGATTGTGGGGGCCGCCAGGTGTTCACGGCGCGCAAGAGCGACGTGAATCGCCATGCATCGAACCTAGCGCGCATGTTTCAGCAACCTGCCAGGCCGCCGTGACGCGGTTGCTGGCAGTGACTGCCCAGACCGCCCCATTTTCGTCTGCAATCAGTTTGCTCTGCAACCTCCCGATTGCAATGGAACACAGGGCGGCTGAGGCGGAGGGCGGAGGTGGCAGGCGGCGGGCGAGGGCGGAGCGCACGGGAAGTTCTGTCGACCCGTGGCTCAGGCCTGTGGCAGGTAGGGCACTCGCGCCCGGGCCCACAGCCATCGCTGCAGACCCAGTGGACCAAAACGCAGCACGGTCTGCGCGGTTGTTACGACAGCGAGTGTGATGACGCTCATGAGTCCGAGCTTCCACATGTGCCATCGCAGCCAGACTTCGTTTTGAAAGTTCTCCTTGCCGGATCGACGGGCGAACGTTCGATCGTCGAAACGACAGACATACAGAGGCTGGTCGAGGTTGTGGAACCGGGCCCCCTTGCCCAACAGCTTGACCCACAGATAGTAATCTTCCAGAAACCGGAGATTCGGATAGCCCCCGTGCAGCAGCGTGCGGCGCACGCACGCGGTCGCGTGGTTCACAGGGTTTCGCCAGGGCAGCAGGACGGCGATTTCATCGTGGTCTTCGCGGACGGGTTTGATGTGTTCCGGCGTGTCTGAGTTGTGTGTAAATTCGTACATAGCAGTGCCCACCACGTCGACCTCCGGGTGGGATTCGAGGAATGCGACCTGCGCTTCGAGGCGATTCGGCATACAGAGATCATCAGAGTCCATGCGCATGACGAAGTCGCCGGTGCACCGTGGGATACCGCGATTCAGTGCTTCAATCAGCCCGCGGTTGCTTTGCAACCTGACCTGGTGCATCGGGACAAAGGGTATCCGCGTGAAGCGGTCGATGACGGCATCGAGTTCCGGGCCGAGTTGGCCGTCGTGAACCAGCACCAACTGATCGGGGAGTCGGGTTTGGCGCGCGATGCTGAGGAGTGAAAGCCACAAGCGCTCTGGTCGCTCGTCCGCATACACCGAGAGTAGAACGCTAACGGTGAGCTTCACGAGTCAGACATCCGAGCGTCGCGGGCGTGATCGACCGTTTGCTGTACGACATCGAGCATTTTCAAAGCCAGCGCTTCGCGTGTCATCGTGGCCAGAAAGCTGGCATCAGGTTCGTAGAGAAAGGCCGAGCCTTGCAACATCCGTGTGAGGGTCTCCTGGATCAGGCCAACATTATTGCCGAGCGCGATCCCGGTCTTGCTGTCCTCAATCAGTCGGGATGCGGTGTGTCGTAACGCGCCGCCGACGGCGAGGATGGGTGTTCCAGAACTCATATACTCATACAGTTTGGCTGTCAACCAGCCATCAACCGGCCGCGACCAGTCAAGAAAGAGCAGGGCGTCAGCATATCGCTGAATGGTGAGGCTTGTCTTGAGGGAAACGGGGGGTTCGATCCGTATCATTTGCTGCAGACGGGGATACCGCGCCGCAAGCGCGGCCAGCGATTCGGAGTCGCCGAAAAAGGTGAGACGCAAGCGTTCGTTCAGGCCGGGCTGTTGTTCGGCCAGGTTCTGCAATGCGGCAAAAAGTGGCGTCGGGTCACGATCACCGGAATAGATCGTGCCGGTATAGACAATGTTGAAATGCGACTGCGGTAGATACCCACGCA
>CAVOBC010000276.1:0-6580 GCA_963693635.1 Gammaproteobacteria bacterium | reverse complement strand
CCCAGTTCAAATATCGTCAAGCTAGTTCCTCCTTCGATTTGGATTCGTCGAACGAATGGCCGACGACCGGACGCCTCGCCCTGGGAGAGGATTAATTGTCTTCGTCTTTGTCTCCGTCTTTGTCTCCGTCGTCCTCTCCGTCGTCCTCTCCGTCATTAGGGGAATCGCGGAGCATGTCCTTCAGGTCTTCCAGGTCGGATTGCTTTGCGGCTCGTTTGCGATGTGCCGTGGTCGCTTTCGCGGGCTTCTTGTCCTTCTTGCCTTGGTCCTTCTTGCCTTGGTCCTCCTCTTCCTCCGGTCTTCCCTCTTCTTCCTCTATTGCGTCAGCGCCATCACGCTCAGCTTTCAACGCCTCATCGGACGGGCCCGCGTTGCTTTCGTTATCCACGTCGCGCTCCTCGCCCGCGGCCTTTGCCGCCGATGCCATGACTTCTCCGCGCTTGACGACACGACGGAGGTCAACCGTCGCAACCTCGGGTCCCGCATCCACGAGGTAGGCATCCGGGTGACAGGTGAACACCACCACCTGCACGCCGGCCGACGCCGCTCGCAGCATCACGCGGAGTCGCTCCATTCGCGCCGCATCCGATTGGGTGAGTTGATCATCCATCACCAGAAAACTCGTCAAGGCCTCGGCGATTGAGATGCGCAGCAAGGTGGCAAGTTGCTCCTGCGTACCCAGCGACAAGCTTGCCGCTTCGCGTGACGCGCCGCCAAGATCTATGCCGGCTGTCTGTAATGCCGGCGCTATATCGACCTTGCCGTATCGCCCTCCGGTCAGCGCTGCCATGCGGTCACTGACCGGATCAACCAGCGCGCTGCCAAGATGAACAGCATCCTCGTTCTCCGCTGCTTTCAGCGTGTCGCGCAGAAGTTGCCACGCCTCGTACTCCACTTCCAGATCCCGCTGGTGTCCGGTCACCACCTGCAACGCTTCTTTAGCCTGCGTTTGCTGTTCTTCGATGTAATCCCCGCCAACCTGTTCGATCGCACCTTCCGCCTTGTCGACGGCGTGCTTGACCCCCTCCACAGCATCCGCCGCCGCCGCAACCTGCTGCTCGGCCGCGCGAACTTCCTCGGGTTCCACGTCCTGCTCGGGTTCCGGCAGCGCGTCGAGTTCGGCCTGACAATCCACCACCCGCGCCGCCGCCGCGGCCGGGTCTTCCTTAGAAAACGCATCAACGCGTGCGCGCATTTCACCGTCCAGTTCCGCGATCGCCTCGCGGGCAAAGTCGATCTCTCCGTTCGTTTCGCGCAAGGAAACATCCACTGCCTCCACGGTGCGAGTGGCGTCTTCAAGTGCCTGGCGCACCTCATCGACCTCCCTGGTCGCTTCCTGCTGCACCGCAAGCCGACTCTCGTTGTCTCTGGCGAGCGACTCATCCAACCGCGCGAGTTCTGTCGCGCCATCAGTCAGCACGGCTTCCCAATCACCGTCAAAGCTCTCAAGCTCACTGGCCAACTCGCCGTCCAGGGCCTCCAGCTCGACTTCGAGGCCTTCCAGCCTGCCCTCGTCTCCTTGCGCGTTGCCGGCGAGCGCCGCCCCGAGGTCTCGCCGACGGTCCATCTCGGGACGAAGTTTGTCGATCGCCACCTGGATAACGGGGCCCGTCCGGGCCTCATCCAGGTCCGCAACGAATCCCTCAAGATCTGTGTCGTCCGGCAAGCTCGCCGCGAGATCACGCTCGGCGACAGCAATGGCGTCCACCTGGTCGCCCCGCGCCGACTCGATTGCTGTCGAATCCTGCGTGCGCGCCATCGTCGAGCGCGCCTCCGCGTCGATCGAGTCTGCTTCACGACGTCGATCCAGTGCCCGCTGAACCAGAACTTCGAGCGACCCGGGGTCATCGCAGCCGGCAGCTTTAAGGACCGGTTCGGCTTCCTCCGCCCAACGCTGATTGAGTTCATCGAGTTCAGCCTGCATGCCCTGGGCGCCGCCCCGAATCACGAGGTCGCCGAAACCCGGAATGACGAGCGCAAGTTCTCGTCTTGCGCTGATCTCTGCACCAGCCGCAGGAACTTGCAACGCCTCACTGTCGGCACCATCCACCGCAACGTCGAGAGATGCCTCATTGTGCGGCGTAATCGTTAATGTCAGGCCAACCTCAAGGCGTTCTCTGCTGACCCGCCGCTCGATCTCGAGTTCGCGGAGCGCCACAAGCAGAGCCGGGGCCGGCGCGTGCCAGGTCTCGACCTCACTGCGCATTGATGCCGCGTCCTTCAACTGCACTTGCGCTTGCTCACGATCCTTCGCCAGCGTCGACCGGGACGCTTCGGTTTCTACCAGTGTCGCCCGGACGACGAGCAATCGTCGCGCCAGAAGCTGATGTGACAGCAGCGCCAACTTGCGCTCATCATCTGCGTAGCGCACTCGTGCCTGGGCGAGTACGTCCTCGGCCTCACGGAGGCTGCTCGTCACCCCTTCAATATCACTTCGAATGGTCTCCCCGCGCTGGTGCCTGGCCGAGATCCGCCCGGCGTGCTCCATGCGGGCAGCCAGCGAAGAGCGCGTGGCTTGGTTGGTGAGGATGGCCTTCTCGATCTCCTGCTCGCGCAATCGCCGTTGCTGCTCCCCTGCCCCGGATTCAAGCTCGCGCACGGCCTCGCGTGCTTGTTCAAATCGCGCCTGCCCCTCAGTCCGATGCGCCGCCAACTCGTCACGACGTGCCTCGAGGTCAGCGCTCGTGCCCCGACGTGCAGCGAGCGATGCCTCGATCTCATGCATGCGTCGCTCCAGAACTGACACACGCTCGTGGTTGGTCGCCGCCTCGTCCAATTGGCGCGCAACCTGATCCCTTACCTGCTGCTGTCCCAGCGCTGCGTTCAGATTGTGGAGGGACCGCTCGGCATTCGAGAGCACCTCCCGCACGGCAATCGATTGCTGGTGCAATTCCGTCACATGTCCGCGCGCGGACTCGCTGTCGTCCACCTTGCGTTGTATCTCGCGGAGACGCTCCTCCGCCAGCTTGACCCGATCGCGCAGATGCACCCACGGCGAGTTCTGCCCGCTCTTTTTGCGCCCGGTGCCGGTAAACGCCTCGTCCACTTTTGCCTGCACGAGCCCGATGATTCGACCGAAAACCGGGTCCTGCGCCATCGCCTGCAGCGCCTCGGTCAGGCGCAGCTTGCCGGAATTGCTCGGATCCTCCTCAAGGCTCCGATTCAGAATCGCCGTGACCTCATCCTGATTGCCGAGCAGAGCCGTGCTGATGAAAGATTCTGGAATGCCGCGCCGACGGCCCTTTCCGCCCGGCGCGTCGATACCCCACTGCAGCAGGTCCTGCAGCCGGCCCTCGACCTCCCGACCACGCGCATCCTGCACAAACTGGGCACCATCGCGGGAGAAATCCAGGTAGCTCGCGCCGCCACGGCCCCGGTCAAACCTCTTGCGGACGCGCCAAATGCGCTCGGGTTCGGTTTCAAATGTCAGTGCAACCTCTGGCTGCGCGTCTGTCTGCCAGTCGACGAAATCCGCGGCGGACGAAGACGAATCCTGCAGCAGGAGGGCTGCTCGAATGGCTTTTACCAACGTCGACTTGCCGAGTTCGTTGGGGCCGTGACAGACATTGAAGCCGGGACCGAGTTCAAACTCGGCGGATTCAATACCCGCGAAATTCGTGACGCTTAACCGGCGCAGCCAAAGACCCACGAATCAGTCCCGGGTCAACTGATAAAGATGATGCAGGGCACGCTCGGCGACCTCGGGTCGCTCCGCCGCCTCGGCCTGCAAGCGCCTGACCACCGACTGCAGTACCGGTGGCAGATTCTGCTCAAACGCGCAGACGTCACCGATCGCCAGCCGCATGCCGCTGCGATCCTCATCGAGCACACCGACGCGCGGATTGGCGGAAAGCGAGCCTTTCAACTCGGTCAGTATGCGCTCGGCCTCGTCGTACTCATCGAGCGGCAGCGTCATGTCAAGCTTGAGCCGCAGCACCGTCTTGCGCAGGTTTTCGTCCGAGCGCAACTCTCGCAGATCACCCAGGGACAGGCATGTCTGCGCCCGCCAGTTCCACGCGGCCACCCGCTCCTTTTCGACGAGCGCCCGGCGCGCGCGGTCCCGCGGGAAAAATACAACCGCGACATATCCGGTGTCCTTCTCGCCAAAGTTGGTCGCCTCGGGCGCACTGGGATAAACGGTTGGCACCGGTGCATTAGGCTCGACCTCCCGGAACGCGTGGGTGTCGCCTATCGCCAGGTAGTCGAGATCTCGCTCATTGGCCGTGCCGCGAGGAATCGGAAAGTTGGTTTGATAGCCATCGATGTCGAACGTCTGACCGTGGATCAGCCCGATCCGAATGCGTTTGTCGCCCGGTTCACGGGGCGGCAGCGATGACGCAAGATTTGTCTGGCCAGCGTGCGATCTGCAAGGCGTCGCGTACACAACGGCCTTGTCGCCAAGCGGCAACTCAAAGCCGTCTTCGCCCACGACGTGAACGTAGTCCGGCAGTCCGCTTCGAAACGGATGGTGCGCGTCAAACACCGAGTTGGGCAGGAGCGGATCGTGGTTGCCAGGCAGCAGCACCACCGGGCGCTGCCAGTCGCGCCGTTTGAACTCATCGAGCGCGCCCTGCCACCACTCCTTGTCCGGCGACGCCGAATCAAACAGGTCGCCCGCACACAGCACGGCATCAACGTTGCGACTCTGGGCGAGATCAAGGATTCGCGACAACACCTCAAGCCTGGCGCGCGTGAGGCGCAGTTCCGACTCCTGGTCGAACGAGGTGAAACGACGCCCAAGGTGCCAATCTGCCGTGTGCAGTATCGTTAGTGCCATATCATCGTCCTGCGCGTGACTCATTCCAGAATGAACTCAGCCTCTAACAACCGTTCGTGTTCTGCGCCGCCGTATCGCCGGTCGTGGGCGAACGACTTCCATCTCTCATACACCGCGTCTTCGCGTGCAATCAGTTTGCCGAGTTGCTCATCCAGTCTTTCTATCGCTTGTGTCCATCGCTTGACCACCTGATCTGCCTCGGCCCGCGCGTCGGAGCCGAGCGCGCGGTCGCGTTTCTGCTCGGCCGGACCCAGCCTCTCGGCGTGGCCGGCGCGCGCGCGACGCAACACCATGATGCGATCTTCAACGTATTGGTCAAGCTGATCCATCGTCTGTTCAAAGGCTGCCTGCTCAGCACGCGCCACGGCGGAGTTGTCCAGAAAGAGTTCCTCGTCGACCACTTCGTCCAGGTCGTCCGGCGTGACCGCCATCGGCACATCGAACGTATCCAGATCGCGGCAGGATTGCAGCAGCAATTCGTGCGCAACGGCCGCCGGTTGCAACACCTCGGCATCTTCGAAGACGGCAGTTACCAGCAGCCGGTCTTCCCGTTCGAAGCCGCGGTAACTAATGCGCGTCAGGGCAAGGCGTCCGCGTGATCCGCGGCGGCGTTGCAGAGATTGCGCAGCGTCATCGGCAATGGCGAAGCGCACGCGGTATGCACCGCGACAGGACGCGCGCGCATTGGCGATTGCCGCTTCGATCAGCGGATGCGCCGTGTGAATCGACTCATCTTCTGAGGAATGCCCCAGTGCGACGGTGATACCGTGCTCGGCAAGCGCGCCCGGTAATTCAGGCGAAGGATCGATACGCAACGTGCGGCTGCCACCCGTGTCCGCCGGTTCGTGGGGTATTTCGCAGGCGGTGAGGTATCCCAACAGAACCCGCTCAAGGTCAGCGTCGAAGTCAGCGAGCGTCGCCGGCAAGCTCTCCCGGATGTTGCGGAAGACCTCCCGCACCGACTCATCCAGGCGCGTTTCTATCAACCCCACCGTCTGCTTGCGGATCTCTTGTAATTCGCGACGTGAGTCTTCCATCGAGTCCCGCAGTCGGCGTAATTCCGCTTCCACTTCCTCGACCGTTCGAGCCCGGTCCCAGATGCGGCGGAGCTGGGACTCAAATTCCGGCCCGAGCGCGGTCGCCAATTCTTCTGATCCATCGGACCTTGGCGTTTGCAGCACCTGATCAGACATATCGAGCACGCTGCCGAAGAGATCCAGCTTACTGCTGAGGATGTCGAACGTGAGTCGTTGCGCCTCATTGTCCTTCGCAATGAAATTAATCACCGTGACATCACGGACCTGACCGTAGCGATGGCAACGTCCGATGCGCTGCTCAATTCGCTGGGGATTCCACGGCAGATCGTAGTTGATGATGGTGTCGCAAAACTGCAGGTTAAGACCCTTGGCACCGGCTTCTGTAGAAATGAGAACCTTCGATGAGGTCTTGAACTCGTGCACCAGCGCCAGGCGCACCGCCACCGAGGGCGACGGACGGGAATGCGCGGGCATCGACGCCGCCACTTCGTCGCGCCAATGCCGCAACGCGTCCAGCGCCCGGGGTGAGTCGTTAGACCCACGGAATAACGTGATCTCCTCGTCGCCCAGGCCCGCATCGTTCATAAGCAGGTCGCGCAGGTAGTTCTGCGTGGTCAGGGATTCGGTAAAGATGACAATCTTGCGGGCGCCATCATCACGCTCCATGGTCAACCGGACCGCAGTCACCAGACTCTCTGCCTTGCTGTCTGTCGGAAGGCTGCGGGCACGGCGGACGAATGACTCTCTCTCCGCCAACATAAAAGGT
>CAVOBC010000275.1:0-6606 GCA_963693635.1 Gammaproteobacteria bacterium | reverse complement strand
TAGGTCAGCGGGTCCTCTTGTTCAGTTCAATCAGCCCGTCGATTCACCGGTCAAATCGGCTAAAGCGAGGGGCACACCAGAAACTTCTCACCCGTCGCCATGCGCCCAAAGTGCGCGATCGACTCAAGCGACAACGCATCATCAAGCGAGACCCGTGCCGAGTAGCCGCTTACGAAGGTCGTCTTGATCTCGCTCGCAACTTTCTCGCGCAATTCCTGTGCTTTTTCAGCACCGACACGTGCCAGAAATGGCGGCAGCAACCAACCACCCATGCCCCAGGCCATACCAAAGCTGCGAGTGAACGTTGTCGGCGTGCGATCCAACCCACCGTACAGGTAGACCTGCTTGTGGGTGGTCGATCCATAGGCGCTCATGCCGCTGCCCTTACGCGTCAACGCAACCTCCATCGCGGTGAGGATGTTGCCTCCCAGCGAGCCACCACCGGTTGCATCGAAGCCGACTGTCGCACCGGTCTCCGCGCACGCATCGATCAGATCGGCCATGAACGAGTCTTTGCTGGAATCGACGACGTGAGTCGCGCCAAGCCCGCGCAGCAGTTCGACATGCTCCTGACGGCGTACGATGTTGACGAGGGCAACGCCTTCATTAACGCAGACCTTTTGCAGCATCTGACCCAGATTAGACGCGGCAGCCGTATGCACGATTGCACTGTGGCCTTCGAGTCGCATCGTCTCGACCATGCCAAGTACCGTGAGCGGATTGACGAAACACGAGGCCGCCTCTTCGGCCGTGATGCCATCGGGCAGCACCAGACACTGATCTGCCGGCGCGACTTTGTACTGCGAGTACATGCCACCACCGATGACAGCAACGATCTTGCCCATCAATGCTTGCGCTGCCGCATCGGCCCCCGCCGCGACCACCGTGCCAGCGCCTTCGTTGCCGATCGCGAGCGCTTTGCCGACGCGCGGTCCTGCCATGCGCATCATGTTGGCCGGGACATCTGCGACCACCATCGGGCTCTCTGGCGTGCCAACTGACGTTGCGGTCGACATATCGGCGGGGCCAAAGAATGATCCCAGGTCAGATGGATTGATCGGTGATGCACCGACCTCGATCAGGACATCACCCGGGCCGGGTTCTGGCCTCGCGACGTCTACGACCGTCAACTCAAGCTTGCCGGCGTCGGTAATCGTGGATCTCAATGCTCTCATCGTGTCTGCCAAGGGTATGTCTCCTGAAATGGCCCAAAAGGAAATGTGTGTCCCACGCTACAGTCGAATTCTCGAGCGCTCACGCAGAGCGTCGCAAAACTGGCCAGTGGGCACGACGGCCAGCGATTGTATCCCGGCGCGACCCGCTCAGGTGATTAAATTGCGGCGTGTCGCTGTTGCGACTCGCCGACACTTAGTAAGGCACGTGGGTCACCGGCGCCACTTTGGGCGGCAAATCCGGCGGTGGCACACGCAGAAAGGTCAGGTTGACCGGACCATCCGCGCCCTCTCCCTCACTGCCCCCAACGTCATCCGGCAAGTCGCCGACGACACGCTCATCACTCTTTTTGAGCAGGTTGCGGCTGGTGCGCCCGTTTAGCAATTGCCCCTCATCGATAGCTGCGAGCGCCTGCTCTGCGGCCACCGCTGCTGCTTCCGAGTACGCCACCCGATGGGCCCGGGGCTCGCCAATCGGCAAACCCGCCTGATCGAGCGCGCGCAGCCAATAGAAGATGGCACCCGGTTTGCGCGTTGCCTTGTCGGGTTCATCGATCGTTATCCACAGCACTCTGAATTCATCGGGCACCGGCTCACTGGACGCCCAGCCACTCATGCCACGCCAGCCGTACCAGGCGCCGAGATAGAGGGCGCTCACCATCACAATCGCCAGGAACTTGACGGCGCGCCTGCGCGGACTCGTCAGGTTGAGATGCAGCAGGAGCGCTGCAACCACGACATACGAGAGCGACAACAGCAGGACCTGGCCGGTAACGGTCACTTCGCAAGTGCCTGCGTCAGGAGCTTCTTCGGTCGCTCATTGGTGTCTGCAACATTGCCGTCAGCATCTATCGTAAAGCGCACCGCCGTCTGCTCGTCGCCTTTGCCCGCCAGGTCACGGGTGCCGTAATAGACGAGAGAAACCTCTGGATTCAGCTTCTCTACCTTGACGGTGACCGGCAGCGGCACGGAGTAATTTGCCTGATAATGCAGCAGGTTCACGACGTATTCGCCTTCCTGCAGTGCCCGGACGGTGACGGTCTCCTGATTGATCGGGTTAGACACCAGCTTGCCATCGAGCGTAATTCGGTCCGCCAACAGTCCCCGGTCATCGCGGTCGAGGTGCATCAACCCGCTGTCACGATTGTGATACCAGATGACATTGCCACGCGGGCCCTCAACAAGTGTGTCCACATCGTCCGGATGACGATCTGCCCAGCGAACGGTGATCAGCACCTCCGCCTTGGCGTCAACGTTGCCCTTGTTCTCCGGATCACTGATGAGCATGAAGGCGATGACGAACATGAATGCAAAGCCAAGCAGCGCATTGAAGAGCAGATCGGTAAACGCGTCGCCGGAGTCCGGGTCCGAGAAAATCCTATGCCGCATTCGAGTCCGCGGCGCCGGTGGGCGCAGATGAGGCGCCTTCGCCCGTGCCCGAAGCTGTCGAGAGACCGTCGTCTGCAGCCACGCCGCGCTCAGCAACATGCGCCAGTCCGGTGACGACCGCCGCTACGCAACTGTCGAGCAAGTGATACTGAAATCGCAGCAGCGTGCTCGTAACGAGACCGGCAAGCGTCGTGTACAGAGCGACGGCCATACCGCCACTCATGGATGCCAGCAGTTGCTGCATGATCGCGGTATCGAACTCCTGGATCGAAGCAAGGGGCAACAACATCAGGATGAATCCAACGATGGTACCAAGCAGGCCCAGCCGCAACAGTGCATCGCTGGCGAAGTGGCCAAGCGCATGCCGATTCATCAGCTCGTCCCCGACAGTTTCGATCAGCTTTGATGTGCTGCGTGATGTGAGCGACCCGGATTGCGCATAGAGTCGACCCACCAGCGTCTCGATATCCGCCACAGACGGCGCCGCACCGGTCTGGGCGACAAGCTCTCGCCGCTCGGCGCCTAGCTGCCAGGCGCGGACCAACCACTGGCCGCTCGCGAGCCCATAGATCAGCAGGATGATCGGGGACAGGTAGCTGCGATCCGCCGCAAGCACGCGTTCAAGCAGGCCCAGCCACCCGGCGATGACCAGAGAAAATCCAATGACGCCGATGAGAATCACGCATTGAAGGAACAGATAATTGTCTTTGAAATCACGCATAGCGGCGCAGTGTAACCCGGAAATTCCAATGAAAAAATCGATCACTCACAACTGCCCCATGTGCGCCCACCGTCGCCCAATGCGCCGCACGAACCGAGGGTGGAATCGCCACGCCGGCAGCGTATAGTTCCTCGCCCAGAATAAGAACAAATCAGGTAGTCAGGCATGGCCATCAGAATCATCGTCATCGTCCTCATTCTCGCGGTTGGCGGGTACTTCGTGTTTTTCACAGGAGACGACGCGCCGGCACCGGTACCACCGAGCAGCGAGCCCGCAATGGAGCAATCTGCGTCGAGCATCGGCTTGATCGACGATGCCCGCATCGTGAACGCCGACTCGGAGCCCGGCAATTGGCTTGCCCACGGGCGCACCTACGAAGAGCAGCGTTTCTCACCACTTGCGCAGATTAATCGGGAAACCGTCAGCGATCTCGGCCTTGCCTGGTACAAGGACCTCGGCACGAACCGGGCTCTCGAGTCGACGCCCATCGTGGTCGACGGCATCATGTTCTTCACCAGCACCTGGAGCCGCGTGCACGCGATCCGCGCCGACAGTGGCGAGGAAGTCTGGACTTACGATCCAAAAGTTCCGCGTGAGTGGGCGCGACGCGCCTGCTGTGATGTCGTCAACCGTGGGGTTGCCGTCTACGGGGGCCGGGTCTACGTCGCCAGTCTAGATGGCAGGTTAATTGCGCTCAACGCGGAGACCGGTGCCAGAGACTGGGAGATCGACACCATCATTGATCGCGAGCGCGCCTACACGATCACAGGCGCGCCGCGGGTCGCGGGCGGCAAGGTGTTCATTGGCAACGGCGGCGCGGAATTCGGCGTTCGCGGCTATGTCACTGCGTATGACGCGAACAATGGCGAGCAGATCTGGCGATTTTTCACAGTCCCGGGCGATCCCGCCAAAGGCTTTGAGAACGAGTCCATGGAACTCGCGGCCAAGACCTGGAAGGGCGGCAATTACTGGGAGTTTGGTGGCGGCGGCACCGTGTGGAACTCAATCGTCTATGACCCCGACTTTGATCAGGTGTATCTCGGCGTCGGCAATGGTTCGCCGTGGACGCGGGAGATTCGCTCCCCCGGTGGCGGGGACAATCTGTTCCTGTCATCCATCGTGGCGTTGGATGCAAACACCGGCAAGCGTAAATGGCACTACCAGACAACGCCGGGCGACAACTGGGATTACACGGCCGTACAGGACATGACCCTGGCCGACCTTGAGGTTGACGGCGAGATGCGCAAGGTGCTCATGCAGGCACCCAAGAATGGCTTTTTCTACGTCCTTGATCGCAGGGACGGCGAACTCCTTCGCGCCCATCCATTCGCAACCGTGACGTGGGCGTCACATGTGGATATGGAGACCGGGCGGCCGGTGGAGAACCCTGAACTCGACTACTCGGGCAAGGCACAGTGGATTCTGCCAGGGCCGCTCGGGGCCCACAATTGGCAGGCAATGTCATACGACGCAAAGGCGGGGATCATGTATCTGCCCGCGCAGGACAATCCCCTGATCTATGGCATGTCCGATGAGTTCCAGAAAACAGGACTATATAAGCGCAACCCGGGACGGATGAATCTCGGGATCGAGTTAGGCCAGATCGCGCAGCTCTTCCTCGAGAACGTTGCCGCACAGCCGACGGTGAAGGGTTACCTGAAAGCATTCAACCCGCTAACCGGTGACGATCTGTGGACCGTTGAGTTTCCGCACTACTGGAATGGCGGTGTGCTGGCGACCGAAGGCGGTCTCGTATTCCACGGCAACGCCCTCGGTATGTTTGTGGCGTATGACAAGGATGATGGCAACCCGGTATGGGAGTTCAACACCTACGTTTCCATGCTCGCGCCACCGATCAGCTATCAAATTGACGGTGTTCAGTACGTGTCCATCCTGACCGGCACCGGCGGCGGCGACCTCTTCTCTGGCGAAGCGATGGACCCCGTGGCCAAGCCCGCCTCGTACGTTCACAGCAACACCGGTCGCCTGCTTGTGTTCAATCTGGGCGGCAAAGAAGCCCTGCCGTCGCCTTCGGTGCGCGATCTCACGATCCCGGCGCAACAACTGACCGATGCAACAGACGAGGACATCGCGCGCGGTGAAGTGCTGTACCACAACTATTGCGCACCCTGCCATGGCCTGATCGCGCGCTCCGGCGGCGTCATCGCTGACCTGCGCCGCATGGGCGAGGGCAGCCACACCAACTTCGACAAGATCGTGCTTGAAGGACTGATGAAGGAAAGTGGCATGGCATCGTTCGCAGACGCTCTGACAACCGAGGACACGTCACGCATCCACAGCTACCTCATTGCCCGCTCCCACGAGGACAGAGAAGTCGCACTTGGCAATCAGGACGCGGCAAGGCTGACCTGGCTGCAGTAATGCTCAACTCTGACAGTGGGGCCTCACGCCCCACTGTCAGAACAGCAGGTTGTAGATGATGAAGGCAGACAGCGCTGCCTGGATCACGAAGATCACCCCAATTGCCCAGGTGACCCACGCCCGCGGCTTCACCCGGGCATCCATGCGTTTCGCCTGCAGATGCAAGGTCATGTAGCTCTGCACAGGTAACATGAACGCACCAAAGGTCGCGCCGAAGATGACAAGGGTGATGGGCTGCTGGTACGAAAGATAGATCACCGTACTGATGATCGGCATCGCGATGATGTAGCCCTTGATCCACTTCTTGCGCAGTGCGAGATCGCCGCGGTCGATGAAGCCAAAAGTGACCAGCAGGTCCGGGAACGAGCGGGAGCCGCCGCCGATGCCGGAAAGCACCGTTGAGAACAGGATGCAGAAGGCACCGAAGCTGAACAGCCAGTATGACCACGGGCCAAGGGTCGTCGTGTACATCGCCGATAGCACATTGATGGTCTCTGTGCCCTGAGGCTGTACGCCAAGCCGGTGGAGCACACCGGCGCCGAGCACGTAGAACGACAACGTCGCGACGGTGAGAATAGCGAGGGTCACCCAAACATCCGTCTGTACCACCTTGATCCAGCCCTTCGCTCGCGCCGTCCAGCCCGGATCATCGTGATCGCCGCCGATGAAGCTTGGATAGCCCTTCTCGACGCACCAGTAGGTGTATGCCGAGACCTCACTGGCCGCGACGCCTGTCGCACCGTACATGGCGATCGCAAGCGCAGCGTGTTCCATCGGGAAATCGAACTGCAAGCCGGACACAAGGTCTGCTGGCGACGCGTGATACGCCGTTGTTTGCATCAGCACCGCGCTCACGAGGGTCGCGAACGTGAAGCTCATCACCATCACGAGCATGACTTTCTCGAATCGGGCGTAGGTCCCGGATCCCAGAACCAGCATCAC
>CAVOBC010000274.1:0-6607 GCA_963693635.1 Gammaproteobacteria bacterium | reverse complement strand
GGTCTCGGCCAGTTGCTCCAGTCGGTCTTTGGTGGACAGGAACGGCACACTGAAGTCGGTGAACTCGCGCGGCATCCAGCCGCCACCAAGGCCGGCGATCACGCGTCCGCCGGCGATGTTGTCAATCGAGGCGATCTGCTTGCCGAGTTGCGCGGCGTTGCGCATGCCCGCTGGGGTAACCAGCGTACCAAGCTCGACGGTTTCGGTGATGGCGGCAACGGCCGCGATCATGGACCAGGCTTCGAGAATAGGCAGCTGCGGTGATTGCGGACCGTACAGGTGATCGCAAACCCACAGGGACTGGTAGCCCATTTTTTCGAACCCCTTCGCGGCGTCGGCGGCTGCGACCCATGGCCGTTTGATCTGGGGCAGGGTGACGCCGAAGTGTGCTTGAGTCATGTCGTGGTCCGTTCGATTTGGTAGGGCGCTATGGTAGACCTCTCGGCGCGCTGGGTAAAAGTGCCGCGTTCGTCGATTGCGACCCGATCAGCGAGTAGGCCAGCGCCACGCGGGTGATTCGATGTCGTCGCTGACGACCGTCTCGGCCAGTTGCTTGTCGAGCTCAAGATGCACGCAGTCGTCGTACGCGGTCAGACTGTCAACGAGGCTTTGGGCATGCGAGATCACCCATAGCTGGGTGCGGTCGGCACAGCGTTTCATGAGGCGGCCGAGCGGTGGCAGCAGGTCCGGGTGCAGGCTTGTCTCGGGCTCGTTTAACACCATCAGCGTGGGCGGCCGTGGTGTCAGCAGCGCAGCGATCCACAGAAGGTAGCGCAGTGTGCCGTCGGACAACTCCGCCAGACTAAGCTCCCGCAGCAGGCCGTGCTGACGAAACGCGAGCTCGAAACGGCCGCCTTCCCGACGAACTGAGACCTCGGCGCCGGGAAACGCGTCTGCGACGGCCGCGTCCAGGGCCTCCACGTCGCCGATCTCTCGTATCGTCTGCCATGCGGCTGGCAGATCGTGGCCGTCATT
Source organism: Gammaproteobacteria bacterium (assembly GCA_963693635.1). Classification (GTDB taxonomy): domain Bacteria; phylum Pseudomonadota; class Gammaproteobacteria; order Pseudomonadales; family Azotimanducaceae; genus CAVOBC01. The sequence continues at coordinate 5,632 of CAVOBC010000274.1, read as the reverse complement.
TGACAGCACTGGCGTGCGGGTGCCGATCTGCGCCTGGCGCACCGGCGAGCCGAAGTCGGTGCGAAAGTGATCGTAAAAACGCCAGGAACGTATCTGTTCGCGCAGGTGGATCACCTCCGGCGCGCGCTCCGGGTCCGGCGTTCGGGTGAGCATGCTGTCAAAAGTCGGCAGGTGTTTCTCGATGACCTGCCATCGGCCGCTGTCGTCGCGCGCCCGAATCACCGGGCCGCGCCGGTCCACCATCGTGCGGGCATCGTGCCAGGTGTCGCCGTGCCAGATGGCCTCGCGCTTGATGATCGGGTCGTGGTCGAACATCGACCCGCCGGGAACCGGTTCGGGCATGCCGTAGTCGATGGCGTAGCTGAAGTCGCTGCTGCAAAAGCCGAAGCGCAGGTTGATGGGTTTTCTTCGACTGCCACTGCCCTGAACCGGCGCGTCACCGGAGCGCATCTGCCGGCTGAAGCTCTCCGGTCCGGCCCACAATACCGACTCGAAGCCGCCCTCGGCTGCGAGCGAGCTAGTCGCGGTGCCGAACGCGGTCTCGCTCAGCAGGCGCAGCCCACGATACAGATTGGACTTGCCGCTGCCGTTGGGGCCGGTCACGACGTTCAGGCTGCCGAGCGGCAGGATGAGTTCTCTGAGCGAGCGATAGTTGGCGACGGCAAGGGTATAGAGCATCCGCCCGAACATAACGATTTACGACCCTGAGGTCGACTGGGGTGATCGCCATCGCCTGTTCGTACGGGTTGTTGTGCAGGTTTGCGCGAATCTGTCATGGGCTTTAACGTGCAGGCTCGTCACCACTTTTGAATGGCTATGGCACGAATTGATGTTGAGCATAGACAGGTCCTGTTCGATCCGGCGCACGCGGTTAATCAGGGCAGCATCGTTCATTTGCAGGATGGTCGGCTCATGTTGGGGTTCAATCAGGAACGCACGCGCGAGCATGCCGACAGTGGCCAATCCTGCGTCATGTTCTCGGGCGATCTGGGCGACACCTGGACCGACCCGCAAGTGGTGCAGCCCTATACGGATTACACCGGCAACTGGGACTGCGCGTTTGCCGAGGTCGGCAGTGGTCAGCTCATTATGCACACAAGGCTGTGCAGCTTTATGGCGTCGACCGCGGTCATTGGTCACTCCGAGCAGACGACGGGACCACCGCCCGGACGGCCGTATCGGCTCAAGCGCCAGACGGGTTACGGGCTGTGCCGATCCGCTGATGCGGGTGCCACATGGTCGCCGCTGATCCCGGTCAACACCGCGCCGATGGCGGATTCGGGTACGGGACCCTATATCGCGGGCGGGTCCGGTGCGGGCCACATCATCGAGTTGCCGGACGGGGGCCTTTTGATGCCGCTGCACGGTAGCATTTCGCGGGAGTGGCCAACCCGGACCGGCGAGACTATCCGGAGTCTCGTGCTGCGCTCGGATGATCTCGGCCACAACTGGGAGTACTGGGCGACGGTTGCGTTTGATGCGGCCAGCATTCTCGACTTCTTTGAACCCGCGATGGCGCGGCTCGAGTCGGGGCGTCTGGTTTGTCTCCTTCGCAGTCAGGCCCGGCCGGGGCGGGTCGATCACTTGTGGTGTGTGCACTCGGATGACGACGGCGCGAGTTGGAGCCCGCCTGTTCGAACACCGATCTGGGGTTTCCCGGCGGATGTGGTCCAACTGCAGGATGGCCGTGTGCTTGCCGTTTACGGCTATCGCCGGGCGCCATGGGGCGTTCGGGCCGCGATCTCAGACGACGGTATCACCTGGCGGGTCGAAAGCGAGTTCGTGGTCCGGGCGGGCGGTGCTGCCGCATCCTCCCAGTCCCAGTACTGGCATATCGGATACCCGACAGTGACCCGGGCGGCAGACGGGACAGTGATCGCTGCCTATCACGAGTATGTCGACAACCCCGGTCACGGCGAGGCCATTCAGGCGATGTGGATTTCCCGGTTCCACGTGTGATCTCACGACTCCTCGCGCATGAATGGGAGCTTCTGAAGACGCTCCGGCTGGCATCGTTGAAGGACGAGCCCGATGCATTCTCGCCGACGTGGCAAGACACCGCAGCGCTGGGTGATGACCGATGGCGCGCCGGTGCCGAGCGCTTTGGCGTCCCTGCTGTGGCCATGTTCATCCTTCGGCCTGACCGGGGCCTCATGTCGGCGACGTGCGACATAGACGGCGTTGGCCACATTGGCGCCATGTGGGTGCAGCCCTCTGCGCGTGGCAGCGGACATGGCAGTGCCCTGCTCGACACCGGTCTCGACTTTCTCGCCAACTGCGGTTGCGAGATGATTGAGCTGTCCGTCACGGAAACGAATGTGCATGCCTTGCGACTGTACGAAAGTCGCGGCTTTGAGTTGACCGGAGTTGATGAGCCGTTGCGCGATGGATCGCCCCTCAGGAATCTCTTTATGCGCTGGCGAACCGCGAGTGGGTCGCAGCAATCGACGCCGCAATGCTGAAATTCGATGCGGCCATGCATAAGCGGCGATACATAAGCGCGATACATAAAAAGGAGACGCAAGCATGGCGAGTGACGTTACGTTGACCGGTTTGCCCGCGCCAGACGGGGCGTGGCCGACGTCCACCGCAGACGACGCGGGTCTGGATCCGGCCGCGGTGGCTGCGGCTGTCGCGCTCGCCGCTGACAGAAACTCCACAGCGCTCGTCATTGCGCATGTCGGTGCTGGCGAGGCCGGTTTGGTGGCAGAGCATTACTGGCATTGTGAGGGCGGCTTCGGCGATGCGCCCATGCTTGGTCCGACCTTCCTTGACGATGGGCGTAGCATCGAGGACGTGGCGTCTGCGCAGAAGTCTGTCGTGTCCGTACTCACCGGTATCGCGCTGGGCAAAGGTCTGCTCACACTCGATGAGTCCGTGGCGAAATACGTCGGCGGTGGTTGGTCGCGGGCGGGCTCGGCAGCTGAGGACGTGATCACAGTCAGGCATCTCCTGACGATGACGTCCGGGCTCGACAACTTCTCGAAGGTGCAGGCGGCGCCTGGGAGCCATTGGGAGTACAACCTCGGTTCTGGCTGGCACACAATGAAGCGGGTTCTGAGCGGCGTGGCCGGCATGGGCCTGAACGACCTTCTGCGGACATGGTTGGGCGAGCCGCTTGGTATGACCGAGAGCGCCTTTGTTGACCGGCGGACGGGGGTTGACCGGCCGACGGGGGGCGCGAAACCGGAGGAACAACCCGGCGTCATGTATCCGAATGGCCAAGCGATTGAGGGCTTCGCGACGTCGGCGCGGGATCTTCTTCGGTTCGGTCTCGCTGTGCTCGCGGGTGGGCGTGCGGGCGACGTGGACCTCGGCGTGCCGGCCGACTATCTGCGTGCGTCGCTGGCGCCGTCGACACTGCTGAATCCAGGCTACGGCTTTCTCTGGTGGCTGAATGGTCAGGCCTTCAGTCTGCAACCATCAGGTGCAAGGAGCGAGGGTCCGTTGTTGCCTGCCGCCCCGGCAGATACGGTCGCGGCGCTTGGGGCACTTGGCCGCGCGGTGTACGTCATTCCGAGCCGGTCGCTTGTGATCGTGCGAATGGGCGGAAGTCCGGGAGAGAACGTCACCACATCGAGTCGGTTTGGGGAGGAACTCTTTGAGCGTTTGCGCCTCAGGTGAAGAGCGATCGCAATCGCGCCACCAGCAATCGCGCCACCAGCAATCGCGCCACCAGCAATCGCGCCACCAGTAATCGCGCCACCAGTAATCGCGCCACCAACAATCGAGTCACCAACAATCGAGTCACCAACAATGAAGAGGGAATTGACAGGCCGAAGAAGGAATCAGGAATGAAAATGGAAGCCGGGAAGGGAGCACTCAGCTACGAGGTTGACGGTTCGGCGCAGAATCCGCCCGTTCTGCTCTGGCACGGCGCAGCGTGCACGCTGCGTCAGTGGGACCCTGTCGTCACACGGCTCGCGGACCGTTTTTACCTGATCAGATTTGACGCGCCAGGTCAGGGCCAGAGCTCACCACTGCCAGATCCGGATGACTATACATTTGAGCACTATGCTGCGATCGCGAACAGGCTGCTGGATCACCTTGGCGTCCCGTCCTGTCACGTCTGGTCGATGGCATGGGGATCGCGGGCGGCGCTTGCCTACTGTTCGCTTTTCCCGGAGCGGGTTCAGTCGGCGGCGCTCTATGATGCGAGCATCGGCACCGCCGACACGAAGGCGCAGGCCGAGGGGCACAAGCTTGCTGTCGCCAGGCAAGCGAAAGCGGGAATCGCGACTTTCGAGCGGCCTCCCGGCGCCAACGAGCACGCCTTTCCCGATGCGGTGGCAGCATCGCTGTCAGCCGCACGCAAGTTTGACCTGCCGGCCGCGGCTCGCACCCTGCAGATGCCGGTCCTTTGCGCGACCGGCGATCACGACCCCAACCTTGAGTCGACTCGCGAGCTCGTGAAGGTGGCGCAAAATGCGCGCCTCGAGGTCATGGAGAATGTGGGACACGGCTCGGTGCTGCAGCGTCCGGACCTTGCCTGCGACCTCTTCACGACGTTCCACGAGCAGCTCGGAACCCTGTAATTTTATCCAGTATTTGCTAAATTGACGAGCAATCCCCGCGCCCTCGCGTACTCCGATGGATTCATGGCCGCGCATCGTCATTCACGCCGATATGGACGCATTCTATGCGTCTGTCGAGCAACTGGATGCCCCGTCCCTGCGCGGCAAGCCGGTCCTTATTGGACCCAACAGCTACCGCGGGGTCGTCCTGACGGCGAGTTACGAGGCGCGCCCGTTCGGCGTCGGTTCGGCCATGCCCGTCGCCGAGGCCCGTCGCCGCTGTCCGCAGGCGATCATGATCGCCCCGCGCTTCGAGCGCTATCAGGAGATATCCGACACAGTCATGCGGATATTCGAAGACTTCTCGCCGTCCGTTGAGGCGATCTCGCTGGACGAGGCGTTCCTTGAAATGTCGGGTTCAGCGCACATTTTCGGTTCCCCGCACGACATGGGCCGCCAGATCAAGCAGGCGGTGCTGGACGCGACCGGGCTCATCATCTCGGTCGGCGTGTCTGCAACCAAGTATGTGGCCAAGGTCGCGAGCGCCCACGACAAGCCCAACGGATTGACCGTGGTGCCGCCCGATGATGCAATTGCATGGCTTGCCCCCCTGCCGATCAAGCGGCTGTGGGGCGTTGGCGTAAAGACGGCACCCAAACTGCTTGCGCTCGGGTTGGCAACCATTGGTGATGTGGCTGCCGCGTCCCCGGCGTTTCTGTCGGCGAACCTTGGCAATTCCGGTCTTCATTTCCAGGAACTCGCGAACGCGCGTGACCCGCGTCGGGTGTCGCGGGGGCGCTCGGCCCAGAGCGTTGGGTCTGACCGCACTCTGAGCAAAGATGTGACCTGCAAGGAAGATATCGTGCGTCATCTGCGGCGATCGGCTGACCGGATTGCGCGGCGTCTGCGCAAGAAGGACTATCTGGCGAAGGGCGTGCGGGTCCGGCTGAAGACCTCAAACTTTGAGTCGCTCACCCGGCAACGCCAGTTGCGGCGATCCACCGACACCGCTGCGATCATGTTGGACGTTGCGATTCAGCTCCTTGATGAGTTCAAGGACCCGGGGCCGTTTCGCCTCGTTGGCATGGCGGCGTACGATTTGTCCTGGCGCAGCGAGC
>CAVOBC010000273.1:0-6619 GCA_963693635.1 Gammaproteobacteria bacterium | reverse complement strand
CTGCGTGCATGGACAAAATCCGTGGCCAGGCCTTGAAATGGCCGACACGCGCCACCAATTAGGAGAACCAGCAAACGACGAGATACAGACATCAAGCCGGCGCGGGGTCCAGGTAAGCCCACTCGGTCCTTGCGCCCATTCAATCCAGTCCAATCCAAGAGCCAGAAGTTCATGCCCGTTGATGCAGCCAAAGAAAGTAAGACGTTTCAGTCCGAAGCCAAACAACTCCTCCATCTCATGGTGCATTCGCTATACAGCAACCGCGAGATATTCCTGCGAGAGCTGATTTCGAATGCCTCGGACGCTATCGACAAGCTGCGCTTTGTCGCACTCTCCGACGACGCGCTGATTGGGGCGGACAATGAGCTCAACGTGCGCATTGACCTCGACAAAGACGCCCGCACCATCCGTATTTCGGACAACGGCATCGGCATGTCACGAGACGAGGTCGTCGAGAACCTCGGTACCATCGCGCGTTCAGGTACCGCCCAGTTTCTGGAGAACCTGACCGGCGATCAGGCGCGCGACTCGCAACTCATCGGCCAGTTTGGGGTGGGCTTTTACTCATCGTTCATCGTCAGCGACACCGTCGTCGTAGAGACGCGCAAAGCCGGCGCCGAGACCACTGAAGGCGTTCGCTGGACCTCGTCGGCAGACGCCGAATACGACATCGAAACGATAGAACGCGAAGCTCGCGGTACGACGGTCGTCCTGCACATCAAGAGCGATGCGGATGAGTTTCTGGACAGTTGGCGCATACGCAGCATCGTCAAAAAATACGCAGACCACCTGTCATCCCCGGTCATCATGGCGAAAGAAGCTGTGGGCGGCGACGACTCGGACGACGACAGCGAGACCGAGGTTGCGGTTGAAAACGAGGTTGTCAACACGGCCAAAGCCATGTGGACGCGGTCCCGCTCCGAGGTGTCCGACGATGAATACCACGAATTCTACAAGCACATCTCGCATGACTTCTCGGACCCCCTGGTCTGGAGCCACAACAAGGTCGAGGGCAAACTTGATTACACGAGCCTGCTCTACGTCCCTGCGAAGGCCCCCTTTGACCTGTGGCAACGCGAGGCATCGCGCGGCCTCAAACTCTACGTTCAGCGCGTCTTCATCATGGATGAGGCGGAGCAGTTCCTGCCGCTCTATCTCCGTTTCGTCAAAGGCGTTGTCGATTCAAATGACCTGTCGCTGAATGTCTCGCGCGAGATCCTGCAGAAGGACCCGGCCGTCGACTCCATGAAATCAGCGCTCACGCGTCGTGTTCTTGACACGCTCGACAAGCTCTCGAAAAACGACGCCGAAAAGTATGCGGAGTTCTGGGCAGCATTCGGACAAGTCTTGAAAGAAGGGCCGGCGGAGGACTTCAACAACAAAGAGCGCATCGCCAAGCTGCTCAGATTTGCGAGCACGGGGGCTGATGGCGATCAACAGACCCTGTCCCTCACCGACTATGTTTCGCGGATGAAAGAAGGACAGGAGAAAATCTACTACGTCGCCGCGGAGAATTACCGAACCGCAGCGAGCAGTCCTCACCTTGAGGTATTTCGCAAGAAAGAGATTGAAGTGATCGTACTGTTTGATCGGATCGACGAATGGTTGATGTCCCATCTGATGGAATTCGACGGCAAGCAATTCCAGGATGTCGCACGCGGCTCCCTCGACCTTGGCGAACTGGACGACGAGGAGAACACCGAGGTCAAAGAAAAGACGGAGCAAGAGTTTAAGAAGCTGGTCGAACGGATCGAGGAGGTGACCGGCGACAACGTCGAGAAAGTGCGCATCACCAACCGTCTCACCGAGTCGCCAGCCTGCCTGGTCGTCGGCGAGGACGATATGGGCATGCAGATGCGCAAGCTCCTGGAGTCTACGGGCCAGGACGTTCCCGAGACGAAGCGGATCTTCGAGATTAATCCTGAACACCCGTTGGTAGTGCAACTCAATGAGGAGCCCGACATGGACCGATTCAGCGAACTGACCCTGGTTTTGTATGACCAGGCGAAACTTGCCGAGGGTGGCCAGTTGGACGATCCGGCAACCTATGTCCAGAGGTTGAACAAACTCCTGTTGGAACTTGCCAGCTAGTTTCTCCTGCCCTCGAATCGATAGCCATAAGAGCCGGGGGCGGCCTGCCATCGTGGCACGCGGGGTCAGGAGGGGGTCTTGTTCGCGCCCGGTTTGTAGGCGCCTCCCTCATGCTGTTCCGTCTGGGTCTCGCGCAGACTCCCGATCACCGACTCGAGTGCCCGACTGAAGAGCAGGCCGTCGCTGATGACCCGGACAGTGCCCTGCTTCAACTCGAGTGCGAGGCCGAGTTTGGTTTTCTCAACAACCTTGACGCCTTGCCGATTGACGAAGATGTACTTGTCGATGGCGTTAATCTTCGCGGCGAGTTTGCAGCGGACGTGCTCACTCTCCGTCGGGCCCAGAAATTCCACCCAGACGCCAACCGCAAAGTGCTCCACCTGCTGCATCGCCGGATCGTCGTCGGCAAGTGCTTCCGGTTCTGCCTGCGGCTCAGCGGGCGCGTTGTCATCGGATGCAGTCGCAGTACCCATGGCGGGCAACACCACGTCGCCGTCCGCCCCCTCAAAGGTGAGTTGTTGAAGGTCTTTAAGGCCGGTAATCAGCGAATCAATTTCAACATTTTCGATCTGGGCAATACGAAACGCTTTGCGGAGATTGTTGAGCAAGCGGGGGTTAACGGTTTCGAGTCGGTCACGATCGCCGGCATGGTCGTGATTCTGAACGCTCCACAGCAGCACATCGATGGTGTTAATCGCCTGGCGCCAGGCATTGCCACCGGGGCCTTCCTTGAGAACCAGCAACTCCATGAATTTGTGGAATGGGTGATGAAGGAGATCAGCCACAAAGGGTTGCAGATCGCGACCGAGAATTCGTTCATTGATCTTTTGCGTGACCAGTTCACGGATGTCTTCCAGTCGCGCCTGGCGTTCCTTGGCACGCAGGATGCGCTGCTCGAGACGCCGTGTCTTGCGTGCTTCGCGGGCACGAAACGCCCTGAAATCTGCGACGTGTTTCTCGAAGAAATCGGGACCGTCATCGTACTCTTCCAAGATCGAAGTGATGAGTTGTTGCATCTTCACGTACAGCGGATCTTCATGCAGATCCTCGACTTCATTCCGACCTATCCCGGCCGCCGCAAACTCATTGAGAAGGGCCCGCGCCGGGTGGTCCTCGACGTTGAAGAACGTCGTGTCGGACAACGCCACCTTGATGATCGTGATCTGGGTTCGCCCAATCAGTTCCTTGATCGGAATTGGCACGGATTCGTCCTGCCAGATCGCCTCGTAGAGCATCGTCACCAGATTAATGACGTCGGACGAGTGACGATCGACGGCGTTGGTCACGCCTGACTCGGCATTCTGCTCCAGTTGCTGCCCGAGCGACGTCGCGAGTAACTCTCGATCAAGCGGCAGGATCTCGTCGCTCTCACTGCCGTCTCCGTCAGTGCGGGTATCCAGGACATTCTGGATGTCCGAAAGGATCTGCATGAGTTTCTGCTGATCAACGATCGTAACGGGTTGTCCGGGACCCTCTGTCGACACCGCTTGTTGTAGCAACTCTGCCGGCACCACGTAGTCGGTCTGGGCAACCGCCGGGGCGGGGGTCGCTGTCAGGCTGGCATCCCCATGCATCAGGTTTTGCATGATCGAGAACAGTTCGGGCTGGTTCTGCTGTTCATCGAAGCGCTCGGCCGCAACGGAACCGAAGGAGCTGACATCGGCATCCTCGAGCGGACTTCGGGGCGTCCGGCGCCGCGCGCTGGCGGTTGGTCTGGCGCTGTCGAGTCCGAGGTCAGGAATGACCCCATGTTCGATCAGCACCCCATTGCACGCGTGCAGGACCTCATCGAGTGACTTCAGCACACAGCCGTTGAAGCCGCGAAATAGCGTCAGGCTGTCGCCCGAGCTGAGCCCCAGCGGACGCACCGCGTCTTGAAATGCCGCGGCGATCTGTTCCGGGTCCATCGGGTTGTTGGACTCATCGATCCGGTCCGAGAGGCGCGAGTTGAGGCGGGTGTTGAAACTAATGAAATGCGCAAGATGGCGATTCCGAGCGGCTGCGACCATCCCCTCAACGGCAACCATAACTTCCAGCTCCGACTCCTGTACCAGAGACAGGGTCTCGAAGTTGCAAACGGCGGCCTCCTGTTCCGAGGCCCGCCCTAATAACTCATCGAAGGAACGGAGCAATCCTTCCGTGAAGGCTTCAAGGATCACATCACGATTTGCAGCGACGCCTTTGATCGCAGCGACCTCCAGGCGATCCAACGTCTCGCCGCTCCGCTGCGTCAATTGCCGGATAGCCGTCTTCTGAACCAGGTCTATGATCTCAGACACCGCAAATATCTCCTCGCCGGGTCGGTTACTTTAATGTGAATATGGTGCAAAGTCACGGTATGTCAAATCGACAACCGTGGATTTTTTGTATTATAAATGTATAAGAATAAAGTACTTACCGGCGGTTTCTCCAGCGTTACTACAGCTCTTGGTGTCACGCCAGCAACGTCAGCAAACTCGCCGGAACAGCGTTCGGCCCTCGTGCGTGAGCGTGCGGTCCTTGTGAGCGAGAGTTTCAGGGGAGTCAGAACGTGACCAATGTTGCGGTGTGCGTCATTGGCGCAGGGATGTTTGGCACGGTACTCGCGAACATCATCGCCCGTAATGGCTTCGAGGTACGTTTGCTGTCGCGGGACGCTGGTAAAGCTGCGGACATCAACGCGCGCCACGAAAACGTGTCCGCCCTGCCGGGCCATCGCCTTGACGATAAAGTCCGTGCAACCGCCGATGGACGCGAGGCATTGTCAGACGCATCCGTTGTCCTCCTGTCGGTTCCGAGCCGTGGTTTCCGAGCAGCGGCGCGCGACGCAGCGACATGGCTTCAGCCGGACGCGATGGTGGTCAGTACCACCAAAGGGATCGAAGCCCCCGGTTTCAAGCTAATGAGTGCTGTCCTCACCGACGAGTTGCCGGGGCGCGCCGTCGGCGTGCTGAGCGGCCCTAACCTGGCGGCGGAGATCGCCGACGACCAGATCACGGGGACCGTCATTGCAAGCACCAATCCGGCCCTGAATGCCCAACTCCAGGCGGTCTTGCACTCGCATCAGTTCCGCGTCTATTCGTCCGCAGATGTGTTCGGGGTTGAGCTCGCCGGTGCGTTGAAGAACATGTACGCGATTGCAGCCGGAATGGCATCGTCGATGGGTGTCGGTCAAAATACACGGGGCGTGCTGCTTACCCGGTCTCTCGCCGAGATGAGCCGCTTTGGTGCCAGCATGGGAGCGAACCCGTTGACCTTTCTCGGTCTGGCTGGCGTCGGCGACCTGTTCGTGACCTGTAGTTCGCCCCTCAGCCGCAACTATCAGATCGGCGCACTGCTTGGTCAGGGTCTCGGCACGGCGGCGGCGGAGCAACAATTGGGACGTTTAGCTGAAGGGATCAATACGGTGCGCACGGTGAAAGCACAGGCCGACACGACCGGGGTCTATATGCCTATTGTCGCGGGGCTGCATGCGGTACTGTTCGAGCACAAGCCCCTGCAGCGCGTCATCGTCGACATGATGACAACGGAGGAGGGTGTAGACGTCGAATTCGTCACCGGTCAGATGCCCTGAGAGTATCATCCACGCAGGGGTGCACGAGGCGATTGATCCGGTGCCGACGAAGGTGATGAAGCCGATGAACAAAGTGCACCCGCGTCGCGTGGCGGAGTTCCAGTGAGAATATACCTGCAGCGGCACGGCGAAGCGCGATGGTCGAATCCGGATGCGCAGCGGCGCCTCACGGGCGCCGGGAATCGAGCGGTCGAGATGGTCGCGGCGAAGCTGGCGAGACCCGCCCGCATTGCGTGCAGTCCCTATGTCAGGGCCCGGGAAACGGCATCGATTGTCGGCAAATACCATAACGCGATGGAGGTCATTGGTGTCAGCCAACGTCTTCTCCCCGGGACCCCCCCGACCGATGCGACCGGGGAGCTGGACCAGCCGGAGCTACTGTGTGTGACCCATCAGCCGCTGATCAGTCGCTGGATTGAGTTTCTAACAGACGAGCAGGTTGCCATGGACCCAGCCTGGGTGGCAGTTCTCGAGGCCCCGGGCTACGGGGCCGGCTGTGCGCGACTGATCGAGGTGATAACGCCATGACGAAGACGGCCCACGAGTCAGACTCCGCGCCGCGCCGCAGGTTGATGGCTGTCCGACTCTGCGCCGCCGTGCCAGTCTTCTTGTTGACATTCCTCTTGCTGACGGTCGCGTCGACATCCGTAGCGGCCGCGCAGTCGGTCGATCTTTATCCGCGTGCGGAGCTTGTCAAAGCCGAGTCAGATGCGGTTTCGCGGCGTCGCCAGGTCATTCTTGGTACGCTCAAGAAGATCCGCAATGAAGTGCGCCCTGAAGCCGCAATCTGGGTGGAGGGAACACTTGACCGCCAAACATTCCATGTGCCCGACGCCAGGAGCAGCGATGCAGTTGCCGCCCACTTCCAGCAGGTGCTGGCCGACAGTGGCGAAATCTTGTTTCAATGTGTCGGCAGGGACTGCGGGAGCAGCAACATCTGGTCCAGCACGATTTTCGAGCGTCCAATTATCTATG
>CAVOBC010000272.1:0-6629 GCA_963693635.1 Gammaproteobacteria bacterium | reverse complement strand
AGAGCGTCGTCGGGAGCATCAAGGGTGGCTCGGAACCCGGCGCCGGTCTTGTTGGATTCGTTGCCAATCGTGCCCATCACGCTAACATCGGCGCGGAAAGTCCAGGTTCGATGCCGATATCCAGCAGTTTGTCTGAGGAAGGCATCATCATTCCGCCGACGTTGCTGTACGAGGCGGGCGAGCCGGTGCCAGCTGTGTTTTCGCGCCTCGACACGATCGCAGGTGAGGGTGCAGGCGGGGACTTTGCCGCACAGGTGAGTGCAAATCGGCTGGGGGTTCTGCGGGTGCAGGAATTACTTCAGAGGATGAGCGCGGGGGCGTTTGTCGGCGCGGTTCGTGAGGTTAATGAATACGGCGAGCGACTTGCGCTTGCGGCGCTCAGAGACATACCAGACGGGTGCTTTGAGTTCAGTGACGTGCTCGATGACGACGGCTTCGGCACAACCGACATCGCCATTGGCGCCAGCGTGACCGTGACCCGCTCAGGCATTACGGTGGACCTGTCGTCGAGCGCCAGCCAGGTGGAGGGCAATGTCAATTGTCCGCGATCGGTCGCGGCGGCAGCGGTTTTCTACGCTTTTCGTTGCTTGCTGCCGGATCATACGCCGAGTTGTGCCGGCACCTTCCGTGTGATCAAGCTCGTCTCCCGCCGCGGCAGTGTCCTCGACGCGGTGCGCCCGGCGGCGGTTGCGGCCGGCAATGTGGAGACTTCGATGCGGATCGTCGACGTCGTACTGGGAGCGTTGTCGAAAGCACTGCCAGAGCGGATGCCGGCGGCATCGCAGGGGACAATGAATAACGTCGCCATGGGCAACCACAAGGTAGATGTACCCTGGGACTACTATGAAACAATCGGTGGCGGCGGGGGTGCACATTGCCGGGGAGCGGGTATGAGCGCTGTCCAGTCGCACATGACCAATACCTTGAATACGCCGGTTGAGAGCCTGGAGATGCATTACCCGCTCACGGTCAAGGCTTACGCGGTTCGCCGCGACTCCGGAGGGCACGGCGAATATGCAGGCGGTGATGGCCTGATCCGAGAGTTTGAGTTTCGTGAGCCGACGCACGTCACGTTGCTCACGGAGCGACGGCGGCACCGCCCCTGGGGTCTCGCCGGCGGCGGCGATGGCCAGGCCGGGACCAATGCGCTGGACGGCGTGGCGTTGCCGGCGAAGGTCGCGTTCATCGCACAGCCCGGCCAGGTGCTTCGGGTTGAGACGCCGGGTGGTGGCGGGTACGGCACCTCCGGGTTCGACGCGGATGGCCGGGATGCCGACAGCTAACCTGGGGCATCCGGCTACGCTTTCTTCGAGGCCCATCGCTGTGGCCGTGCGGCATTTTCGGCATGGTTTGCGGCATTATCGCTATGGCTAAGGTAGAATTCGCGCCACTGCAAAATCATCTTAGGTAAATCATGGAAACTCTTGAAGTTATCAAGCAGCAGGTTGAAGGCAATTCGATCCTCATTTACATGAAGGGTTCGCCCGATCAGCCGCAGTGCGGTTTCTCGGCGCAGGCAACCCAGGTGCTCATGGCTTGCGGTGAGAAGTTTGCGTATATCGACATTCTGTCTAACCCCGAGATTCGCGCCAATCTGCCCCAGTACTCGAATTGGCCGACGTTCCCACAACTCTTCGTTGGCGGCGAACTGGTCGGCGGTTGCGACATCATCACCGAGACGTACGAGTCGGGTGAGTTGCTGCCGATGATTAAATCAGCCGTCGAGAAGCACGAACCAGAAGCTGCCGGATAGGCGACTCCGATTGGCGAGGATGTGCAGAGCCGCGTGCTACATCGATTGGCGATGTCCGGCACCCACGGGCGATAGAGCAGGGGTCGCGTGGGCAACCGGATCAGTTGTGCTGGCTGAATGCCGTTCGTATACTTGCCGGCCTGATCGAACCCGACCCGCTTTGCGGTCAGATTAACGCGACAACTGAAGACAGAAGGATAACTCTATGGATCTGAAAGGCAGCAATACTGAGCAGAATCTGAAGGACGCGTTTGCCGGCGAGTCCCAGGCCAATCGTCGTTATCTCTACTTTGCGCAAAAGGCGGACGTGGAAGGTTACAACGACGTTTCCGCGGTTTTTCGCTCCACCGCCGAAGGCGAGACAGGGCATGCTCACGGGCATCTTGAGTATTTGGAAGCGTCCGGCGACCCGGCGACAGGATTGCCGATCGGTGGCACTTCAAACAACCTGAAGGCGGCGGTTGCTGGCGAGACCCACGAGTACACAGATATGTATCCGGGCATGGCAAAGACGGCCCGTGACGAAGGCTTTGATGAGATTGCAGACTGGATGGAAACGCTTGCCAAAGCTGAGCGGTCCCACGCTAACCGTTTCCAGAAGGCGCTTGATACGCTCGATTCGTAATCACTGGAACCAGTCAAGCGCCGGGCGCCGGTACTTCTTAGCCGCGCCGGGTCGTTCGCGTAAAGAGGCCTGCCAACGACTAGTTGGTGGGCCTTTTTTGTCCCTGTGGGTTGCTGGTTTTGTCCCTGCGGCTTGCCGATGACCAAGTGCCCGTCGACCAAGTGCCGGTCGACCAACTGGAAGAGGAATCATGCCAAGAGAAGGTAGTCTTGACGCGCCGACCCGTCACCCACTGGGTCAGGACGAGCCCGAATTCTGGGATCCCGCGAAGCTGCAGGACGAACTGACCCGGGTGTTCGACATCTGCCACGGTTGTCGTCGCTGCTTCAATCTGTGTGAATCATTCCCCACGCTGTTCGATTTGATCGACGAAACCGACAGCCTGGAACTCGAAGACGTGGACCCCGTGCGGTACAACGATGTCGTCGGACACTGTTTTCAGTGTGACATGTGCTATCAAACCAAATGCCCGTATGTGCCGCCACACGAGTGGAATGTCGACTTCCCACACCTGATGCTGCGCGCGAAGGCGATCGAGTTTAAGGCAGGGAAGAGCAAGCTGCGAGACCGGCTCATCACGTCGACTGATCGCGTTGGCAGTCTTGCAACCATCCCCGGCGTGGCCCCGATCGTGAACGCCGCGAACAAGATGCCGCTCGCCCGCAAGTTACTGGACAATATTCTGGAAATCCATCCGGAGTCAGAGCTACCTATCTATCACAGCCGTACGTTGACACGGCGTGTCGGTGCGCGGGCGAGTGACGTCGTACCGGAGGCCGCCGGGTCCACAACCGGCAAGGTCGCGCTGTTTGCGACCTGCTATGGGGACTACAACGCACCGGAGATCGGCGAAGATCTGATCCGCGTGTTTGAGCATAACGGCATTCGGGTTGAGCTGATCAGGGACGCGAGTTGCTGCGGCATGCCCAAGTTCGAGTTGGGCGACCTCGACTCGGTGGCGAGGCTGGCGGAACACAACATGCCGCTGTTGCAAGGCAAGGTGGATGACGGGTGGGACCTCATTACGCTCATTCCGTCATGCACGCTCATGTTCAAGCAGGAACTGCCACTGATGTTCCCGGACGATGAGGCCGTGGCGGCGATGGCACGCGCGATGTTTGATCCGTTCGAGTACCTGATGCTGCGACATAGGGAAGGTCGGATGAACCTTGAGTTCAACCAGCCTCTCGGCAAGATTGCGTGGCAGGTCGCCTGCCATCAGCGGGTCCAGAACATTGGCCCGAAGACCCGGGAAATCCTTGAACTCGTGCCGGGCACATCGGTTGTTGCAATCGAGCGGTGCTCGGGGCACGACGGTACCTACACGGTGAAGACTGAGAAACATGAAGCTGCGATGAAGATTCTGAAGCCGGTCGTCAACCGTGTGAAGCAGGCAGATGCGGACTACTACACCAGTGATTGCGTGATGGCTGGCAAGCACATCGGCCAGGGGCTGGGTGATTCGAGTGAACCCACTCATCCGCTTTCGCTGCTGCGCAAGGCATATGGGATCTGAACCATGCGCAAACTGAGCCGGCAGGACCTCTTTGGACTGGAACAATACGCAGAGATGCGGGCAGCGTTTCGCGATGAGGTCATGAAGCACAAGCGTGACCGGCAGTTCTCGATCGGCGAGCATGTGCGTCTCTGCTTTGAGGACCGCACGACCATCCAGTACCAGATTCAGGAGATGCTAAGGATCGAGCGCATCTTTGAGGCGGCAGCGATCGAGGAAGAATTGAGCGCGTATAACCCACTGATCCCGGAAGGCCGCAATCTGAAAGCGACCATGCTTATCGAATACGTGGACGTCGAAGAGCGGCGAGCCGCACTTGAACGCCTCGTTCGGATTGAGGACACGATCTGGCTTGCCGTCGACGACGACCGCGTGACCGCGGTGGCGAACGAGGACATGGACAGGAGCAGAGAGAACAAGACCGCAGCGGTGCACTTTCTGCGATTCGAACTGAGCGATGAACAGGTGGCAGCGATGCGGGCTGGGACGAGGGTGTCTGCAGGCAGTGACCATCATGCCTATCGGCTTGAGCTCGGGTTGCCCGCCGCTGTTGTCACAGCAATCTGCAAGGACTTCGATTAACGCGCGCTGGATTGGCCGGACGCATCTGCGGGGCCGCTTTGTGGCACCGTTTTAGCCGTTTTAGCCCTTTTAGCGTGCGTTCGAGCCTAAGTCGCTTGCGGGCCCGGGTTGAAGTCCTGCCAGCCGCCAAGTTCGAGCCAGCGGTTGACGATGTTGCAGAAGAGGTCCGCTGATCGATCGCAGTCATACAGGGCGGAGTGCGCTTCTGCTGCATCAAACGGGATGCCTGCCGCCGCGCAGGCGCGCGCGAGGACCGTCTGGCCATACGCCAATCCACCGAGCGTCGCGGTGTCGAAGCACGAGAAGGGATGAAACGGATTGCGTTTTATCTCGTTTCGATCTGCTGCCTGACAAAGGAAGCGCTGATCGAATGATGCGTTGTGGGCGACGACGATGGCGCGTTGACACCCGGTCGCTCGCAATTCTCGCCGTACCATCTTGAAGGTGTCTCGCAGTGCTTTTGCCTCGTGCACGGCACCCCGCAACGGGTTGTCAATGTCGATGCCTGTGAACTCAAGGGACGCGGGCTCAACGTTGGCACCAGGGAATGGGTCGACGTTGAAAAAGATCCGCTCGCCCGGCACGAGTCGTCCCTCGGTGTCCATTTCAAGAATTACCGCGGCGAGTTCCAGAAGGGCATCCGTGTCCGGGTTGAAACCGCCGGTTTCAAGGTCGATGACGACGGGCAGATAGCCGCGGAAGCGGCTGGCGATCGGGGCTTTTGACACGTCTCGGTCGTTCATGCGGGGACTTCCTGCTCAAGCGTCCAATGGATGTTTTCGCCCCCGCGAATCGGCACCAGGCAGTCATTGCCGAAGGCCAGTTCATCCGGCACGCGCCAGGGCCTTTCGGTTAGTGTGATGGCCTGTGCGTTGCGCCGCAGACCATAGAAATCCGCGCCGTAGTGGCTCGCAAATGCTTCGAGACGGACCAACTGATCCTGCGCGGCAAAGACCTCGGCGTAGAGTTCGATGCCGGCGTGCGCGGTGTAGCAGCCTGCTGCGCAGCCGCACACATTTTCCTTCGCTGAACGCGGATGCGGGGCTGAGTCTGTACCGAGGAAGAAGCGCGGGTCGCCGCTGGTTGCCGCGTCAACCAGCGCCATCTGATGCGTGTTGCGCTTAAGAACGGGCAGACAGTAGTAAAGCGGTTTCATGCCACCTGCGAGGAGATCGTTGCGGTTGTAGAGCAGATGGTGCGACGTGATGGTCGCGGCGGTTTTGCCAGTCTGGGCAAGTACCCAATCGACTGCCGCACGGGTGGTGATGTGTTCGAAAATGATGCGCAGTGCAGGAAAGCGTTGGCGCATGCCATCGAGGTATTGATCGATGAAAGCGGCCTCGCGGTCAAAGATGTCCACCTGCGGGTCCGTAACCTCGCCGTGGACGGCCAGGGGCATATCCGCGCGCTGCATTGCTTCGAGCAGCGGCGAGAGTCCGTCAAGATTCGTAACACCGCTCGCAGCGTTCGTCGTCACACCCGCCGGATACAACTTGAAGGCGTGAATGAAGCCGCAGGCCTTGGCGCGGCTTACAGTGGCCGCGTCCGTCTCATCGGTGATGTAAAGCGTCATGAGCGGTTCGAAATCTGCGCTCGTGGGGATCGCTGCAAGGATGGCCGTGCGGTAAGCACGGGCGCTCTCAACGTCGGTGGTCGGTGGTGTGAGATTGGGCATGATGAGCCCGCGCGCAAAGCAGCGCGCAGCATCGGCTACGGTGCTCGCGAGGTAATTCCCATCCCTGAGATGCAGGTGGAAATCGTCGGGACGGGTCAGCGTGAGTTGACGCATCGGGGGATTTTACTTGTCTCGACCTTGAAACACTACGCACGTGATCAATCCTCGGTGGCGTCCCGATCCCGGGGCGCCGAAGGGGGACCCTTGCAAAGAAACCGCCGGGGCCGGACTAAAGTTCTGGTAATGGGGGCCGATAGCCATTCACGGCTCGCGTAGCGAAGGTGAAGCCCCGCGTCTGTATAGGAGGTAGGACTATTCACGGCTCGCGTAGCGAAGGTGAAACCCCTTGTTTGGGTAGGAGGGAGGGCTGTTCACGGCTCGCGTCGCGAACGGGTATGCATCGGTATAACCAGCTGTTTTCGACCCGCCTGCTAGTGTTTAGTAATCAGTTCTTCTTGAGGGTGAGTATGCGATTTCG
>CAVOBC010000271.1:0-6640 GCA_963693635.1 Gammaproteobacteria bacterium | reverse complement strand
TCCAGTTCTGGTGCCAGCGCATCCTGGGCGTCCATCAGTTCGTCGCGGACCCAGAGGGGATCGCGCAATGGCTCGCCTGCGTCGCGGGCGTCCCGTACCTTTTTATTGAAGCCGGTGACATTCCGGACGCCCATCGTCGCCATCAGCCGATAACGTCGCTCCATTTCCCCAACGCTCCAGCGCAGCGCGTTGGCCGCGTCCTTCATGTCGGTAACGACGGGCGTAAGCAGATGCGGAATGCCCTCGTAAACGTTCAGTTCCAGCATCTTGGGGTCGACCATGATCATGCGCACCTCTTCGGGCGACGCCTTGAACAGAATCGACAGAATCATGGCGTTCAGACCCACCGATTTGCCCGATCCGGTTGTCCCCGCCACCAGCAAATGCGGCATGCGGGCGAGATCGACCACGACAGGCTGGCCCGATATGTTGTGGCCGAGTACCAAGCTGAGCGGAGACGACGAACTGTCGTACGCCTTTGAACTCAGCACCTCGCTCAGCCGTACCATTTGCCGGTCAACGTTGGGTATCTCGATGCCGATCACCGATTTGCCAGGGATGACCTCGACGACTCGCACGCTGATCACCGCGAGCGAACGCGCAAGATCCTTGGCAAGACCCGTGACTCGGCTGACCTTTACGCCGGCGGCCGGCTGGATCTCGAATCGTGTAACGACCGGGCCGGGGAAGACCGCCACCACTTGCGCATCAACTTTGTAATCCTTGAGCTTGAGTTCGAGCAGCCTCGACATCGCGTCGAGGTCCTCTTCGGAGTAGCCCCGTCCGGTATTGTTCTCGGCTGGGTCCAGCAGATGCAGCGCCGGCAAATCACCAACGGCCGGCATTTGAAACAGATTTTGCTGCTTCTCTCGCGCCACGCGTTCGCTGGTCGGCGCCGGTGGCGGCACCGGTTCCACCTTGATGACCTCACGTAAACGTTGCTTTTCGACATGTTCTTCAAGCGCGGCGTGACGGGCCTCCGTCTTTTCCTGCACCGACTTCTTGCTCTTGCGGCGCTCCCGCCACACGTCCAGCCATTCACGGGCGAGGTCCCGCAACCAGAGGGCCCGTTCTCCCGTCGCCTCGATCAGGGTGAGCCACGAGATCCCGGTGGCAAGCGTAAATGCAAACAGCAAAACAGAGAGCAGGATGAGCGTCGTGCCGATGTAGCTGAACGCTGGCACCATGGGGTCGACCAGGGTTGCCCCGAGCACACCACCACTGCCCTCAGACAGCGGGCCAGTCGTATAGAAATGCAGGTCGGCAAGACCGGCTGCAGCCGTGAGGGCAAGCCCAATGCCGAGCGCGCGGACCCCGATCAGGGCGGCCGTGCCCGGCGCAGGCCTTGCCAGCAGCAAGCGCCACGCCTGGAAGGCGAGCAAGGCAGGAAACAGGAACGCCAGATACCCAAAGAGAAAAAAAAGAACGTCCGAGATCCATGCCCCGGTTTCACCGACGAGATTCTGAACCTCGTCGTGTGATCCCGTGAAGGACCATCCAGGGTCCTGCGGGTCGAAACTGAGCAGCGCGAGTAACAGAAAGACCGTCAGCGCCGCCTGCGCGATGATGAGCCCTTCGCGGAGTCGCGCCGGCAATGACTCGCGCACATCCGCTTGATCCAAACGGGTCAGCTTTGCCTGGGCCATCGTTTGTTGATCTCCACTCTTATCCCGGAACTTCCACCCCGGAGGCTTGTGTCGTCGGCAGCGTCATCCGTTTCTCAGACCGTTGCGACGCCGTCACGCACACCGCTCTCGCGCAGATCGTTGCTGAGTCCCTAGTTTGACTCATTTTTGCATTAGAAATCAATTTCTTAGCTCACAAACTGAATGGAAAGTCTCAAAATCTGACCCGGGCCGCGGACACGTCGCCGTCGCGCATTTCACCTTGTGGGGGTTATGTTCTGATTCCGGACCCTGATGTATGATGTGCAGCTTTTGCGAGTAGCAGAATCATGGCGGGTCCATCCCAACCCAAGGTGGTTGACGAAGTCTGGAGCGACGAACGGGTTAAGCGTTTTCTGTCGATGGAAGCCTACGGCGACGCATCCCACGACTATCACGTTCTGGTCAAGGCGTATCGTGGCATGCGCGCCGATGATTTCGGCCGCTTCCTTGGCTTTTTCAAGGCTGCGGGTCGCGATCTGAACGCAACCGACAAGCAAGGCCGCACGCTGTGGCTGATCATAAAAACGCAGCGACTTGCGGGGCCCTATCTCGACGCCGCGGCGGCGCATCTCTGATGGACCAGTCGGCGCACCACGAGTTGCTCATACTCGGCTCCGGACCCGCAGGATACTCAGCCGCGATCTATGCCGCGCGCGCAAACCTCAACCCGGTCGTGATCACCGGCATCGAAATGGGCGGCCAACTCACCACGACTACGGACGTGGACAACTGGCCGGGGGACGTTGAAGGACTGCAGGGCCCGGACCTGATGGACCGGATGCAGCGCCACGCCGAGCGTTTCGAAACGACGGTTGTGTTCGATCACATTCACACGGCTGACCTCGATTCGATCCCGCTGACGCTGACCGGCGACCAGGGCACGTACACATGCGATGCCCTGATCATCGCGACCGGCGCATCAGCACAGTACCTGGGCCTCGCTTCTGAAGAGGATTACAAGGGCCGCGGCGTCAGCGCGTGCGCCACCTGCGACGGCTTCTTCTACCGGGACGAAACTGTTGCAGTCATCGGCGGCGGCAACACGGCACTCGAAGAGGCACTGTACCTGTCAAACATCGCGACCGAAGTGGTCATGGTCCACCGCCGTGACAAGTTCAGGGGCGAGAGGATTCTTCAGGACAAGATTCTCGCGAAATCGAACATTCGCATTCTCTGGGACCACGTCCTTGACGATGTACTCGGAGACGACAACTCGGTGACCGGAATGCGGGTTCGCAATGTCAAGACCGACGAAACCAGCGAACAAGCACTCACCGGGGTCTTCATCGCCATTGGTCACACGCCGAACACCGACATATTCGCGCACCAACTCGCCATGGAGAACGGTTACATCACCATCAATTCCGGGCTTTCTGGGAATTGCACCGCAACCAGTGTTCCGGGCGTCTTTGCCGCCGGCGATGTTGCCGACCAGGTCTACCGTCAAGCCGTGACCTCTGCCGGCTTTGGCTGCATGGCAGCCCTTGACGCGGAAAAGTACCTGGAAGCGCTCGAAACCGACTGATGCAGCTCTCGCTGCTGTCCACGGACTCGCTGCGCTTTCCGCCAACGAGCAATGCCCTGGCGGAACCTGACGGACTCCTGGCCGTGGGCGGTGATCTGTCACCCGAGCGTCTGATCGCGGCCTACCGCCAGGGCATCTTTCCCTGGTTCGAAGAGGGCCAGCCGATATTGTGGTGGTCGCCTGATCCCCGCTCGGTCCTGCATCCCTCAGAGGTGAGAGTCAGCCGCAGCCTGCAGCGAGCCACCCGCCGCTTCGATCTCGTTGCAGACAGCGCTTTCGCCGAAGTCATGGACGCGTGCGCTGCGCCCCGGGGCAGCGACGCGAGCACCTGGATCACGGCTGACATGAAAGCCGCGTATTGTCACCTGCATGAACTCGGCATCGCCCACTCCATGGAGGCCTGGCAGGACGGACAACTCGTCGGCGGCCTGTACGGCATCGCACTCGGCAGGGTGTTTTTCGGCGAGTCGATGTTTCACCGCGTTTCAGACGCGTCAAAGGTCGCATTCGTTGGGTTGGCCCGCCGACTTCAGCGTGCAGGGTTTGAATTGATCGACTGTCAGGTACAGACCGGGCACCTCGACTCCCTCGGCGCACAGCAGGTTCCACGGGTAGACTTCGAACGACGCCTCGGCACACTGACCAATTGCCTGCCGCTCGCAGACCCCTTCTCGAACACAGACCCCCTCACCAATAGCGGACCGGACTGAGCGTCGCGTATGAGTTCTCTCACTGACCTCCGGTTTTTCACGACGCCGTCCCACGACTGCAGCTACATCGATGGCAAAAAGGCCGTGACCTTGTTTGTCGACCCGGCCGCCGAAATCGACACACCCACGTACACGGAACTATCCGCCGTTGGCTTCCGCCGCAGCGGGACGCACCTTTACCGGCCCTATTGCGAGTCTTGTTCAGCGTGCATCCCGGTTCGCATCCCGGTCGCGAACTTCGTCCACCAGCGTC
Organism: Gammaproteobacteria bacterium; assembly: GCA_963693635.1. Classification (GTDB taxonomy): domain Bacteria; phylum Pseudomonadota; class Gammaproteobacteria; order Pseudomonadales; family Azotimanducaceae; genus CAVOBC01. The sequence continues at coordinate 2,485 of CAVOBC010000271.1, read as the reverse complement.
GACAGCGACGGATTACAAGGCGCAACGATGACGTCAGGATTGACTTGAAAGAAGCTCGATTCAGCGAAGAGCACTATGTGCTCTATGCACGCTACATCAACGAGCGCCATCAGGACGGCGATATGTTTCCGCCTTCCCCAGAGCAGTTTCGCTCGTTTCTGGTTGATGGGCGCCCCGAGGCCGTGTTTGTAGAAATGCGCGACGCTGAGGATCGACTGTTAGCCATTGCCGTTGTCGACCGGCTTGAGGACAGTCTGTCGGCCATCTACACGTTCTTCGACCCTGACTGTGGCCGCCGCAGCCTGGGCGTCTTTGCGGTCCTCAGTCTGATCTCCATGGCGCGGGACCTGCATCTGCCTTATCTGTATCTGGGTTACTGGATCAAGCAATGCCAGAAGATGAGCTACAAGACAGACTACCAGCCGATCGAGTTGTTCATCGACAATCGCTGGTTGCCGCTCGACAGGTAAGGAGTAGTGGGCAACGCGTCATTTTGCGCACCCCAGCCTTTTCAGGCAGAATGCACGCCGCCTGACCGGACTGGCTGGTCAGGCAACATTTCACGAGGAGCCGAATGGCGAAGGAAGAACAGATCCAAATGGCCGGCACTGTGCTGGATACATTGCCCAACACCATGTTCAGGGTTGAACTGGAAAACGGTCACATGGTTACTGCACACATCTCCGGAAAGATGCGCAAGAACTACATCAAGATCCTGACGGGAGACAAGGTCAAAGTTGAACTGACGCCTTACGACCTGACTAAGGGGCGGATCACGTTCCGCGAATAGTCGTCGTGCCCGGCGGGTCAGACACCCAGGCTTCCCCGGCCACCCCTTGATTCGCCTTCTTTGATCGTCGGATTAATGCCCTCATCGCTCTGGCCAACGCTTAGAATCACTTTATCGGCTGTCTTCCGGCCAACGATTTCGTTCCGCGTCATTCGAGACTTGCGCTTGGCCCTCACAGTGAGGTTAGCCCAGCGAACGTCAGACGTTGCCCGACATTCGCTGTGCTCGGCCCCTGACTCTACCGTCAGGCGGTGATCGGCTCGTCGATCTCGAGGACCAATTCGTCGTCAACGACACTCACGCGAACCGATCCGCCGTTGCGAGACAGACGCCCGAACAGAATGTCCTCGGCCAGTTCCTTTTTGATCTTTTCCTGAATCAGCCTTTGCATGGGCCGCGCACCCATATCCTTGTCGTAGCCTTTCACCGCCAGCCACTCCAATGCGTCATCCGAGACCTCAAGGTTCACCTTCTTGTCATCCAACTGAACCTGGATCTCGACCAGGAACTTGTCGACGACCGTCTTGATGACCTCCAGAGACAAAGCGCCAAATTGCACGATCGCGTCAAGCCGATTGCGGAATTCTGGCGTGAACATGCGCTTCAGGACTTCCATGGCGTCCGTTGTATGGTCTTGCTTCGTGAAGCCAATCGACGAGCGACTCATTTCCTGAGCGCCGGCATTCGTCGTCATCACGAGCACCACGTTCCGGAAGTCCGCCTGCCGACCGTTGTTGTCGGTCAAGGAACCGTGATCCATTACCTGCAGCAGTAGGTTGAAGACGTCGGGGTGGGCTTTCTCAATTTCGTCCAGCAACAGAATGCAGTGCGGATGCTTCGTGATCGACTCGGTCAACAAACCGCCCTGGTCATAGCCAATGTAACCCGGTGGTGCACCGATGAGGCGCGACACCGTGTGGCGCTCCATGTACTCGGACATGTCAAAGCGAATCAGTTCCACGCCCATAATGCGCGCCAACTGACGAGCAACCTCTGTCTTGCCGACTCCGGTCGGTCCGGAGAAGAGGAAGGAACCGATGGGCTTCTCACCCTCTTTCAGTCCGGCCCGGGACAGTTTGATGGCACTCGACAATGTATCGATGGCCTCGTCCTGGCCAAAAATCACCATCTTCAGATTCTTATCGAGATCCTTGAGGGCTCTCTTGTCGCTTGAGGACACCGACGCCGGCGGGATGCGAGCGATCTTGGCGACAACCTTCTCGACATCCGCCACGCCAATCTGCTTCTTGCGTTTCCCTGCCGGTTGCAGTTGCTGGTAGGCGCCGACTTCATCGATAACATCGATCGCTTTGTCAGGCATAAAACGGTCGTTGATATATTTGCTCGCGAGTTCAGCAGCAACCCGCAGCGCCCGGTCGGTGTACTTCAGCCGATGATGTTCCTCAAAACGCGTCTTCAGCCCCTTGAGGATGTGATAGGTGTCCTCGACGCTGGGTTCGGGCACATCGATCTTTTGGAAACGACGTGAGAGCGCGCGGTCCTTATCGAAGATACCGCGATACTCCTGGTAGGTGGTTGAGCCCATGCAACGGATTTCGCCTGATGCCAGCAGCGGCTTCAGCAGATTCGACGCGTCCATCACACCACCCGATGCAGCGCCGGCGCCAATGATTGTGTGGATCTCGTCGATAAAGAGAATCGTCCCTTCCTGGCTCTTGAGTTCGCTGAGTAGAG
>CAVOBC010000270.1:0-6672 GCA_963693635.1 Gammaproteobacteria bacterium | reverse complement strand
TACAACGACGACGGCCGCAATAATGGCGATGACCGCGACGCCAATGAACACGGCGGAGAAGCCAAGCTGATCGGCGACGATGCCGCTTGCCACCGGACCGATCAGCGTGCCGAGACGCTGAAGGCCTGCCATGGTCGAGATAGCGCGCCCCCGCTGGTCCTGAATGACCGCCTCGGTTACGTGCGCGAGGCGAGCGAGTTGCCAGGTGGAGATAGCAGCGCCGAGCCCGAGTGCGGCTGCGGCCAGTTGCAGCGGCGAGTTAGCAAGGCTCGCTCCCGTAGCGGTGATAGCCAGGAGCGCAATGCCGCCGAGCATTGTCGTCCGGTCACCGAAGCGTGCGACCGAATAGCCGGCGGGCACGTCCATCATCATGTTGCCAAGTCCGCGCATCGCGAAGACGATCGCGGCAGCGCTCGCGGCGGCGCCGAGATCGAGCGCAAAGAGCGGGATGATCAGTAGCGCGCTGCCCTGACAGAGAGACATGGCGAATGACGGCATATAGACGGGCAAGAGCAACCGTCGGTGCATCTGCCAAATGGATCGGGACGGCGAAGGTTGGCCTGATTTTGCGGAGGAAGGATGCGACACGTTGTAGTATTGGTTCACCGCATCGACGATGCAGTTCGATGTGGGTCAGATGATTGCGCGCTGAAAGCACCGCGCGGGTCTGCGCGAGGCAGCGAGCTTAGCGTACTGAGGTGAGAAGTGGTTGAGTGGACTTTTCAAGTGTTGGTCAAGTGTTGAGTCAGGTGTTGAGGCCCGCAAGCGGTGCGGCTAAATTTGGAAGCTTGTGGAGACACTGGCGCGTACCGGTGCAGGGTGGGGTCACCGACGGAGAACGGTCGATGAACGAAGAATATGGCGATGATGATATCCATGTGGATATATACGACGGCGATGGGCCGCCGTTGCTCCTCGTCCACGGCTTTTTATCGAGCCGCGCCCAATGGCTTGCAAACCTAAACGCGTTGAAGTGCGTATCGACCCCGGTGGTCGTTGAACTCCTCGGGCACGGTCGGTCAGGGTCGCCGCGCGATCTTGATCGTTATCATCCGGCAAATTATGTTCGTTGCTTTGACCAGATCCGGGAACGGCTCGGCGTTGATCGGTGGTCTGTCCTTGGCTGCTCGCTCGGAGCCGGGCTAACCATGCGGTATGCGTTCGAGCACCCGCACCGCGTCTTCTGCCACATGATGACGAACTCAAGCTCAGGCTTTGCTGATGGGGGCATGCAGGCGCGGTTTCGCGTCGACCCGGCGGCGACGGTTGCGCGCTTCGAGGCGGGTGGGCTTGCGGCGGTCACCGAGATTCCGGTGCATCCGCGTTTCGCCCGTCGCCTGCCGCCCGAGGTGCTGACACCGCTGCTCGCCGATTGTGCTGTATTGTCGCCGGCCGGGGTGGGTCGAACGCTCGCTGTGACGAATGCCAATGCATCGGTTCGTGACCGGCTTGGCGAGAACGTTCGTCCAGCGATGTTGCTGTGTGGCAGATTTGAGAAACGTTTTCAGCCGTTGCGGGATCACGCCGAAGCGGCGATGCCGCACCTGACCATCTGCGACCTCGATGCCGGGCACGCGGTAAACGCCGAATGCATCGATGGATTCAACGCTGCGGTTACCGGGTTCCTGCGCCAGCACGCGCCTGCTTGAGACGAGAAAGCCCGAGCCCGGACCAGAAGGGGGAGAGCAGACGTGAGAGCAGAAGCGGGGAAAGCAGGTCAAAGAGCAGATGCCAATGGGTCGCGGGTCTAGGGCGCTCGCGAGGCTTGCATCTCGAAACCCCGGTCGATGCCCCGAACGACGGGAAGAAAGACCGCAACCAGCATACTGCTGCAGGCGAGCAGTACTGCGCTGATCAGCAAGGCCAGATCAATCCCCCAGGACTCTGCAATGAAGCTGATCGGGATGATGCCGAGCGGCATAAGGCCATGCGACATCATGTCGATGGACAACACCCGACCGCGCATGTCGGCTGAAACGCCAAGTTGAATCAGACTGCGATTCATCGCCATGAAGAGTGAACTGGTGAAGCCGACGACGGCGACCATGATCATGGCGGTCCACATCTGCACGCTCTGGGAAAAGAGCGCAATGAACATGGCCCACACCCCCACCATGACAAACAGCCATCGCCCCTTATGCCGCGCGTTGGTCATATTTGCCAGCAGGAGCGATCCGGCGATGGCCCCCACGCCCGTTGCACTCATTAGAAGTCCGAGGCCATCAGGTCCCCCGTTCAGGATGTCCTGGTTGAATGCGGGCATCAGGGAATTGATCGCCATGCCGAATACAAAGGGGAGGATCGACATGATGATCAGGCCCATCAGAATCGGCGACGCGCGCACATATCGGAACCCGTCGCGAATCTCGATGAACGGGTTCTGGCGATCCTTGGCAGCTTTGCGCTGCCGCGTGTTGACGAAAAGGATAAGCGCTGACGACGTAAAGTAAAGTAGCGCGATAACGAGGTAGACGATCCCCACGCCGAATGTCGATGTGGTATTGCCATCGGCGAGTACGGCGATGAAGACGCCCGCGAGCGCAGGCCCGAGAATGCGCGAAAGGTTCATGCTCGACGTTGAGAGCGCCATGGCATTGAAGAGCAGGCGCTCCCCCACGATCTCGGGAATGAGGGCGTTGCGAGCCGGAATAGACAACGCGAGCACGGTGCCGTTGAAGCAACCGAAGTAGATGAAATGCCAGAACGTAACGTTGTCCGAGAGGATGATGACGGCCATGATCAGCGTTGCGCCGCAGTTCAGGGCCTGGGCAACCGCAATGACCTTCTTCTTGGCAAATCGGTCTGCGACGACACCGCCGAAGAGAGAGAAGATGACCTGGGGCACCATGAACGACAACATGACCCACGCAAGTTTGGTGGGCGACGAGGTCATGGCGTACACCAGCCATCCCCGGGCGACCATCTGGATGTTCATGGCAAAGCTGGCGGCAAGGCTGCCGGACCAAAGGAAGCGGTAGTCGCGATGGCGAAGTGAGTCCCACATTCCGGCGGTCTGCGGTTCAGTGAGAGGTGGCGTTGGGTCTCGCTCTCCTGCTTCGCTATCGAGGCTTGACTGCGAGAGTGGCGTGGGGGTCCGACCACCCGAGGTAGACTGTTCTGGCTGAGACAAGAGGATTCCTTAGGTCCGCTAGTTTACTCCAAACCTACACGGGTCGCGACGCGGCAGGACGTGGGGTAGCATGCGATGAGTGACGCTGCCCATGGCAAACAGCCGACGGAATCGTTGCGTGCCCGCATGTTCACGAAAACGGTCTGGTCGCAGCGGTCTTTCACCATAGATCCGTTCACAAATGGTCTCTTCACTAACGGTCTGAGTGCCACTAACGGTCTGAGTGCAAAAGGACAAATGGATGGATAACGCGGAACTTCGCAAGATTCTTGATGATGCGAAACGAATTGCGATCGTTGGCCTTTCTGCCAATTGGTATCGACCCAGCTACTTTGCAGCGAAGTATCTGCTGGACAGGGGTTATGAGGTCATTCCGGTCAATCCCAACTACGAGGAAGTACTGGGTCAGGTCTGCTATCCCGACCTCGCGTCAATCCCTGGTGACGTTGACGTTGTCGATTTGTTCCAGCGCGCGGAGCTCGTTGCGCAATTTCTGCAACCGGCGATCGACAAGGGTGCATCAGTTTTTTGGATGCAATTGGGCATCGTCAACGACGAGGTAGCCGAGGCCGCAACTCGTGCCGGTCTGCAAGTGGTCATGGATCGGTGTATGAAAATAGAGTACGCGCGCCTCTTCGGCGGTCTCAACTGGTCGGGGGTCAATACCGGAGTGATATCCGCAAAGCGCCCGCGGAGACTACCGTGAGCCGGGCGACGATGGCGCAACTTTGAAGCTAAGGGACTAACACATGTCTGATCGAGATTTTGGTTTCGAGACCCGGTGTCTGCATGCGGGACAGATTCCTGATCCCGCCACCGGGTCGCGAGCGCCGCCGCTGTATCAAACCGCAGCCTATGTTTTTGACGACACAGACCACGCGGCCAGCCTCTTTAACCTGCAGACGTTCGGCAACGTCTATTCGCGTATGTCGAATCCCACGACCGCAGTGTTTGAAGAACGGATGGCATCGCTCGAGGGTGGGCGCGCGGCGCTGGCTGTCGGTTCCGGACTTGCCGCACAGATGACGGCGCTCCTCACCTTGCTGGGCCAAGGTGATGAACTGGTATCAGCCAGCACACTTTACGGCGGCACCTATTCGCAGTTTGACGTGACGTTCCGGCGCATGGGTATCACGACCCACTTTGTCGACCCGGACGTGCCGGAGAACTTTGAGGCTGCAATCAACGAGCGGACCAAGGCGCTCTTTGTCGAGACAATCGGCAACCCGTCGAACAACGTGGCGGACCTCGCTGCCATCGCCGAGATCGGTCATCGCCACGGCTTGCCGCTCGTGGTAGACAATACCTTCGCGAGTCCGTACCTGTGCCGCCCATTCGAACATGGCGCAGACATCGTTGTGCATTCAGCGACGAAGTTCATTTGTGGTCACGGCACGTCTATTGGCGGGGTCATCGTCGAGTCTGGCCATTTTCCGTGGGACAACGGCAAGTTCCCGGAGATGACAGAACCATCACGCGGCTATCACGGGGTGCGCTTTTACGAAACATTCGGCGACTTCGGCTTCATCAGCAAGTGTCGTCTCGAAACGCTGCGTACGTTAGGCGCGAGCTTGTCACCGTTCAACTCGTTCCTCTTTCTGCAGGGCCTCGAGACCCTGCATCTCAGGATGGAGCGCCACGTGCAGAATGCTGAAGCCGTCGCCAACCATCTCGCCAACCACGACAGCGTAAGCTGGGTCCGATACGCAGGTCTTGTGGATAATCCCTACCACGCGCTTGCACTCAAATACCTGCCGAAGGGCGCAGGGTCCATCCTGACCTTCGGCGTCAGGGGCGGGGCCGAGGCCGGCGTGAGGTTCATTGAAGCCGCCCAGTTTCTGAGTCATCTCGCCAACGTCGGCGATGCCAAGACCCTTATCATTCACCCCGCATCGACGACGCATCGTCAACTGTCCGATGAAGAGCAGGCGGCAGCCGGGGTCACACCGGACATGGTCCGGATTTCGGTCGGTCTGGAGAGTATCGATGACATCCTGTGGGACATCGACCAGGCGCTCGCCGCGGCGGCCCGCAAGGGCTGACGGGTGGGTGCATGGCCCGATCAACGCGTGTCAGGTGATGACGTCCGTCAGCCGTCGGCGCATCGCACGAGTTGTGGCAGGAAGAGGGTGAGCGACACGCCGCGTGCGATATAAAGGACAAAACAATGCGGCCCACAGACCGGCGTTGCCCCAGGGTCTGAGCAACCACCAGGTGGCAAGATAGACCACGACGCTAACGAGCATAGCTGTGCGCATCTCGCGAGTACTCGCTGCGCCGATGAAAACGCCGTCCAGCAATAAGCACCAGAACGAAATAACGGGGATGATTGTCGCCCAGTCAAATATCCCTGTGCGTCCGCAATGACAGGGCCGGATGTTGTCAACAACCCAATCATCCAGCCACCCGCCAGAAACAGGATGAGGGCTAGTGCGCACGCGGTCGCGCCGGAGAGTTCGGCGCCGTAGCCTTTGGGGCGGGTCGGCCTCGGGGACGCCCGTCCCCACAACAGTCCCCCACACCGGCCCCCAAAGAACGGTCCTAACACAAGAGGTATAGCTCGTGCCAGATGAATCCAGATTGCCCGTAATCGTAGGTACACATCAACTCGTTGAGCGCGACGCCACCGTGGAGCGTCACAAGGAGCCATTGGCAATGCTAACGGAGGTTGCTCGCGGTGCGATCGCGGGTACAAGGGCGCGGTTATCCATCGCGGATCGGCTGGACACCGTGGCGCTTGTCGGCGTCGTCGGCTGGCATCCATAAAATCCAGTCGCGTTGCTTGCCGATTCAATCGGCGCAGCGCCGCGAGAGCAATTCACCACCGGGGTCGGTGGGCAAGTTGGCTTGCAGATGCTAAACCATCTTGCTGTCGAGATCGCTGCTGGCCGCAGCCGCATTGCGTTGCTTGCGGGTTGCAACAATCTCAAGGTGTTGATGGGCGCAATCAAGCAGGGTGTCCGGCTTTCCTGGCAGCGCGGCGGTGACGGCGAGGCCCGATTGTTTGGCGGCGACGAGCCCGGCAGCTCGGCACTCGAGGGCGCCCACGGGCTGTCTGCTCCGCCAGACATTTACCCCTTGTTCGAGAACGCGCTGCGTGCTCGTGACGGCATCGACCTCGAAACGCATCGGCAGCGCATGGGCGAGCTGTTTGCACCGATGACCGACGTCGCCGTCGACAATCCCTATGCCTGGTTCAGGACGCGCAGAAGTGCAAGCGATTTGACCACGGTTACAGCGTCCAATCGGATGATAGCGTTCCCATACTCGAAGTATCTGAACGCGATTCTGAATACCGAACAAGCGGCCGGGCTTGTCGTTTACTCGGCGTCCGCGGCACGGGCATTGGGGATTGACGAGTCTGAGTGGGTTTGCTGGTGGGGCGTCGCGCAGAGTGAAAAGGTTGGGTGGTGGGCGTCGGAGCGCCCGGACTTCGCGGCATGCCCATCCATGCTCGACACGCATGTCAGTGCGCTGGTCAACGCCGGCATCGGCATCGATGACGTTGAACTGATGGATTTCTACAGCTGCTTTCCGAGTGC
>CAVOBC010000269.1:0-6697 GCA_963693635.1 Gammaproteobacteria bacterium | reverse complement strand
CAGTTTGGAAAAATGTGTGGATCGGTCGGCCTGCGGATCACCCCACCTTGTTGCCTCCACCCCCGGCAGGCGCGGACACTTGCGGCAAGAGCGCATGCCGCGCCGCGGCCACCGGTCGCTGCGGCTGGCGCGCGTGTGCAAGCGCCGCGACGTCGGGAAGTCCGAGCATCCTGAGGATCAGTCGAATCGTCTCCTCAATCGCTGCACTGTCGAGGCTGCCATCCAACAGTCCCGCTGGTACGTGCCTGACCATGCTGAGCAGCAACGAGCACGTGTACTCCGGTCGGTCGAGCTTGAAGCGCCCCGCGTCTCGCCCGCGCTCAAGATCTGCAAGGCATTGGTCGGAGGCTTCAGTCAGGACCCGATCAGTCAAACCTGCGCAGGCAACGAATCTGTAGAAGTCTGGATTCTCGATCGCCTGGATGAGTGAAAACCGCACGGTCTCTGCGACGACCATCGCGGGATCTTTCAAGCGCTGACGACGTTCGTCAAGCGCGTCTCGAAAGACGCAGGTCATCTCGTCAACAACCGCCACAAAGATCGCCTCTTTGGTGTCGAAATAGCTGTAAAACGTGCCGAGTCCGACCGCGCCGGCAGACGTGATCTCGGCGATCAGGACCTGGTTGCTGCCCCGTTCAAGGACGAGATTGCGGGCAGCATCAACCAGCGCACGGCGGGTCCTTGCCTTGCGGGAATCTGAGCGTTTTGGCTTGTCCATCAGGTATCGATCCGTGCATGCCGATGTTGCGGGGCCACATCCGTCATTGGGCGTCCTGTGCCGCGCCGCAGGGCAAATCCAGAGCGTTGGCGGACCATAACAAGCCAGTATCAGAAAGTCGTGGAATCATCATGGAAAAAAATAGCAGAAGTGACTGATTTTTGAGCAACTGCGTCCTGCGAATCGTCGCGGTACCACCCCGCAGCCCGTGGGAAAAGACCAGCGGGTTGCGGTATCCTCTTCACCTTTCTCGTAGCCAGCACCGGGTGACTTCAGCCATGGATTTCCAGCTTTCTCAGGATCAGGAGTCGATTCGCGCGGCGGTCCAGCGCGTTTGCGATCAGTTCGGCGATGACTACTGGCTCGAAGTTGACCGCAGCGGGAATTTTCCGGAGGAGTTTGTCGCCGCAATTACCGAAGGCGGTTGGCTGGGGATCGCAATGCCCGAAGCTTATGGCGGGTCAGGTCTCGGCATCACCGAGGCCGTGCTTCTCGCCCATACCATTGCGCGGTCGGGGGCGTGCCTGTCAGGCGCATCCGCGATCCATCTGAACCTCTTTGGGCCAAATCCAATCGTCGTCTTCGGTAACGACGAGCAGAAAGCGCGTTTCCTACCACCCTTGATCAAGGGGCAGGACCGGGCATGCTTCGGCGTCACTGAACCCGATGCTGGCCTCAACACCACACGATTGTCGACCAAGGCCGTTCGTGACGGCGATGACTACGTAATCACCGGCCGCAAAATGTGGACGACCACCGCCCAGACGGCGAACAAGATCCTCCTGATTGCCCGGACGACGGCTCTCGAAGACTGCGCCAAGCCGACCGATGGTCTGACCCTCTTTTTCACCGACCTTGACCGGGATCAGATCGAGGTGCGCGAGATCGAGAAGATGGGACGCAAAGCGGTCGATTCCAACGCCCTTTTTATCGACGAACTGAAGGTCCCGGGCGGCGATCGCATCGGTGCTGAAGGGCAGGGCTGGCAGTGCCTGCTGCACGGGCTGAATCCCGAACGGATCCTCATCGCCTCTGAAGCGGTAGGTATCGGGCAGGTGGCGCTCGAAAAAGCATCGAACTATGCCCGCGAACGCATCGTCTTCGATCGCAGTATCGGCAAGAATCAGGGCATCCAGCATCCCCTCGCCGTCAACTGGATGGAGCTGGAAGCGGCAATGTTGATGGTATTCAAGGCGGCGAGCCTGTACGACGCCGGCCAATCCTGTGGCGCTGAGGCCAACTCGGCAAAGTTTCTTGCGGCCGAAGCCGCCCACCGTGCTTGCCAGCGCGCCGTGCTAACCCATGGCGGCATGGGCTACGCAAAGGAATTCCATGTTGAGCGGTACCTGCGCGAGGTGATGATTCCCGTCATCGCACCGGTCAGCCAGGAACTCATCATGTCATTCATCGCCGAGAAGGTGCTGGGCCAGGAAAAGAGCTACTGACCGCGCGTTCACGCCCGCTATTGGCGAACCGGGTCGGCACGGCCAGGTGCTTGTGCATCCCAAGCCGATCTGATGCCGGGTTGGCTGTCCGTCGACTTGGCTCTCCGTCAAAAAGCCGGCGGCGCGCGCTATAAACCAATCGCCTCATTCATCTCCCGCTGCCTGCGCGCGTCGGCAGCAGCCTGCCGGGCGACACGTTGCTGCCGCGCCTGTTCCCGCCGCACGCGACGCTCCTCGGCCTCCTCGCGTGCCATCGCAGCCCTGTAGCGACTGCTGTTCAGCACTGACAGCGTGGTTTGCGCCCGCATGGATCTAACGGCCAGGGCAAATGCACCCAAGGTACCGACCGAGTGCAATGCAGACTCCTTCAGAACACCGTCCGCAAGCAGGTGAAACGTGCGGGTCAATATCGCGCGCTGCCGGGCATCCGCATTGTTGATGCGCACGCGTACCCCGACCGGGAGCCGGTCTTTGCCAACCATCAATTCGCAGGTCGCGTCGTCGAGGGCGCAGCGGGCAGCGGCAAGAAGCGGTCGGCACGCCATTGGCTGGGCATTTGACGTTGAAGGAGCGGTTGAAAGGGCGGTTGAAGGGCACGCCGAGCGGTCCCTGCAGCGCATCCACGCACTGGGTGTCGGCATCTCGATTGACGATTTCGGCACCGGGTACTCGTCGCTCAGTTACCTCAACCAGCTACCGATCGATACGGTGAAGATCGACCGCAGCTTTGTCATGGATATCGGTCTCGACCCGTCAACCGAGTCGATTATCAACGCCATCCTGATGATGTCATCGAGCCTGGGGCTGCGAAACGTCGCAGAGGGTATAGAGACCGAGGAACAGATCCGCTTCTTCGAGTCATCCAGTTGCGACATCCTGCAGGGATATCTGTTCAGCAAACCGCTGTCGATCGAGGAAGTCTGGGCCAAGTTCGCGGTGCCCGAGCAGCCATTTCGCGCGCAGTTTCAGTCCATCGCACTCGGTCTGTAAGTGCGCACCCACGCCAGCACGTCATCGAAGCTGCCGCGAAAGGCTATCCGCTCGCTCTTGCGCTCAATCTGATAGTCGTACATGCCGTCATAATAGTCGGCGAGCAGCGCGCTGATCCACGCGAGGTGCCGCTCCGGGGTCCGCTCATGATTGGCGATCGCAGCCGTCATCAAACTGCGGATTCGTGCGTGACGCTCACCGCCAAGACGTTTTGATATCGCATCAAGACTGTTCAGCAGGTAATCAGCAAACGCATCCACGCCGCCGTCGCCGTGCGCCGCTACGAACTCCGCCCGTTGCTGCACCACGTACTCATCGTAGATGTGCCAGGCGCGCTCGTCCGCGTCGGCTTCGATCAGTACCAGCCTCGCGCGCTTCATCGCGCTGAAAAGGTGAGGTGGCAGCGCAATCGCACCAATCGTGTGACTCTCATCCTCGAATACCGGACATCGACCTTGAAGGCCTGCCAACTCGAGCCGCAGGTACGCGATTGCGAGCGTATTTTCGAACATCACCTGGCTCGGCTGCGGCGTCAACCGCCGGCCGAACGCCGAGCCCCGATGATTCGCGTGCCCCTCGAGGTCGAGCCCGTGCTCAATCTGGCCGAGGAGGGCGGTCTTGCCGCATCCGGTTTGCCCGCCCACGATCAGCAACGGTCCGCTTGCCAAACGCTCGGTCGCGTCCAGCAGATGTCGCCGGAGGGCCTTGAACCCGCCCACAATGCGGCGTACCGGCGCACCCTGCTCGCGCATCCAGTCGGCTGCAATCGTTGAGCGTTGCCCGCCGCGGGCGCAGTAGAGACAGACATCAGCGAACCGGTTGCGGAACGTGGTCCACTGCGCAATCCGCTCGGTACGGGTCTTTCCGGAAACGATCCGATGGCCCAGACGCGTGGCGGTTTCGGGACCGTGCTCCTTGTAACAAATACCAACCCGACGTCGCTCGTCGTCGTTCAGAATCGGCAAATTGACGGCATGCGGCAACGTCCCCTTGTTGAACTCAACAGGCGCGCGCACGTCAATCAACGGCGTCCCGGCGCAAAGAAGCCGGGTGAATTCACTTGCCTCGACGTCCATCAGATCGTCCCTTCGATCAACCGGTCTGAAACGCGGACACTACCATATGGCCCAAAGCAGCATATGGCGCAAAGCAGCATATGACCCAGAGCAGCCGCCGCCCGTGATCCACGTCACGTCCCGCAGGCCACCCGCTTGATCGAACCTTACTGACCCCCGGGCGTCGAGTTCGATTGCGCGGCAGGCACGAGGTCGATGCGTGTTTGGGTATTGGCAAGGATCGCTGCCCGCGAGAAGAGCAGGGGAACCGCCTCGCCCTGCTGCCACAAACAACGCGTGGGCAACCAGGGGTAAGTCCGCCAGGTCCATGCGGCCAAGCACGCGCCGGGCGGGGATGGACACGACGTCTTGCTGCAGCGCCAGCGAATCGACGAGGGGGTGTTGTTTCGTGCCCGCAAGAACCTCCTCGATGCGCATGATGCGCCACGGGCTGGCCCACTCGAAATCGACCGGCTTTTCGGCAAACGGAAAGTTCGCCGGCCAGGAGAGGGCATTCGCAGAAACGAGCCAGCCCTTGTCCGGGTTGATCGTTGTCGGCAGCAAGCCCGGCTCGTAGGTGCCATGCCACTCAAAACGACCGTCGCCGGGTACGGGCATCAGACCATCATGGTCAGTCCGCGCAGGAATCATGGCGGCGGGCCGCAGGCCAATGTTTTCTGCCACATCCGCGAACAAGTGATTCTCGCCCGGGCTGTCCCATCGTTCGAGCGATTTGGCGAAGTCGCGCACATTAGTCGCACCCAGGTAGCCAAGGGCGGCAAGATAAGGTGCCGAACCGGGTTCTGACAGAACGCTGCGAAGACCGAACGCGCGCCCGGCGCGGTCATCCTGATACAGCGCCGGGCCGTGTACCGAGAAGTACAGGAGGCGATGTACGGGCGGTGTATCGGCGACCAGGATCACTTCTTTCTCAGAAGTGAATTCCGTCCACGCACCCTGGTATTGGTACTTGCCGCGCTGCAACTCATAGACCATCAAGTCTTCCTGGTCGGCAGGAAACACGGTGAGACCGAATGCGACCTGTCCGTTGTGGCCGGGCGCCGCCGCCTCGCCCGCTCCGATAACGTTGATCCCCCGCCCCCTCACGTGGCTGAGATAGCGAATCGACGGCATCGTGAGCGCGCGATGCGGACCGTTCGCTTGCCGTCAGGCCCGGGCCGACCACCCAGTTGCTGCTGCAGCTACCTGCCCGCTCCGCGAGATCCTGGCCTACCAGGGCTGTCAGTCCCGGCCCGAGGGCGATCGCACTTCTTGTGAGAGGAGCGGCCAAGGGGGCGGCAAAGGGAGCGGCGAGGGCGCCCGGCACCTGGAACTGGCGCGCGCGGCTAAAATCGACGACCGAGCGGCCGAGCGCATAGGTGCGGGCGCCCTCAAGCGGCACCTCGCACGGGTCGAGGCCTTCCCGCACCCGGGTCGTCCAGTCCGGCGTCAGCACCTGCCGCATAACATCAACACCGAGTCCGTACTGGCAAACCGTGTAGGTGCGAGCGATCTCGGCCGCTATGTTTCTTGGCGAACCGTTGGTTCGAATTCTTACCACATCCCCGGGGGACCAGTGCGTCGGCGCATACCCCAGCCACTCAAATTCGGCAGGCATCGGCACGTGGCCCACTGTCGCAAGATAGATGTAGGCATTGATGCCGGCGACGAAGCGGTTGAGCACGTCTTCAGTATCTGGCCGGTAGGCAGCCCATTCAGCCCCCAGATCGCCGCGATACAGGAGGAGACGCGCAACCGTGTCCTTGTCGACGTACGCGCGGCCAAGCACCGGAAAGTAGCCCGAGTCCTCGCCGCCGCCAGAGGTCCATCTGCCAGAGGCGTGCGCGCGCTGCGTTGAAGCCCTGCACGAAAAACGCGTCGGCGTCCCGCACGACCTCAATATGCGCGATTCCCCATGTGTCGACCCGGATCACGGCGGGCGCAAACAGACCCGCTAGGTCGTATTGCAGCGTGTTTCCGAGAGTTGATTCAGATATCCGCGCAGGTGGCGTCGGAGAGGTATTGGTAAAGGTATTGGCACAGGTATTCGCAGGGATCGTCGCAGACTTTGGCGCAGGGGTTGTAGCTGGCTGTGCAGATGGCGCGGCGGCACCTGGGGCACCGGCCGCATGAAAGACGCACACAACAATCAGCAGCACCCGCTTCGTCACGGGCCACGGGTGGTGCTTCGCAGAATGGTTCACCACCGTGTCCCCGACGGGTTCCTGAGCAGTCTTAACAACATTGCCCAATCAACATGCTGTATTTGGCATACTGAATCAAGACCATATTTAACATAATATAGATTATGCGCATATCAAGGCAGACAGTTTCATAAATCGGGTCGCTGGTTGATGATCCAATGAAACGACCGGCAATCACCCACGTTTGTGGCATGACGACCCGGTCTCCCTGAACCGCACCGGGATTCCCGGAGACTCCAAATCTTGAGAGGATTGGAGTATGACGAAGTCAAATCGGTATTCCCC
>CAVOBC010000268.1:0-6715 GCA_963693635.1 Gammaproteobacteria bacterium | reverse complement strand
CGGGCCGTGCGCAGGATGATGATGTCCTGAAAGCTGAAACGATAGTGCAGGCCGGGTCCGCGTTCTGGCTCAAGCGCGCCGCTGCGCGCGATCTCGCGCACCGTTTCCTGCGGCATGTCGAGCAGTTCGCCGACCTCCCGGGTGCTGTACCCTTTCATGGTGACCTCACGCGGAAGTGGCTGTCGAAGCGATCAATAACTATCCTTGCGGGCAGCCCCGCCAACGCTTGCTAGACCGCCTTACCTGGCAGCCGCTTTGGACTTACTGCTCTTTTTTTAGGGACGGCCTTTTTCTGGGCCGAAGCAGGCTTCTTGCCGTCATCATCTTTCTGAGCCTTCAAGCTGGCCTTCAGGGCTTCCATGATGTCGATGATCTTGGTCTCGTTCTGCTCTTCCGGTTGAACGACGATTTCCTGGCCGTTCACTTTTTGCTCGATCACTTCCGCGATGTGATCGCGCACTTCGTCGCGGTAATTCTCGGGCTCAAACTTCTCGTTTGAAACCTGCTCCACGAGTTGAATTGCCAGCGCTAGTTCTTCATCCTTGATCTCCGCATCCGGAATCTCAACCTCATCCATGGTGCGTAGCTCTTCGTGATGGCGCAATTGAATCATGACAAGTCCGTCATCCAGCGGGTGGATTAGCACCAGGTATTGTTTGCCGCGCGCGGCGTATTTGGCGAGAGCGGACTTGCCGGTCTTGCGCATCGCGGCCGCCAGCAGGTGGTAGGACCGGGCCGCGCCTTTGTCCGGCCCCAGGAAGTTGACCTTTTCCACATACAGTGAGTTAACTTGATCTGCAGGAATGAATTCTGCGATCTCAATCTCGTTGGTGGACTTGACGTCCATGGCCTTGATCTCGTCGGGCGTGAAGAGCACGTATTGGCCCTTGGAGAATTCGTAGCCTTTGACGCGATCTTCGCGTTCGACAAGTTCGCCGTCGGCGACAGAAACGTACTGCTGTTTCAGACGGGAGCCGTCTTTGCGCAGCATGTTGAATCGAACCGCGCTGGTCGAGTCTGTAGTGGAAAATAGCTTGACCGGTATGGAGACCATACCGAAGGAAATCATTCCGGTGCCGGTTGCGCGTGCCGCCATTGTTGTCTCCTTGGGTCCGGGCCATGCGGATGGACGTATTCTGTCCGCGTTGGGTCGCCGTTCTCGGTTGCTCTCGGGTGGCGATTCCCCCGCGGGATGGGGACGCCCTTCCTGTTTCGTGCTGACCTTTTGTGCACACGGAGGACGCACACGCAGGACGCGCACGGAGAAGAGAGCCTCCGATGTTCGTTCAATGACCGGTAACTATCGCGTAACAGCAGGTTGTCTGTCAACGCAATCGGTCCATCAGTTTCGAATACAGCTCTGAGCAAAAACAAGCATTTAGCCCTGGTTTGTAACGTGACTTGGACTTTGGCTTGCGCGCAAAAAAGGGCAACGTTCGTCGCGCCTGGAGTCCGCTGCGTCGCCAGGAGGTGGCATGCTCTGTTACGGGGTTGCGCGGGTCGGTTCATCGTCTGGTATCGTCCATAAAATCCGTTGATCCATTGATGATGAATAACGATGATAAATCACGCGAATAACGTGATGTAATATATTGATTAATAAAAAATGATAGGGCGGAAGTTATTCCGGTTTTGTTTTGAAAGGAGCGCGGTGACATCCGCATGGGACGATCGGTATTCACGCGATGCGGGCTTTCTCGAATACCCGCCATAAACCCTCCGTCAACGGATGGCAGAGCCATTTCGAATGTGGCTGCCGGTCTGCAGTTCAACAACGCTATAATCGCGCGCTTTCATGACCGACCCTTGGCGTACGGAGATTCGACAATGGCAAATTTCAAATGGGACGACCCGTTCTTCCTGGACGAACAATTGACCGAGGACGAGCGCCTTGTCCAGAAAACCGCACATGACTATGCCCAGGAGAAGCTGCTGACCCGCGTGCAGCAGGCGTACCGCGACGAATTTTTCCATCGCGAGATCATGAACGAGTTCGGCGAACTCGGACTGCTTGGTCCAACCCTGCCGGTGGAATATGGCGGCTCTGGCGTCAACTACGTTTGTTATGGCCTCGCCGCGCGCGAGGTCGAACGGGTCGACAGCGGCTACCGTTCTGCGATGAGCGTGCAGTCGTCGCTGGTCATGCATCCAATCTATACCTATGGCGACGAGGACCAGCGCAAACGCTATCTGCCGAAGCTGGCGACCGGCGAGTGGGTGGGCTGCTTTGGGTTGACGGAGCCCGACCACGGCTCCGACCCGGGCGGCATGGTCACGCGCGCGGACAAAATCGACGGCGGCTACGTGCTCAATGGCGCGAAAATGTGGATAACCAACTCGCCCATCGCGGACATCGCCGTGATCTGGGCCAAGCTTGACGGCGTCATTCGGGGTTTCATTGTCGAGCGTGGGATGGCCGGTTTCTCAACGCCCATAATCGAGGGCAAATTCAGCCTGCGGGCGTCAGTCACGGGCGAGATCGTGTTGGACAACGTCGAGATTCCGGACGCGAATCTGCTGCCCAATGCCAAGGGCCTCGGCGGACCATTTGGCTGCCTGAACAAGGCACGTTATGGCATCGCCTGGGGCAGCATGGGCGCCGCCGAGTGCTGCTGGCATGCGGCTCGAAACTACACGCTGGAGCGAACGCAATTCGGACGCCCGCTCGCAGCGAACCAGTTGATCCAGAAAAAGCTGGCCGACATGCAGACCGAGATAACGCTCGGCCTGCAGGGCTGTCTGCGCATCGGTCGGTTGATGGACGACGACAACTGCCCGATCGAGAATATCTCGCTCATGAAGCGCAACAACTGCGGCAAAGCGCTCGATATTGCTCGGATGGCGCGTGATATGCATGGGGGCAACGGCATTTCGGATGAGTATGAGGTGATCCGGCACGTTCTGAATCTGGAAACGGTCAACACTTACGAAGGCACTCACGACATTCATGCCCTCATCCTGGGCCGGGCGCAAACGGGCCTGCAGGCATTTACTGGTCGTTAACAGCGCGTGTCTCGCCGAGAGCCGAGTTGGGCGGGCGCAGGGAAAACCCTGACGAGCGACGCATGTGAAGACCGGAGTAGCCCGCGTCTGGTTGTTTCACAGGGATGACGCGGCGGCGAGTCCGGATGAGCGGGGAAGATGAGAAGGGGAAGATGTTGGGGTCCATGCGGGTCCTGACTTAAGTGTCGCGCGGCGACCAGGCGTGATGGAGGGGCAACGACGGCCCATCATCCGGGAGTCTGGCGAACGCGCGGCTGACCACGTCGGGCGGATGTCGCACACGTGTGGCCGATTTCCCAGCCAGAAAACAGAGATCTCCGGAGCGGATTGCAGCCCTTGCGTACAGCCGCTCGTGGTGTCCGCCCTTCCATTATCGGCAACGTCAGTTTATGTTTGATTTCGCTTCTCTTTACGAGGGAAAACTGTGATCAAAGTTCTGGTCGTTGATGATCATCAGCTTGTCCGTGTCGGCACTGCGCGTCTTCTTTCCGATGAATCGGACATTGAGGTTGTGGGGCAGGCGGCGAGCGGTGAGGAAGCCGTGGAGAAATCAAGGCAGTTGCGTCCCGATGTGATCCTCATGGATGTGCAAATGCCGGGGATGGGTGGTCTTGAAGCAACCAAGCGGTGTATCCGGGGAAATGAAGACGTGAAGGTGATTGCGGTCACTGTCTACGAAGAAGAGCCGCATCCGTCGCAACTCATGGGTGTTGGTGCGGCGGGGTACCTCACCAAGCGCGCAGACGTCAGTGAGATTGTCCGCGCGATTCGAACCGTCTGTGCCGGCCAACGGTACATCAGCACAGACGTCGCGCAGCAATTGGCCCTGCGCCCGTACTCAAGCAAAGACTCATCGCCCTTCGAACTGCTCTCGGGCCGCGAGATGCAGATCACCATGATGGTTGTTGGCGGCCACACGGTGCCCGAGATCTCAAAGAACCTCAGCCTTAGCTCCAAAACCATCAATAGCTATCGTTACCGAATTTTCGAGAAGCTCAGTATCAGGAACGATGTCACCCTGACGAAGATGGCGATCAAGTATGGTCTGATCAACGCCGAAGCGGTCGCCTGACTGCCTCCGAAGGTCGCCTGACTGCCTCCAAAGAAAGCAAGCTCCGGTCGCGATCACATGCTCGACTTTTGACGAGGCGGTGTTTAAAAGAGCCGCCTAATCAGGTGTCATATGATCAGCAGTCGCGCGCATGACGCTCGACTTAATTTCTACCAGCAACTCCGGTTCGCTTACTGCGCCACGATGCGAAGTGCGCATGGAATGCGGTTGTTTGGTCACGTTTGGTCGCGAGAACTTTTCAGGGGACCAAGAATAGATAGTGGACCAAAAATAGTGGACCAAAAAACAGTGGACCGAAAAATACGGTGCCGCATGTCGATCTGCCGGGAGCCGTAGATGTCTGAGCGGCGCCTGAACGACTGCCGACGTTGCCCGCGCCTGGTCCGTCATCGGCGCGAAGCGGCGAGCACTGCAGACTATTGGGCGCGGCCAGTCCCCGCCGCGGGTCCGGATGACGCGCGCCTGCTGGTGGTTGGGCTCGCGCCCGGGGCAGAGGGCGCTAACCGGATGGGCGCGCCGTTCTATGGCGACGACGCCGGAGCGGTTCTGCGGCGCCGGCTCGCATCTGTGCCGACGGCCGTGCGGATCACCAACGCGGTCAAATGTCTGCCGCCACAGAACCGACCGAGTCTGGCCGAAGTGCGGCGCTGTCAGCCTTACCTGGCGGACGAGATTCTGGCCCTGCGGGAAGCGGGTCATCAGGCGGGCTTGCCCGCGGTCATACTCGCGCTGGGTGTCATCGCCCACAAAGCGGTGGTTGAGGCGCTGGCGATCGAACCCGGGCGCTATCGATTCCAACACGGCGCCCTGTGGCAACCGCATCGGGGTCTTTTCCTGTTGGACTCCTATCACTGCAGCCGCTATAACATTCACACTCGCCGTCTGACGGAGCCCCAGTTCGCGGCGGTGATAGATCGCGCCGCAGGGCTGCTCGGGCGACCGTGATCCTGGTTGGATGCGCGCCGGTCATGCAAGGCCGTAACGACGCCGCAGAGGTCACCTGGTCGAGCCGCACACCCAGGTCCTGCTCGGTCACGGGGCGGTCCCGCGTCCGCTTCTTTATGCGAAGCGATTCATTCGAGTCGGACATCCACGCTGGTCGTTGTTAGATTG
The DNA here is from genome assembly GCA_963693635.1 of Gammaproteobacteria bacterium. GTDB lineage: Bacteria > Pseudomonadota > Gammaproteobacteria > Pseudomonadales > Azotimanducaceae > CAVOBC01. Next base: position 1,527 of record CAVOBC010000268.1, on the reverse strand, counting down.
GTATATCGATGGACGCACTAACGGACACGCGACAACCGTGCCGGACAGATCATGACGATTGATGAGAAGAAAGGCGGGGTGGCGGAGACTGGCACCGATGCCGCGGTGACGTTGCCGCCAACCGAGTCGGTGCCGCCCAGCGTGTCTGACGGGGAGATGTCACCCCCTGACACACCTGCGGTGGACCTCCCGACTGGTGCTGCTGATGACAGCGCTCGCCCCGCATCCCGAAAGTCACGGTTTGAGCCTGCGCCTTACGTCAAGCAACTGCCGCTCCGGCCCGGCGTCTATCGGATGTTTGACGAGGCCGATGCCATTTTGTATGTCGGCAAAGCCAAATCCCTGCGGGCGCGGGTCTCCAGCTACTTCAGGAACAAGGCACTCGACAACAAGACCCTGGCGCTGGTCGGTCGCATCCAGCGCATCGAAGTAACCGTGACGGCAAGCGAGACCGAAGCCCTGCTCCTCGAGCAGAGCCTGATCAAGGAGCTGAAGCCCCCGTACAACATTGTCTTCCGCGACGACAAATCCTATCCGTACATTTACCTTTCGAGCGAAGACGAATACCCCCGACTTGCATTTCATCGAGGTGCGCAGAAGCGTAAGGGTCGCTATTTCGGACCGTTCCCCAGCGCCTACTCGGTGCGTGACAGTCTCAACATCCTGCAGAAGGTATTCCGGGTCCGGCAGTGCGAGGACACATTCTTCAAAAACCGTACGCGTCCCTGCCTGCAGTACCAGATAAAGCGCTGCTCGGGGCCATGCTGCGATCTGGTTGAGCCGGCGCAATATGCTGATGACGTGGATGACGCGGCGAGGTTTCTGGAAGGCAAGAGCGTGCAGATACTGGAGGATTACGCGGTACGCATGGAAACCGCTGCGGCAGAACTTGCGTTCGAGCGGGCTGCGGTCTATCGCGACCAGATCAGCCACCTGCAAAGAATCCAGGAGCAGCAGTATGTCGTCGGCGGCCACGGGGACATTGACGTCATTGCGGCCGTGGTGAATCCGGGCGGTATCTGCGTTCTGGTGATGTACATCCGCGGTGGCCGCATGCTCGGCAACAAGACCTATTTCCCTGCGCAGCGCTTGTTGCTGTCAGCCGCGGATGTGCTGGCCGCATTCATCCCGCAGTTTTATCTCTCCGGCCAGGGTGGACGGGACATGCCGGGAGAGATCGTCGTCAATGCGGCGCTGGCCGAACGCGACCTATTGACAGCCGCGCTTGCAACGAACAGTGCGCGCAAAGTCGCCATTTCAGACTCGGTCAGGAGCCACCGCCGTCGCTGGCTAGGCCTCGCCACGACGAACGCGGAACAGGCGCTCGGCACGCATCTGTCTAATCGCGATAACGTCAGAAGTCGCTTCGAGGCATTGCAGGATGCCCTTGGGCTGGAGGTCATGCCGCAACGTCTGGAGTGCTTCGACATCTCCCACAGCGCCGGCGAGGCGACCGTTGCGTCCTGCGTTGTCTTCGACGGCGACGGTCCGCTGAAATCCGATTACCGCCGGTTCAACATTGACGGC
>CAVOBC010000267.1:0-6720 GCA_963693635.1 Gammaproteobacteria bacterium | reverse complement strand
GTCACTGATTTCGCCAGATTGCGGGGCTGGTCAACATCCGTCCCACGCAGCACCGCCACGTGATAGGCGAGCAACTGCATCGGTATGGTGTGCACCAGCGGTGACGTCACCGCATGACTGCCGGGCAGGGTCACCACCGTGCAGCCGTCTTCGCTTTTGAATCCTGCGGTCTCCTCAGCAAACACATAGAGCTGTCCGCCGCGAGCGCGCACCTCCTGCAGATTGCTCTTCAGCTTCTCAAGCAACGCATCATCCGGCGCGACGCAGACAATCAGCATGTCATCATCAACGAGCGCGAGTGGCCCGTGTTTCAGTTCGCCGGCCGGGTAACCCTCTGCGTGGATGTAGGAGATTTCTTTCAACTTCAGCGCGCCCTCGAGCGCGATCGGATAGTGACTGCCGCGACCGAGAAAGAGTGCGTGGTCTTTCTCAACAAAGTGCTCCGCGATCTCCTGGACGCGCCCATCGATCTTGAGTACCTCATCGAGAATCGCGGGCAACGATCGCAAGGCTTGCACCAATTCCGCTTCAAGCTCCGGACTGAGTCCATGATGCTTACCAATCGCGAGCACAAGCATCAGTAAATCGGCGAGCTGATTGCTGAACGCCTTGGTCGACGCGACACCGATCTCCGGCCCGGCCTGGATCATGAGGGTTAGGTCGCATTCGCGGACCAGCGTGCTGTTTGGAACATTGCAGATGCCGAGGGTCGCAAGGTAAGCATCGTCGGTCGCATTTCGCAGCGCCGCGAGCGAGTCAGCCGTTTCCCCGGACTGCGAGATGGTGACGAGCAGCGTTTTCGGCAACACGGCGACCGAGCGGTATCGAATCTCGCTCGCTATCTCGACCGAGCAGGGAATACCCGCGAGTTCCTCCATCCAGTAGCGGGCCACCATCGCCGCGTAGTAGCTGCTGCCACACGCGACCAGTTGCACCGCCTCGGTCTGCTTGAAGATGTCGGCCGAGCCATGACCAAATGCGGCGTCGAGCACGCGCGTCTCCGTGAGCCGCTGGTCGAGGGTCGCGGCAACGGACGTCGGCTGCTCAAAGATCTCCTTCAGCATGTGGTGCCGGTAGTTGCCTTTGTCGGTAGGGTCCGAGCGATCATCAAGTTTGACCGCGCGCGAACGCACGGACTCGCTGCTGAGGCCATAGATGGAAACGTCCCCGGCGCTCAACTCGACGACCTCGCCTTCTTCAATGAAGATGAAGCGGTCAGTGACGGGTCGCAAGGCCTGCGGGTCCGACGCGATAAAATTCTCGCCGATGCCGAGGCCGACGACGAGGGGGCTGCCTTTGCGGGCCGCGATGAGGGTGTCCGGATAATCGAGGTGCAGTACACCGATGGCGTACGCGCCGTCGAGCTGCATGAGTGCTTTGCTGACCCCCAGACGAAAGTTGCCGGAGCGCTCGACCTCGCGATGAATCATATGCGCGATGACTTCCGTGTCGGTCTCTGACGCGAATTCGTAGCCCGCCTGAGTCAACTCGGTACGCAGAACATCGTGGTTTTCAATGATGCCGTTGTGGACCACGGCGACACGGGTGCCCGAGACGTGTGGATGCGCATTAGCCTCCGTTGGCTTGCCGTGGGTGGCCCACCGCGTGTGTGCGATGCCAGTCTGACCGGGCAGGTCCGGGCCAACCGCGTCGCGCAATTGACTGACCTTGCCCGTGCGACGAACACGCGCGAGCGACCCGGAACCGTCCAGGACGGCAAGACCGGCCGAGTCATAGCCGCGATATTCGAGCCGCTGCAAACCTTCAAGCAGGATTCCAGCCACGGCGCGGCGGGTCACCGCACCAACAATTCCGCACATTAACCTGCTCCTCTTACCCCAATTTATGAATCGGCCGGGCGTCCAAAGATCAGCTCTTCTTCACCGGACGCGGCCAGTTCGATTTTTGCACCTGGCGTGCACGACCGAGGGCGAGGGCGTTTTCGGCAACGTTCCTGGTAATCGTGGATCCCGCAGCAATGGTCGACCCATCGCTAATCGTGACGGGGGCAACCAGCGACGTGTTGGTGCCGACAAAAACATCGTCACCGATCGTCGTTGGATGCTTGTTCACTCCATCATAGTTGCAGGTGATGGTACCAGCGCCGATATTGACGTCGCGACCAATGGTTGCATCGCCCAGATAAGCGAGATGGCTCGCCTTCGTGCCACGGCCAACGTGACTCTTCTTGACCTCCACAAAGTTGCCGATTGCCACCTGGTCTTCGAGATGGGCCCCCGGTCGAAGCCGCGCGAATGGACCGACGCTGCAACCCGACTCCACCACTGCCCCGTCCACGACGCTATTGGGTTTCACGACGGAACCTTCTCCAATGGACGAGTCACTGATGCAACAGTTCGCCATCACCCGCACGCCACTCGCCAGGTGAACTTCGCCCTCGAACACGCAATTAACATCGATCTCAACGTCACGCCCGACGGTCAGCTTGCCGCGCACGTCGATTCGCGCAGGGTCAGCGAGGCTTGCACCCGCAAGCATGAGATCCCTCGCCACCCAACGCTGGAAAACACGTTCGGATTCAGCGAGCTTGACGCGGTCGTTGACGCCTGCCACCTCGGCCGGATCGGCCGCAACGAATGACTGGACAGATTCGCCGCCAGCGGCCGCGATCCGGACCACGTCGGTAAGCTGGTATTCACGCTGGGCGTTGTCCGGTGTTACGTCGTCCAACCATCGCAAAAAGTCACTCGCCCTGGCCGCCATCACGCCGGTGTTAATTTCGTCGATCAGGTTCTCTTGTTCGGTAACATCGCCCTGTTCGACAATGCTCCGCACGGTGCCGTTGTCAGCGCGGGTGATGCGTCCATACCCAGTTGGGTCCGGAACGCGTACGGTCAAGAGCGCGAGATCAGCACCGAGGTCCAGGAGTGATCGCATCGTGCCGCTCTGCACGAGCGGGGCATCACCCAGCAGTATCAATACATCGTTGGCAGGATCACACGCGGGCAACGCCTGCAGGGCCGCATGGCCAGTCCCCAACTGCTCGCTCTGAATGACCCAGTTGATGTCGTCGGCCGCCAGCGCTGACCGGACCTGCTCACCACCGGTGCCAATCACGATATGGATACGCGCGGCGTTGACCTGTCGCGTATTGTCGATCAGGTGTTGCAACATCGGCTTGCCGCCGATGGGGTGCAGCACCTTCGGCAGGTCGGATTGCATGCGCTTGCCCATGCCGGCAGCGAGGATGATGATTTCTAGGGCCATATTTCTAATGCCAGATGCGACGTCGCTTATTCGGGGCGAAGAGTTTACTCCGGCCGGCAACCAGCCAAAAGCCGTCCGTTGGCCAACCCGGGCGACGCCTCCACCAGAGAACGACGCTCCAAAGTCAGTTACGCCGGACGGTAGAGGGGAAAAGGCAAAAAAAGGGGACACGAATGTCACCCCTTTTTATATCTGATTCGGAACGAAACCGGCCGTTAGCTACCGTCGCTGGTCGCGGAACCTGCGTACGGTGCGGAGCATCGCCGCCTGCTCTTGCAGGTTAGCCTGGACCCGCGTGTAGTCGAAATCAGACTTTTGATCACTGAGTTGGCGCTCGGCCTCCTGTTGCGCGGCAATCGCGGCGGCCTCATCCAGGTCGTCTGCACGCAGCGCGGTGTCGGCAAGAATAGTGATCGCCGATGGCTGCACTTCGATAAAGCCGCCCGACGCAAAGAACATCTCTTCTTCGCCCCCCTCAAGCACGAGCTTGATAGGCCCAGGCTTGATGCCAGACAGCAGCGCAGTGTGTCCGGGATAGATTCCCAGCTCGCCGAGTGTGCCTGTTGCCACCACCATCTCCACATCGCCACTGAAGATTTGCTCTTGAGCGCTCACGATGTTGCATCGGACCTTATTTGCCATAACAATCTATCCGCTTATATCTGCCCATCTGCCAGAGTCGCAATTAACATTCGCCCGCCCGTTACACTTCGCTCGCGCGCTCCCGGGCCTGTTCGATGTTGCCCACCATGTAAAACGCCTGCTCCGGAAGGTCGTCGCACTCGCCATCCAGGATCGCCCTAAAGCTCCGAACCGTATCCGCGAGCGACACGTAAATGCCCGGTGCACCGGTAAACACCTCTGCAACGTGCATCGGCTGAGAGAAAAACTGCGTCACCTTTCGTGCGCGGTAGACTGTTTGCTTGTCTTCTTCCGACAGCTCGTCCATCCCCAGAATCGCGATGATGTCCTTCAGTTCCTTATACTTCTGCAGCACTTCCTGTACGCCCTGCGCAACATCGTAGTGCTCCTCGCCCACCACGAGCGGGTCGAGCTGGCGGCTCGTGGAATCGAGCGGGTCGACCGCGGGATAGATGCCGAGCGACGCGATGTCGCGGGACAACGTCACCGTTGAATCAAGGTGCGCGAACGTGGTCGCGGGCGACGGGTCGGTCAGGTCATCAGCCGGTACATACACCGCCTGCACCGATGTGATCGACCCGTCCTTTGTCGTCGTGATGCGTTCCTGCAACGCACCCATCTCGCCGGCAAGGGTCGGCTGGTAACCAACAGCCGAGGGCATCCGCCCGAGGAGGGCCGATACTTCCGTCCCGGCGAGTGTGTATCGGTAGATGTTGTCGACAAACAGCAAAACGTCTCGGCCGTCGTCCCGAAACTTCTCGGCCATCGTCAGACCGGACAAGGCGACCCGCAGACGGTTGCCCGGCGGCTCGTTCATCTGCCCGAAGACCATCGCAATCTTGTCAATGACCTTCGCATCCTGCATCTCGTGGTAGAAGTCGTTGCCCTCGCGGGTTCGCTCACCCACGCCGGCAAACACTGACAAGCCACTGTGCTCTTTGGCGATGTTGTTGATCAACTCAAGCATCGTGACGGTCTTGCCAACGCCGGCACCACCGAAGAGGCCAACCTTGCCGCCTTTGGCGAACGGGCAAATCAGATCGATGACTTTAACCCCCGTCTCAAGGATTTCCATGCTGCCGGCTTGCTCTTCATAGGACGGTGGCGCGCGGTGGATGGGCATCCGCGTTTTCTCGCCAATCGGGCCGCGGTCATCAATCGGCTTGCCGAGCACGTCCATGATGCGCCCAAGGGTTTCTTCACCCACGGGGACCATGATCGGCTCGTTCGTGTTGGTCACGTCAAGGCCGCGACTCAGCCCTTCGGAACTGCCCATGGCGATCGTTCGCACAACACCGTCACCCAACTGCTGCTGGACTTCCAGCGTCAATTCCGGGCCTGTCACCATCAACGCGTCATAGACCTGAGGAACCTCGTCGCGCGAGAATTCCACGTCGATCACGGCACCAATCACCGATACGATCTTGCCACTGCCCATTACACTTTCCTCTCTAGAAGGTCTTGGTCGCCTGCCCGGCAGGCCACTTGTCTTAATCTGTTTTCTGCGCCTGAAAGCAGGCCGTTATACCGCCGCCGCGCCACCCACAATTTCAGCGAGCTCCTGGGTAATACTCGACTGTCGCGCCTTGTTCATGATGAGTTGCAGCTCATCGATCAGCTCGCCCGCACTCTCGGTCGCAGCCTTCATGGCGATCATCTTGGCCGCTTGTTCGCACGCGACGTTCTCCACGACCGCCTGGTAGACCTGAGACTCCAGAAAGCGGGTGAGCAAACCGTCAAGCAGATCGTGGGCGTCAGGTTCGTAAAGGTAATCCCAGCGGTGATCAAGCGACGCGTCGGAATCCGGATTCAGCGGCAGAAGCTGCGAGACCACCGGCTCCTGCGTCATCGTTGAGACAAAGAGGTTGTTGGCAAGGAAGACCTTGTCCACGCGGCCTTCTTCGAACGCGTCAAGCATCACTTTAATACTGCCGATCAGATCGCTGAGAACGGGCGTCTCAGACAGGTGACTGCCGGAAGCGATAACGTTGCCGCCGTAACTATTGAAAAACTGCACACCTTTGTTGCCGATCAGACAGAGATCAATCTCCACATCCTTGCTGTCCCACTCCTGCATGGCGTTGACCACGGCTTTCAGCAAGTTGATGTTGAGACCACCGCACAGTCCGCGGTCCGTCGTGATCACGATGAAGCCGACGCGCTTGACCTCCCGCTCCACCATAAACGTGTGCCGGTACTCCGGCGACGCGTGGGCCACGTGACCAATCACCGAGCGAATCAGATCCGAGTACGGCCGGCCCCTGGCCATCCGCTCCTGCGTTCGCCGCATCCGACTCATTGCCACCATTTCCATCGCCTTGGTGATCTTCTGAGTGCTCTTGATGCTGGTGATCTGGGTTTTAAGTTCCTTTGTACCTGACATAAAGTGTACCTGACATAAAAGTTAGCACTTGCGGTATCGAGTGCGGCGAACCGCCGGGATCACCAGGTCTGTGTGCTCTTGAAGGTCTCAATCGCGGCCTTCATCGTTGCTTCTACCTCGTCCGAATAGACGCCGGTATCGTTTGCGGTCTTCATGAACTCGGCGTGTTCCGCATTCATGTAGGAAACGAGCGCCGCCTCGAAATCGAGGAGCTTGTTGACCTCCACGTCTTCGAGGAAGCCTTCGTTGGCGGCGTAAAGGACAATTCCCATCTCCGCGACCGACATCGGCGAATATTGCTTCTGCTTCATCAGCTCGGTAACGCGCTCGCCGTGCTCGAGCTGCCGGCGTGACGCCTCGTCGAGGTCAGAAGCGAACTGCGCAAAAGATTCCAGCTCACGATATTGAGCAAGCGCAAGCTTGATGCCGCCACTGATCTTGGACATGAACTTCAGCTGGGCATCGCC
>CAVOBC010000266.1:0-6775 GCA_963693635.1 Gammaproteobacteria bacterium | reverse complement strand
CCGATTGATGCGAATAGACAGACAGCGATCATCGACGCGAGGATGAGTTTCCGTATCATTTGTGAGTTCCTTTTCGTTGAAATGGCCGTTCCATCAAGGCGGGTAATCTTTGGGCCTCGAGGCTTATAGAGACGCAAGAGTCATGCCGCATTGTGGAAAGGGTATTTGAATCAATGCGATACGTGGTTCTGGCCAAATGCGCATATGGGAAACGTAAAAATCCTCGACGTTCTTGTGTGGTTGGCAACGAGCCTTCCTCATCCTTAGCGGCTGTGAACTGCTTGCAGATGCGTCGCCAGTGGCCGTCAGTGCCGATGAGCGATGAAGTGGAAGTCCACGAGAAATACCTGCTCGCCCGCGCCGTGTTTCGCTGTCTTGAGCAGATCGACCGTGCCGGCGAAGCCGGTCGCTCTGGCCAGGTCCGGGGTGATGTCCTCAAATCCGATTGGCAAGATGCGGTCAACCACGATATGTCCATCGTCGAGCTTGTAGCGTCCGCCTTCTTTCACTCGCGGGCGCTGCCAGATGCGTACACTCGATGTGATCGCGCCGCGTTTGATCGGTTCTCTCAGGCGTTTTGTGAAGAGCCTCGAAGCTCCTTGGCATGCCCGTCTGAGCGGCATTGCCGGGGTTTGCCCGGTTACCTGCGGGGGCCCCGTGCGCCGCTGGCGAAAGCGCATGCTCTTAGGGTAATCTTCTGCCCCTTAGCGCATTGGTGGCCGGTTTGTCAGGTCGTGGCATTACATAGCGAGCATACTCCGGACTGGACAGCACCAACTGACGCTTGGAGATGCGGAAGTACAAAGACGCATCGTTGGCTCCCGCCTCACAAATAAGCACCAACAAGAACGACAAACGAGAAAGGACTTAAAAGAAACATGAAAGGTTTTGACTTGATCGCACATTGCCTCAAGGCAGAGGGTGTGGAGTGGATGGGATGTTTCCCGGCCAACCCACTTATCGAATCTGTTTCTAAAGTGGGAATTCGCCCGATCGTGTTTCGCCAGGAACGCGGCGCGATCAATGCCGTTGATGGCTACTCGCGGCAGACCCGGGGCAAGACACCCGGTGTGTACGCATCCCAGTCTGGTCCGGGCGTCGAGAACTCCTTTGGCGCCATCGCCCAGGCGTATGGCGAAGCGGTGCCAATGGTCTATTTTCCACTGGGTGCGGGGCTTCGGGGCTACGATGTTGATCCAAACTTCTCGGCAACCAAGAACTATGCGCACATCACCAAGAAAGCGCTTTCGATCGATCGGCCTGACCGCATCGTGACGCAGGTTCAGCGGGCCTTCCATCTGGCCAAGCATGGGCGCCCGGGTCCGGTTCTGGTCGAGATGCATGGCGATGTGTGCGGTCGGGATGTGCCGGAAGACGCACTCGACTACACGCCATCCAGGGCATTCAAGTACGCGCCCAGCCGTGGTGACGTGAAAGACGCGGTCTCGGCGCTCCTCAAGGCCAAGCGCCCGGTCATCTATGCCGGCCAGGGCGTGTTGTATGCCGATGCAACCGTGCAGTTGATGAAGCTGGCGGAACTCGCCCAGATTCCGGTCATCACGAGCATGCAGGCCAAGAGCGCGTTCCCGGATGCCCATCCGCTCGCGCTGGGGTCTGCCAACCGTACGGCGCCGCGCAATGTCTTCAAATGGCTCGGCGAATCTGACGTCGTGTTCGCGGTTGGCTCAGGACTCACCCGGACCACGTTTGGCATCGATATACCGCCAGGCAAGTTCCTCATTCACTCAACCGTTTCTGCCGAAGACATCAACAAGGAATACACGGTTGATGTTGGTTTGATCGGCGATGCAGCGTTGACGCTGGACATGGTCATTGACGAGGTGCGTGCGGCCGTTGGCGACAACGGGCGGGATACGGACACCGCGCTTGCCCAGGAGATTGCGACCGGGCACGCGGAGTGGCTCAAGGAATGGGAGCCGCTGCTGAATTCCGAGGAAGCGCCGATCAATCCATACCGCGTGATCAATGAGATCAACAAGGCGGTCGATCACGAGAACACGGTGTTGACGCACGACGCCGGCAATCCGCGCGACCAGATCATGCCGTTTTATCGGGCAACCAACCCGCTCGGTTACATTGGCTGGGGCAAGACCACGCACCTCGGGTACGGCATACCGCTGATGATCGGTGCCAAGATTGCGGACCCGTCGAAGTACTGTATCAACTTCATGGGCGATCTGGCGTTCGGACACACGGGGCTTGATATCGAAACCGCGGTACGGGCAGAGGTGCCGATCACCACGGTCGTTATCAACAACTACACCATGGGCGGCTACGACAAGAGCATGCCGACCGCGATGGAGCGCTACGGTGCGGGTAATCAGACCGGCGACTACGCAGGCATTGCGAAGGCATGTGGCGCACATGCGGTCAAGGTTGAAAAGCCAGAGGAAATCGCGCCTGCACTGGCTGAAGCGCAAGTCATGAACAAGGAGGGGAAGACAGCCTTCGTCGAAGTGATTACGCGCCAGGACACGCGGTTTTCCTGGTACAACGACTTGCTGAAAGGACCTGCATAGGGCCCGCATGAAAGGTGGAAGCGCGCGACTCGCGGTGACGCGTTTAAAAAGGGCCCCTGTGGGCCCTTTTTTGTGGGCGTTATTCAGGAATATCCGGATTGGCACGCTTCCTGTTGACCTGCTCTGGAGGGTTAGTTTGGGCGGCATTTTTCGAGCGCCGTTTGTGACCCATGTCGCCTCAGCATCACAATGGCGCCGATCTCCCAATCCGGGTGCGCGGAGGGCGTGGTGGGTTGCCATTGTGCGACGCTGCTTGACGGTGGATTGCGACCGGGAGAAGGGGTGTGGTCCGCGGAGATAAGTCCGCGCTGCATGCACCCGGGCAGCGCGTTTGCTTGCCGGTAGTCGCACACTCAGGGGGTCGGTGATGCGCGTCGATAGACCAATTGCAGAGCCAGACGCAAGAAGGGGTGGATGCCGGTGAAGGTTGCGACTGTGGATTCGGGGTTACAGTTGAGCAGGTCCTGGCCGATAGCGATGGTGGGGCTCAGGCCGTCGATTCGGGCGACGTCGGCCGGTGCCGCGGCGCCCCCGCTGCCGGTACTAAACAGCGTGGCAAAGTGACGTTGCGCCTCGTGTTGCAACGTATCAAAGACGAGGGACGATTTGCCCGAACCGGAAACACCGGTGACCGCTGTGAGGCCGTCGCCGAAGACGGCGTCGACGGCGTTTAGATTGTGTGCGTTGGCTCCCGTGACCTTAACGCTCATGCTGCGGCCGGCCCCCTTGCGCTTATCTTAACCACTGGCCTTAACCAGCGGCTGGTCCTGGTCCAATGGCCTTGTTCACCTGCGATGACGGATAGGCCCGTTAGTCTGTCAGCACTAGCCGTCGGGGGTCGAGCGCGTCACGCACGGCTTCACCGATGAAAATGAGTAGCGACAACATGACCGCGAGCGTCACGAACACCGACAGCCCGAGCCAGGGTGCCTGCAGATTGGCCTTCGCAGCGGAGAGCAAGCGCCCGAGTGAAGGCGATTCAATCGGCAGACCGAATCCCAGGAAATCGAGTGCCGTCAGCGAGGTGATCGCCCCGTTCAGGAGGAACGGTAAATAGGTGAGAGTGGCCACCATGGCATTCGGCAGCACGTGTCGACGCATGATGGTCAGGTCACCGACACCCATTGAGCGCGCGGCGCGCACGAATTCGAAATTGCGGGCTCGCAGGAATTCGGCTCGCACGACGCCAACGAGTGCCATCCAACTGAAGAGGGCGAGGATGCCGAGCAGCCAGTACACATTGGGTTCAACCAGGCTCGCGAGAATGATCAGGATGAAGAGGATGGGTAGCCCCGCCCAGATCTCGACGATGCGTTGGCCAATGAGGTCAACGAGGCCGCCAAAGTAGCCTTGCATCGCGCCGACCAGAACGCCAATCGACGCGCTGATGATGGTGAGTGTGACGCCGAACAGAACCGACAGGCGAAAACCGTAGATCAGCTTGGACATGACATCAGTTGCACTGCCGTCCGTACCGAGCGGGTGCTCCGCACTCGGGGGGCTGGGATAAGGACCCTTGAGATCCCAGTCGATGGTGTCGAACGAAAAGCGGTGCAGTGGCCAGACGGCCCAGCCGTTTTCCTCGATCATGCGCATCACGTGCGGGTCTGTGTACTCCGCCTCAGTTTCGAAGTAGCCGCCGATTTCCCGCTCGGTGTAGGTGAAGAGAACGGGCAGATAGATCTCGCCATCTTTCTGAAAAATGATGGGCGTGTCGTTGGCGAAGAATTCGGCAAAGAGTGACCCGGTGAAGAGCACGGCAAAAATCCAGGCTGAATAGTAACCGCGGCGGTTGGCCTTGAAGTTAGCGAGGCGGCGCTGGGCGAGCGGTGTCATCAGCGACTCTCGAAGTCGATGCGCGGGTCGACGAGGGTGTAAATGACATCACCGATCAGGTGCATGACCAGGCCCACGAGCGTGAAAAAAAAGAGGGTCCCAAAAAGAATGGGATAGTCCCGCTTGATGATGGCTTCGTAGCCGAGGAGGCCAATGCCGTCGATCGAGAAGATGACCTCGATCAGGAGTGCGCCGGTGAAAAGGAGTGCGACGAAGGCACCCGGGAAGCCGGCGATGACGATGATCATCGCGTTGCGAAAAACGTGTCCGTACAGCACCCGGCTTTCGGTCAGCCCTTTGGCCCGTGCGGTTAGCACAAACTGCTTGTTGAGTTCTTCCATGAAGCTGTTCTTGGTCAGCATGGTCAGGGTCGCGAAGCCACCGATAGTCAGTGCCGTCAGCGGCAAGGTGAGGTGCCAGAGATAGTCACCGATCCAGTCCAGCATGCCCATTTGTGCGGCTTCCTCCGAGTGCAGGCCGCGCAGTGGAAACCAGTCGAGGTATGAGCCGCCTGAAAAAATGACTATCAGGATGATTGCGAAGAGAAAATTGGGGATGGCATAGGCAATGAAGATGGCGGCGCTGGTGTAGAGGTCGAAGCGCATGCCGTCGCGGACGGCCTTGGCGACCCCGAGTGGGATGGACACCGAGTAGATCAGCAGCAACGCCCAGATGCCGATGGAGATCGAAACCGGCAGCCGTTCCAGCACGAGTTCGACCACCGCCCGGTCCTGAAAATAGCTGTCGCCGAAGTCGAACTGGATGTAGTTGAGCACCATCTGGAAGAAACGTTCGTGCGCCGGCTTGTCGAAGCCAAACTGTTTCTCGATTCGCGCAATGAGTTCCGGGTCGAGGCCGGACCCGCCCGTGTAACCTGACTCATTGGAGGGCCCCATGCTGTTGCCCGATGACACTGACGCGGTGGTCGACATGCCGCCGAGACCGGTTACCTGAGCGAGTGCTTGCTCAACGGGACCGCCGGGCGCGAACTGGATGATGACGAAATTGAGAAGGAGGATGCCGAACAGCGTCGGGAAGATGAGCAACACGCGTTTGGCGAGGTAGGTACCCACTTTAGATTGACCCTTTCAACGTCGTTTCAGGGCTGGCGCGGTGCGTCGACGCGTGGCGGCGTCCGCCGTTGCAGATCGGGGTCGAGTCTAATTTCAGTATCCTGCTCAGACTGCGCAATCGCGGGTGCTCACGTTGTCTACTACGTGCGAATGATTACCAACAGGGTTCGTTGGGCGCTCACGCGTTTGAGAATAGCATGACTGCCGCACCGTGCTCGCGGCCGTTTGTATGGTCGCGCGGTGTCTGCTCGCCATCTTTGGTCTTTGCTCCGGAAATTCGATGTCTTCATCGCCCCTCGTTATTCCGCAGCAGAACGCCGACCGGACCGAGATCCTGCAATGGCTCGAGGCTGAGTACGCGCGGCCATTCTCGGGCTGGGACTTCAGCGCTGTTTCGGGCAGGCGGCGCAAGGTCGGCACCGAGTCCTGGAATTACGATTGCCTTGCCGCCGGCTACGCACGCAGCGCCACCGCCATCCTCGACATGCCTACGGGCGGCGGTGAGAACTTCTCTCGTATTCTCGACGCGTCTGCCTTTCGTGGCCGGGCTGTCGCCACGGAGGGTCGTGCGCCGAATGTGCAGGTCGCTGCCGATCGATTAGCGAACTACGGCGCACAAGTGACAGCGGTCGCCGACGATGCTCCGCTGCCGTTTGATGACGACGCCTTTGATCTCATTTGCAATCGGCATGGGGGCGGCCTTGATGGGCCGTCACTGGGTCGCGTCTTGAAGCCCGACGGTATTTTTCTGTGCCAACAGGTTGGCGAGCGGACCACCCGCGAGCTTGAAGGGTTGATCGGTTGCCCTCGAACGCGGTTTGACGCCCCGGGGAGTTCTAATGGCCTTGCGACAGATCTGCAGAACGTCGGCTTTGAAATTTGTAGGCGCGGATGCTGTATTTGAAACCCATTACGCTGATGTTGGCGCACTGACATACTATTTGAAGGCGATCCCGTGGGAAGCCGTTGGGTTCAGTGTTGCAGCCTGTGCTGATCGATTGGTGGCGCTGCACCGCAGGCTCGGCGCAGGTGATGCGATCGTACTGACCTTCGATACCTACCTTGTGGTTGGCTGCTGGCGGGGCTAGCGTTGGTTGGCAGGAACACTCACAGGATGAGCGAATGACGCAACCAAGACGAATGATGGCCCTGGCGTTAACCGGTATCACACTGCTACTGGTGAGCGTGAGTGTTGCGGCGGAATGGACGGTGATTCATGCTGGCACCTTGCTCGCAGTGCCGGGCGAGCCAGCGCATAACGAGATGACCGTGCTGATTCGTGATGACCGGGTCGCCACTGGTTACCGGACCGCCGCCGATCTTGGC
>CAVOBC010000265.1:0-6837 GCA_963693635.1 Gammaproteobacteria bacterium | reverse complement strand
CTGGATCCGTTAGTACGCCGATAGATTCAAGCGGGCGACTGCAACAACGGGACCTATGCCACCTCCTCGAAGACAGGACCTCAAGGATGCAGCGGGCAACGCGGCGAAGGGGGCGTACTCTTTATGATGGCATGCGGCGTACTCTATGATGGTACGCGGCGTAAGGGCGGACTGCGTCGGCTCTACCTCAAACTGCAGCAACGGCCCGGAGCCGCCTACCACCGTTGGGGTCGATCAATCTCAAGCGGATCGCTGAAAAAGTACTCTCCTGTACCCTTTCAGCTCCCCCAACTGCGAGCCGCTAGAGCAATTCCTCCGCCATAAACTGCAGCGCTTCTTTGTTGCCACCCACGTTGATCGTGGTCACCGGACTTTCCTTCCACGCGGCAAGCCGATCACGTATCCGCTCCCTCGGGCCAACCAGCGCCATCTCATCACAGAGTTCATCGGGGACCGCGGCGATAGCCTGATCTTTCTTGCCAGCAAGGAACAGGTCCTGAATCTTGTCGGCGACCTCGGCGAAGCCCTGTCGCGCGACGTGATCCTTGTGCACGTTGAAGCTCTTGGCGCCCATGCCACCAACGTAGAAACCGATGTGCTGACGAATCGATTCGAGACCCCGCTTCACATCGTCATCAATGATCACGCTGACGCCTGCAACGATATCAAAGTCGGGAGGTCGGTGAGCGAGCGAGTCCTTATACACGTCCATCATCCGATATGGCGAGATGAGCATTGGAATCCAACCATCACACAACTCGGCACCCAGCGCTACGTTCTTCGGACCTTCAGCGCCCAGGTAGAGCGGGATCTCTTCCCGGACCGGGTGCAGGATCAGTTTCAGCGGTTTGCCAAGCCCCATGCCACCCTGGAGGGGCAACTGGTAGTGCTTGCCATCATGCGACACAGGCTCGTCACGTGCGACGATCTTGCGGAAAATAGAAATCCACTCGCGGGTTCTTGCGAGCGGCTTTGGATAGGGCTGACCATACCAACCTTCAACCACCTGCGGACCCGACACACCGATACCGAGGTTGAAGCGCCCCTCGCTCAGGTAGTCTAGTGTCACGGCATGCATCGCCGAACTCGCCGGTGTGCGCGCCGAGATCTGCATGATCGAGGTGCCAAGCTGAATCTTCGTCGTATTCGCCGCGATCCAGGCGAGCGGAGTAAAGCAGTCATGCCCGTAGATCTCCGGCGCCCAGACGCAGCTATAGCCAAGGTTTTCGGCTTCCTGCGCATGGGCAATGATGCTCTCTCCGCCAGGTGGTCCGAGCGGACCCATGCCAACACTCAATTTCATCGTCTTCTCCTTTCGCCACTTTTGGTTATTCGTAGGTGTGCGTGTGTTCTGACTTCACAAGATCCCAATCAATGTCGTAGCCCAACCCGGGCCGGGTGGGTGCATGGACGAGACCGTTGCCATCCACTTCAATATCATTGACCAGACCATACTGGTTGGCGCCCGTGCAAGGAAACACCTCGTAGAACTCGCAGTTGGTCACCGCCATCGTCACGTGCAGATTCGCCACATTATTCAGACTATTGCCGCCGTGGTGAATCTCACACTTCATGTTGAAGCCTTCCGCCAGGTGACAAAGCCGAATGAGTGGCGTGATACCTCCCGTTATCGCGACGTCGCCGCGCAGGAGATCGGTGGCGTACTGGGTAATCCACGAGGTCATGCCGTAGTACCGGCCCGGCGCGTACTCCGTGGACATGATCGGAATATCGAGCTTCTGGTGCAGTTTCACGTAGTTGTAGATATCTTCCTCGACGAGCGGGTCTTCGTACCAGTAGTAGTCCAGCTCTTCAATCGCCCGACCAACGCGCAGCGCATCCTCATATTGATAGGCCCACATGGAGTCCAACATCAATTCCATATCGTCACCGACCGCATCACGGACTACCTGACAGATCCGCACATCGGCGCCGGGCTCCCCATGCGGATGAATCTTGTGGGCACGCCAGCCCAGATCGCGAAAGTGCACCGCTTCCTCGGCGTACGCTTCATAGGTCTCATGCCAGGCGGTGCTGGAATAGGCAGGCACCGACTCTCTACACGTGCCAAGGAGCCGATGAATTGGCTGTCCCGCGATCTTGCCGTTGATGTCCCACAGACAGATGTCGATGGCACCAATGACATAAGTCGAGACCGAGCGGTTCATCTTCCAGAGCTGTGACCAGATCTTGCCGATATCCTGGGGATTGGCACCGACCACGATCGGCTTTATGAACTCGATCAAGCCAGGAATAAAATGCTCTGCACCCATTCGCGACGAGCCAAGAAACGCATTGCCGCTGATGCCTGCGTCCGTCTCTACCGTAACGACCCCGAGTTGCCGCACATCACCAAACTTGACGCCAACGCCTGTTTTCCAGGGTTCGCTCTTCCAGTTAAAGGTGTCAACCTTGACGTTCGTGATCTTCATCAATCGGACCGCACAGGTGGCGCTTGGGGACACCGATTGTGCAGCGATCACCCGCTAGCGGCAAGCACCCTGCGGCGATGGTTTGCCCTCAGATGGCAGCCGCCTTCGCTCGCGCACCACGCCAGAAATTCCAAAGCCCATGCCTGATGTCGTCAAGCAGCACATAGATGAGGGGCAGGAAGAGGAGCGTGATCACGGTGGAGAATGCCAGTCCTCCGATCAACGCCCTTGCCATCGGAAAATAGGATGGTCCCATGCCACCAACGCGCACATCACCAACGGCGAGCGGGATCATGCCGGCAATCGTCGTGCAAACGGTCATGAGTATCGGACGTAAGCGGTGACGGCCGCTTGCCACGATCGCCTCCAGGCGATCCATACCGCCGCGACGTAGTTGTTGCACGCGGTTCAGAAGCACGATGCCGTTGTTCACTACAATGCCCGACAGCAACAACATTCCGGTCAACGCCATCGACGTGAGCGTCGTGTCCGTCGCCCACAGGAACCAGAAGACGCCGACCATGGAGTAGCCAATCGCGACCACGACGGTTGTCGGAAACAGCACCGACTCAAAGAGTGCCGCCATCAACATGTAAACGAGGGCAACCGCCAACGCAACATTAATCGCCAGTTCACGGAACATTTCATTGTCGCTTTCAAAATCACGACCCAGTTCCCACCGGTACCCGGGCGGCAGTTCGTAGCGCTTCATCACGTCCTCAACGATTGTCTGACCCACCACTGGCCCGCCCTCTTTCACCGAGAAGTTGACGTTCAGCGAGGTCTCGCGATTCTCGCGCCGTATCACGCGTAACGACGAATCAAAAGTGATGTTGGCGACTGTCTCAAGTGGCACAGTGCCACCATCTGGTTTAAAGATGGCAAGTTCACGGACGGTATCCAGACCCGCTTCTTCCGTGTCCTCGAGTTCGAGATAGATGTTCGTTTCCCGACCCTCCTGAACAATCCCGCGCTGCATCGCCTGCCCGCCAAGGGCAATAGAGACGGACTGCGAGATCTGCTGCGCAGTGATACCCAACTGCCCCGCCTGCTCGGGCTTGAACTCGATGCGCAGTTCGCTGCTGCTTGATTCACCATCGTGTTGCACATTGGTGAGATTCTCATGCTGTTCCAGAAGCGCCACGAGGTCATCGGCAATCGTCAGCAGTTCAGTTGTCGAGTCACCCACAAGCCGCAAGCCAAGGCCCCCGCTGTCCCAACTGCCGCGACCACCAAAGCCGCGATTGCGCGAGCGAAATCGCAACCGAATATTCGGCTTCTCGGGTATACCATCCATGATCATTGCCTGCAGAACCTGGCTGCCAAGCGTCGCGTCATCGATCAAGGTGATCGTGGTCGAGCCACGATCCGTGTCATAACGCGTAAAAATATCCTCAATCTGAAAACGCGCCTTGTTATCGAGGAGATAGCCGTCAACGTCGCGCACGAATTCTTCGATGTACTCGATATCCAGCGATCCCCGCACGTAATACGAGAGCTCAAGCTGCTCGGACTCCTGCGCCGGATTCATATCAACACTTAGCTGCTTGTAAGCGTAATAGCCGCTCGCACCGACGCCAGCGACAACCACGAGGCTGATAAATCGGTATCGAAGCGTCGCGCGGATAGCCGTTTCATAGTGCAGCGCCAGCCAGTCGATGGCCCGATGTTTGGGCTCGGTCCGCGGGAGTGGCAATCGCGCCATCACGGTGGGGACCATCGTTTGCGCGACAAGGAGGGACCCGAGTAGCGACGTGCAGAGCGGCACTGCGATATTCTGCTGTATCATCGCGACCTGCTGAATGTCGGTCATGAACGCGGGCACGAACACCACCACGGTCGTCAGGGTTCCCGCTGTGATCGCGAGCGCTACTTCCGATACCCCCTCGCTGGCGGCATTCATCGGATCTGTACCCTTGTCCCGCCGTCGCAGCGCGATCGCTTCGGCGACAACCACGCTGTTGTCAACCAGCAACCCCACCGCCAACATCAGGCCAACTAGCGATAAAAGGTTGAGCGTCATATCCAGGAAGTACATCAACCCGAGCGTCGCGGACAACGCCAGCGGCACGGTAGCCGCGATCAAGATGGACGTCTGCGCCTGACGCAGAAACAGAAACAGCACGACGACTGATAGAAAGCCACCGAGCAAGCCGCTGTCACGCAAGGCATTGAGCGAATCGACCACGGTCTCGGCCACGCTGTTAAGCGAGTGGAACTCCGCTTGTGAAAAAACCTCCTCTTGCTGAATCTTGTCCAGGCGGGACTGCACGGTGCGCCACACTGCGACGAGGTTTGCTTCCGGGCGTTTGAAGACAGACACGCCGACCGACCGCACACCGTTGACGAGACGGCGGTCGGTCTCCTTGTTCGGCTTGAGCGTCACGCTCGCAACGTCCGCCAGCGTCAGCCCCGCGTCATTGAGCGGCAGCGAACGAATGGAGCTCAGATCCTCAAACCGTCCGAGTGGTCGCACCTGGAATTCTGTTCGGGAGGAGTCGAAGTGTCCCGCCGACGCAAAGAAGTTAGCTCGCTGCAATCGCCGGCGAACGTCGACGTAATCGAGGCCGTACGCCGCCACCCGGTCCGGGTCGAGTTGCACTTTGACCTCATTTTCGACAATGCCGTAAAGGTCGACCGAGTTGACGCCGGGCAATCGCTCGAGTTCGGCGCGCACCTGCGTCTCAAGCACGTGGAAGGCATTGTCAGGATTGAGATTTGGCGCCGTGATCAACACATTGGTGATGGGCTTATCGTTCGGATCGCGCTGCCTTAGGTTGATGTACCGCACATCGCCCGGAAGCCGGTGCCTGATCCCTTCGACCAGTTCCTTGGCCTCAATCCCTTTGCCCGTGACATCACCGTCCTTGCGGAGCGAGATGTTGAAAAAGACCATCCCGGGCCGAGAGAAGCTGAACATGCGTTCGACGCCGCTCATCGTGGACAGTACCTCTTCCACCGGACGCGTGATGTTGCGCTCCATCTCCTGCGCAGTCGCGTTGCCGTAGGGCACGCTGAGTCCGACGTAGGGGACTTCAATCTCGGGAAACTCTTCGATCGGTAGCCGAAACGCAGCAAACACGCCGATGAGCGCCAGACCGAGAAATACCATCACGACTGTGACGGGTCGGCGGATCGAGAGTTGGGATAGGGTCATGACTCTGCCTTTACAAGGATGGGGCGTAAATCCCCCGCAAGTCGTTTTCGGTCGACAAGGTCATACACCACAGGTATCACGACGAGGGTGAGCAGCGTTGAGAATAATAGCCCGCCGATCACGGTCACGGCCATCGGCGTGCGTAGCTCGGATGCTTCGCCCAAACCGACCGCCATTGGCAGTAAACCCAGCACAGTGGTCGCCGTTGTCATCAGGATGGGCCGAAGCCGTTGGTTTGCACCCGCAATCAGGGCGTCGCGCTTGGCTGCGCCTTCTTCGCGCAGTGAATTCACCCGATCTATCAAAACGATCGCGTTGTTGACCACGATGCCGACCAGCAGGATGAGGCCAATAAAAACGACGACGGAGATCCCCGTGCCGGTGGCTGCGAGCGCAAACACAGCGCCCACGCCGGCGAGCGGAATCGTGAACATGATGACGAACGGATGTAGCAAGGATTCGAACAGAGACGCCATGACAAGGTAGACCATGATGAGCGCAAGCGTCAGCGCGAACTGAAGCGATGCGAAGGACGCCTCCATCTCCTCGTTCTGCCCGCCAACCCGGCTCTTCGTGCCAACCGGGTGATCGATCTGCGCCAGCATAGACTCGACCACATCAGCCGCTTTGCCAAGATCGCCATCCGGCACGTTGGCGCTTATGATCGCGACGCGCTGCTGTCCGATACGTTGAATGTCCGCAGGTCCAATACCCACCGAGACATCGGCAACCGTTGACAGGCGCACCTGGAACTCCCGCTCCGGATTGATGACGATGTTGCGAATGTCTTCTTCAGAATTGCGGTCGTCTTCCTCCACGCGAACGCGAATGTCGACCTTCTTGTCCCGCCAGGTAAATTCGGTCGGGACATCACCCCGCACCTTTTGGACAACCCGTTCCGCGACCTCCGGCACCGTCAGCCCCAACGCGGCTGTTCGCTCCTGATCAAACCGGATCTGGATCTCCGGGTAGCCGGCGCGAAGGGACGATTCGACATCCCGGAACGCGTCCGATTGGTACATCATCGCCACCAGTGGGTCCGCCACTGCGCTGATGTCATCCAGACTAATGCTGGACACCTCGATCTCAAGCGGTGTCGAAAAGGTGAATAGCTGCGGACGCTCAAGCGTGTATTGTGCATCCGGCACGTCTTCAAGCTGCCTGCGGACGATGTCCATGGCTTCCGCCTCGTCAAGCGTCGACGCCCCACGCTGCATGACCACCGCAATCTCACCCGCGTTCTCACCG
>CAVOBC010000264.1:0-6881 GCA_963693635.1 Gammaproteobacteria bacterium | reverse complement strand
CCGTTTCACCCTCTCCGCACACGGCTTCTCCACGCGCGAGTGCGATGTGCGCCGCGCCCCAGGCGGGTTTGATCTGAATCGCAGCAAGTAGCTGCGGTATGCCGGCGCAATCCCGATTCGCAAGCATCGCCATGCCAAGCCAATACCGATGGTAGCTGTCTTCGGAGTCCGACCCCACGAGCTGGACATAGTTCTGAGCGGCAACATCGTAACGATGCCCGGCCATGGCAAGGGCAGCAAGCAGGCGTCGTCCGGATACCTCGTCGCTAATGGCCACCGAACGCTCAGCGGCCGCGACCGCCTCCTGCCGCAGTTTGTCGTCATCGGTCGTCCGCAGCAGCCATGCGAGTGTGTACCACAAGCGCGCGGAGCCGGGATTGTGACCGAGCGCCGTCCGCACGGCGTCGACCGCACGGGGCACGTCGAACTCCGCCAACACGCCGATTCGCCGCATTCCAATCGCAACATTGTGAGGCTCGACCCTTGCGGCACGCCCGAGGGCCGCGATCGCGCGTTCTCGATCCCCCCGCGCGACTGCCCAATCTGCAGCCAGTTCGTAAAACCGTGCCGTTCTGCCAAGGTGCGCCACCTGCAGCAACACGGGGTCATCAATGGTCGGTGCGAGCCGGTTGCCCACTGGCTTATCAAGCCAGATTCGTGCCTCCCCGGCATCGCCCAGACCCCGGTAAGCAAGCGCAATCCGGAAAGCGATCTGCCCGGCTTGCGGTTCCTTCTTCCACGCGGCAAGCAACAGTTCGAGCGCACGCTCATCGTTGCCACGCACGCTCGAAATCTCGGCGAGGGTCGTCAGGACGAGCGCAGAAGACTCAATCCGCGCCGCCGTCAGCAGCGCTTCCTCGGCCTCATCACTCCGACCACTCTGCAACAGTGCAAACCCGAGGCGATACCAGACCGCCATGCTGCCCGGCATCAATATGGCGGCACGGCGGAAATCCCCAATGCTGGTCTCGAGGTGGCCCATCTCTGACAAAGCAACGCCTCGCAGATAGCGAATCTCCGGCGTTTCATCCTCGGCAAGCGCACGCTCATAGGCCGCAAGCGCCTGGGATCGCAGGCGCTGCGCATGATAAAACCGGCCCAGTTGTCCCCACGCATCGGCTCGCCCTCCTGCGGTTTCGGCGCGCTCCGCCTGCAATCTGGCCTGTTCCCCGGCATCCAGTATCTCGGCCTGAAGCCGGGTTTGAGTCGCCGGGTCTGCCGGTTGACCCGTCGCGGCCACCGATAAGCATGCACTTACCATTAGCAGGCAGCGGAGAAGCAGCCTGATTGACCGACAGATCGATTTCACGTTCGCTTCCAGTTTTTGCTACGCGTCATCTGCATCTAGCGGCCCACGCCCCGGCCGCGGACCAGCGTGTGATAACGATTAGGCCGAAGACTGTCAAAGCGTTCGCTGCCACCGTCCGGCCACGTTACCTTCACGCTATCGGGGCATCTCGAACCCGCCGGGCAGGGCTGGCGGCCTACCCCGAAGGTCATCCGCGCATCGCTCGCCGATGCGTAGCTGCCATCCGTCCCCACAAATCGCGCGTGGCACGTGCGGCCCACAAGCTCGGCACGTGCCCCATGATGCGTTCTACTGCCGCCGGCAAGTCGGATTCCCAGCCATGCACCCCGCGCCATGTCATTCCGGTAGAGCCGAGCGGGCCCGTTACTGTTGGCAACAACAACGTCAACATCACCATCGTTGTCCAAGTCGGCAAACGCGGCACCGCGGCTGACCTCAGCCACGTCAAGAACGCTGTCTCGCCGCTCCAGGTATCGACCCTGACCGGTGTTCAGCCACAGTTGATTGCGCAACGCGAGCGGATACCGGACGCCCTTGTCCCGCAGTTCTGGCACCGGGTAGACGGCCCCGTTGGCACTGAAGATATCGAGATCACCATCCAGATCAAAATCGACCCAGCCCGTGCCGAAACCGGTGAATGGACCGCTTGAAGCAGCGAGTCCCGCCCCGTTGGTCCCATCGCTGAACCAGTCACCCCGGTTTATGTACAGGGTGTTGGTCTCGGTCGTCAGATGAGTAACAAAGAGGTCAAGGTCGCAATCGTTGTCGTAGTCAGCCGCGGCGATGCCCATGCCCGCCTCGGGAGCGCCGTTGCCATTGAATGCCACGAACCCGAGCGCCGCCCCGTCTTCGAACCGGACGCTCCCTTTGTCACGGCCCCTGTTTACCCAGAGGCGGTTTGCCGCCCCGTCATTGGCGACATAGATATCCTGATCACTGTCGCCGTCGAAGTCCCGCACGATGACCCCAAGCGCGGGCCCTTTGACCTTGCCGATGCCGGCCGCAAGGGATCGGTCGTCGAACCGCCCCTTGCCCAGATTGATGTAGAGAACATCCGCCACGGGTTCGTAATTGTCCGGTGCGCAATAGGTCTCCCGATTCGCGACGTCGCGGCAGTCACGATGACTCGACAGTGTGAAATCAAGGTAATTGCCAACATAGAGATCCACCAGGCCGTCGCCATTGACGTCCGCAAAACTGGCCGAGACTGACCAGACATCGCCTGTGATTCCAGACTCCTCTGTAATATCCATGAAACGCCCATCACCGAGATTCAGATAGAGCTGATTGGCGCCGTAGTTCGCCAGAAAGACGTCGTAGTCACCATCGTTGTCGATGTCGCCCGTCGCGATGCCCATCCCGTACCTGTCGGCAACAACACCCGAGCGGGCGGTTACATCTACAAAACGCAGCGTCTCACCAGGGACGTTGCGATACAGCCGGTCAGCCACGCGCTTGCCCCCGGGCAAGAAGTCGCCGCCCTGAACCAGCCATAGGTCCATCCACCCGTCGCCATCAAAGTCCAGCGTGGCGACACCGGAGCCAACAATCTCGGCAAGCCAGCGCTGGCCGGTCATGCCGTTTCGATGAACAAAGTCGATGCCGGATGAAGCAGAAACTTCCGTAAAAGTCGCGCCAGCATCCACACTGCTCTGCGCGACGCCTTTCGCGACACTCTCCGCACCGAAAGCGCCAGCGATGCAGATGCCAAGCCAACCCACCACAATAGCGCCCCGAACCCCGCTCATCAGATCATCGGTATTGCCAGAACGAGGACCTGGTTCCTGACCCAGAACTCCGTTCAGTGCACCGTTCATCGCTCGTCAGGACGTCCGCCGCCCTCCGCCAGCACGACCACCTGATTTATCGGGGGAGGTTTAAACATCTCCGCGTCACCGCCAACCCAGTGGACCGAGATTTCATCAACCCCGGTCGCCGCCCCGAGACCCACGTGGATGCGCGGGTCGTTTGCCGCCAGGTAACTGGCCGCCGGTTGCACCTCGTCTACGAAAATCCGGGCGCCGACCCGGACGCGCACGCGGGCGCCAATCGCATCACGCCCGTCCCGATTAACGACGCGAAGTTTCAGCCAGTTTCCTCTCGCCGCACGGTTCATCAGCAACGCGGGCGCCGCGTCGCGGTTCATGACCAGCAGGTCGATGCCCCCATCATCATCCACATCGCCGAACGCAACCCCGCGGGTAGTCTGCAATGCCGCTGCCGTCACGCCGCCGGATGGCACGACGGGTACAAACCGAATCCCGGCAAGCACTTTAGACCCTGACCCATCCTGACCTGTCTGCGGGACGCCCTGGTAGAGGCTGTTAGGTTCCGCAAACGCATCAACCGGCGCCATGGCATTGCCGTCCACTTTGCCGTTCCCCTCATAGAGATCGAGCCAGCCGTCATTGTCAAAATCCGCGAGTACAACCCCGAAGCGGGTGTGCTTCGCCGACCGGCGGGCAAGACCGACCGACACGGTCGCGTCCGTGAAGTATGTACCATCGTTACGATAGTACGAATCGGTTTCCCCCTCGAGATTGACGACCAGAAGATCAACATCGCCATCCCGGTCCGTGTCTCCGGTTGCTACGCCCATACCTGCCTTCGCCGTCCCATGCTCGTCCACCGCGCAGCCCCAAAAGGCCGCCTCGTCCACGAACCGCAACTGCCCCCGATTGAGCCAGAGTTGGTTGACCGTCTTGTCATTGGCGACGAATACGTCCGTGGCCCCGTCGCCATCGATATCCCGGACCGCAATTCCGAGCCCGTTGCCGAAAGCGAGATTGATTCCACTATCGGATGTGACATCGCTAAATGAAGCGTTTCCGTCGTTGCGATACAAGCGATCCATGGCGGGGGCCTGATAAGTATTCGGCGAGCAATAGGTCGAAACCCCGCGCGACCGACATTCCCGCTCGATGCGCAGGGACCAGTTCATGTAATTGACGACGAACAGATCAAGGTCGCCATCCGCGTCGAAGTCGGCAAAAGCAGCGGCGGTTCCCCAACCTTCGTCAGCCACACCCGCCGCCGCCGCAACGTCCGTGAAGTGACCGGTACCGTCGTTCTGTAGCAGTGCATTGGCACCCACGTTGGTGACGTACAGATCAACATCACCGTCGTTGTCGTAGTCACCGGCCGCGACACCCATGCCGTAACCGGTGTGGCCCGCGGCCGCCGCAGCACTGAACGAGCCCCTGCCGTCATTGACGAAAACCTGATCAGCGAGCGCACCACCGCTGCGCAACCCATTGCCGCTCTGCACAAGATAGATGTCGAGATCGCCATCATTGTCAAAGTCGGCAAGCGCCGCACCGCCGCCCACGATCTCCGGTAGCAACAACATCCCGTCACGGACACCGGATTGATGAACGAAATCGAGGCCGCGCACCTGCGCCTCGTCAACGAACCAGGGGCGCGGCTCCGACACCGGTCGTGATACTGCAACCAAATCGTCCGAAGACTGGCCCCCAGGTTCAACATCGGCACCGCATCCATGCAGCAACGCGATAACCGCGAGAGCGCAAAGCACCCTTGGCAATGCAGGCCGAGCCCCGCCGAACCAGGTTGGTTCTGTGCGATGGATCATCGCCCATCCCTGCGACGGGCCAGCACTTGCAATCGTCGGCGCGCATCGCCTAGCTCAGCCGCATCTGCGCCAAGCTTTTCGGCGCGTGCAAACACCTTAGTCGCCGCATCATACTCACCTGCTTCACCGTGACTGCGACCCAGAAAGAGGAAGGCGCGTGCGTGGCCGGGTTCGAGACGAATCAGCCGCTTGAACCTTGTGATTGCCGCCTGCCAGCGTTCAGCGTTGCCCTCGATAACGCCCGCATAGAACAACATCTCGGCGCGCGGCGGTCCGTGGCGGGCAGCATCATCGATTGCAGCGAGCGCACCGGCGTAGTCACCACCATCGAGGTGCAGGGCAACCTTGCGCTCGTGCAATGGCATGAAGCCCGGTTGTAGTTCGATGCCACGTGCGAGGTGGCGCAAGGCTGGCGCTGCATCGCCGACCCGTTCATGCAACGCGGCGAGATTGAAGTGATACAGGTAATAGTCGGGATGCGCGGTGATACCACGTTGAAGAGCGGCGATCGCGTCACCGGTCCGGCCAGCCCCCTGAAGGGCAATTGACAGATTGTTGATCACCGTGCGGTCGTTTTCTGTGCCAGCAGCCAGCTCTGCGAGTAACGCGAGGGCTGAGTCAAATCGACCTGCCGAAATCAGATCCTCCGACACACTCAGCCGTCCGCTAAAGCCCCTGACGTGTTGACCGATCTCGGCGCGGCGCGAATCCGGCCAGCGCAGCGGTCCGGGCACCCGTCCGCGGGCCGCTGCGCGGTGTCCGTCGTCAGCCCGACCCACGGACCGATAGGCACGCGCCAGCAGGCGCCAGATTGCGGATTGATCCGTGATCCGAGTCAACGATTCGAGCGCATCGACCGCCGCACCGTTCTGCTCAAGCCGCATGAGTGCACGGGCGTGCCCAAAGCGCGCAGCAAGCCCGTGCGCACTCGACGTCGCCTGTGCTTCCGCATCCCGGAAGACCGCAAGGGCGGCATCGGCGTCGCCAGTGTCGAGCAGCCAGGTGCCCAGCCAGAGACGCTGCGGCAGGTAATCGGAATCGATCGCTATCGCCCGTTCAATCGACTCGCGCGCCTCTTCGAAATCGCCTCGCTGCGCCAGCAGGATGGCGGCAAAGTGGGGCCAGCGACTCTCAACGCCCCCCCCTGCCACTTGCAGCGCATCGGCGTACTGGTAGGTGGCAATCGCCTCGCTCGCGAAGCCATTCGCGTCATACGCCAGCGCGAGGTTACCGACAGCGGCAGCGGTGTGTGGCTCTCTTCTTGCAGATTTGATGCGGTGGGCAAGATAACCCGCGAGTTCGGGCTCCCGCACGTCCGCGCCCGCCACAACAATGCGAGCGCCTGCGGCGAGTAAAGCGCCTGCGGCTGATAGGGAGTCCGCGGCTGATAGGGAGCCTGCGGCTGATAGGGAGTCCACGGCCGTCCCTTCCTCCAGAGGCGCTTCCGGACGCTCGCTGCAGCCACCGACACACAGCAACCCGCCTATCAGCACAGCAACGGCCCTGGTCGCCATAACCCGTTGGACCACGCCAGAGCGCATCAACACCCGTCTTTGCCGCGCCGGCTTTGCATACCCAATTGCACTTCTCATGTATCCCTTTGAACCCGCACTATCGATGCGCCACTTGCGAACTTCGTCAGGGCGCCAGGTACGCATGCCCTCGAAGTTCGTTTAAGATCCGCCCCCGTCTTCGGTCCAGGTGACGCGCAAATATCCGCTACCCCTTGACCGCCCCGCATTGTGGCTGCAAGTCGTCATCACAAACCTACGAACCAAGATCATGACTCTACCGTGCCTGTCAAACACCTACACACCCCCCATTAGATCCCCCATTGTGCGCCCACGCGCGCCCGCAGGCGCGGCCCGCCATTCGCGTGACTCGTCACGCGCTGCAAAAACCGTGAGCGCACTAATCGCCGCCGCCGCACTCTGGTCCATCGCCCTCGTTGCAGGCGCCGCCACCGGGACCACCGATTGC
>CAVOBC010000263.1:0-6906 GCA_963693635.1 Gammaproteobacteria bacterium | reverse complement strand
CGCATGATTCTCTCTTCCAGTCACGGTCCCGCGACAAGCCGGCGCAGGCCTCGGGCTTCGACTTGTCGTCTGTTGCTGCTGTTCAGCAGGCCTGCCGCTAGATGGTTGCGGAAAGCAAAAGGCCGGGTCTCCCCCCGGCCTTTTTTGTTACCGACTGTCTTGTTACGACAGCCTTGTCACCGACTGTCTTGTTACCGACTGCTGCTCGGCGTCAGGCAGCTTTCTCCAGGATGTGAATGCCACAAGCGCTGCCAAGGCC
The DNA here is from genome assembly GCA_963693635.1 of Gammaproteobacteria bacterium. GTDB lineage: Bacteria > Pseudomonadota > Gammaproteobacteria > Pseudomonadales > Azotimanducaceae > CAVOBC01. The sequence continues at coordinate 6,647 of CAVOBC010000263.1, read as the reverse complement.
GATGACGTGAGTCATCCCGATGCGGGCGCCCGCGACCTGGCGCTTGTCGCCCTCGCCGCGCAGGTGGGTACTCACCTCGTAGATGTTGGCGATTCCGGTCGCGCCGAGCGGATGCCCCTTTGATAGCAAGCCGCCGGAGACATTAACCGGAATACGGCCGCCGAGGGCAACTTCGCCGTTGTCAATCATGCGGCCGGCTTCGCCGTCCTTGCACAACCCGAGGTTTTCGTAATGAAGGATTTCGGCGGTAGCAAAGCAATCGTGTAACTCAACGAGATCGATATCGTCGGCGCCAACGCCTGCCATTTCGTAGGCCTGCGCCGCTGCACGCCGGGTAACGGCGTTGACGTCTGGCATGGTGAGATCACGATCTGAGAACGGGTCGCTGGTAAGTACGGAAGCGCGCACTTTGACGGCACGGGCAAGTCCCATTTCACGCGCCTTCTTCTCTGAGACGAGTACCGCAGCCGCCGCACCGTCCACGTTTACCGAACACATCAGCTTGGTATTCGGGTAGGAGATCATCTCCGCATTCATCACCGTTTCAAGCGGCGTCTCAATCTGATACATCGCTTTGGGATTCAGGGTTGAATGGTGGTGATTCTTGACCGAAACCTTGGCGAATTGCTCGAACGTGGTGCCGTGGTTTCGTGCGTGCTCCATGCCCGCTTCTGCGAATACGGCGGGCATGGTGCCCGAGCCAAGCAGCCCTTCTTTGGAGATGCCCGCGCCGCCCCCGCCGCCGCCAAGCAGGCCCCGGCCCATTTGCTCGACGCCAACCGCAAGGACGACATCGTTGACGCCGGCTTTAATCGACATCCAAGCTTCACGAAAGGCGGTTGCACCGGTCGCGCATGCGTTCGCACAGTTGACCACGCCGATGCCGGTCTGGCCGATTTCCTGCAGGATGCGCTGACCGACCATGGCGTTCGCCTGGTTCAGGTTGCCGCAATAGAGCGCCTGCATGTCCTGGATGGTCAACCCCGCGTCGTCCATCGCCATCAGCGCCGCCGTGGCACCCAACTGCGGGACCGTCTTTTCCGGAAAACGGCCAAACTTGATCATGTCGACGCCCATTATGTATACGTCACTCATCAAATCTCTCCTCGTTGAACGTGTGTTCCTATCCTTCCGCGTCGACCGCTGCCGGTCGAGATTTTGGCACAGGAATTAGTTGATACAGATTGAATTTGGGTCAACCCGCGGGTTGAAAGAAATAGCTGATATAGCTGTTACCGTCCCTGTCCTTTCGGCCGAGCGCGTCCTTGAATACCACTTGGACCGGCATGTCGAACTCAAGATTCGCGGGGTCCGGTTCGATGTCGATCAGGTTGCCCTTGACTGTGCCGCCGCCTTCGAGATCCACAATCGCTGAGATATATGGCACGTCGACCCCCGGGAAGCTCCGATGGACAATGCTGTAAGAGTACAACTTGCCACGGGTCGATAGCTTCTCAGCGGCCATCTTGTCCCGGGCGCCACAGCTCGAACAGTTGTCGCGCTCGCCCAGAAACACCGCCTGGCACTCCCCGCAGCGGTGGCCTTCCAGGTACGGCTCTGCGTCGCCTGGAAGCTTGAGCCAACTGACCACTGGCAACGGGCTGCTGGCTTCTGCCTGCTCGGACATCTTGCGTACTCCAAAAAAGTCAAGATTAAATTTGTTCCGGAGATTGGTTCAACCGGGGCAGGTGACTACTTAACGGATCTGATTAAACCACGATACCGTCGGTAGATACGACGTTACGGCATGAGGGCGAGTGATCTCTCTGCGCGGCGCTGCAATTGATCGAGATCAGTCGCGTAGGCGCCCACGATGATCTGATCGACACCCAGTTCAGCGAATTCCGCAAACGCCGCACGCGTGAGCGCATCACGCGCGGGTCCCACATTCACAACGATGTCATCACGTCGTCGATTTTTCTGGGCCAGCAGCGCCGCCAGCATTCCCATGCGCTCCGTCGCTTGGTCCGGGGTCAGGTTGTAGCCGTACCAACCGTCGCCGGTTGCCGCCACGCGCTCAAGTGCGGCGTGACTCTCACCACCGAAAATGATCGGTGGGTGGGGACGTTGCACGGGTTTCGGATTCTGCATTGCCCCTTCAATCTTGTAGAAATCGCCCCGCAATGTGGATGTCTTCTCGGTCCAGAGCGAGCGCATGACATCGAGCGCTTGCAGCGTACGATCTGCGCGACGTTCCCAGGGAACACCCAGTGCCTCGAACTCCTCACGAAGCCAGCCGATACCGACGCCGAAGTCGAAGCGTCCATCACTCAGAAAATCGAGATCAGCGACTTGCTTCGCGCAGTACACGGGATTGCGCTGGGGCACGAGGCAAATGCCGGTTCCGAGCCGAATTTTTGACGTGTGCGCAGCGGCAAAAGTCAGGCTTGAAAAGGGGTCGAGCAAGCCTGTCGGGGCGCCGGGTATACGGCCATCGTCTGAGTACGGGTAGCGTGATGCATAAGCAGGAAAGAACAGCACATGCTCGGGGGCCCACAACGAATCGAAACCCAACGCTTCTATAGCGGCGCTGGCCGCGGCGATATATTCGGGTGTTGAGTGCTGGTTGAACGGTACCTGGATTCCAATCTTCATCGTGTTCCCTCTCTTTACCTTGCTTGTTTGTCGCTTCTTTCCCGGGTTGTGGCTGCTTGAACCAGTGGACCTGACTACCTCGGATCCCATGCCAGATCCCACGTCGGATCCAGGTTGGCAGTCTACCGGCTTCTTGCTTCGTCGTTGTCAGGTCGGCGCGGGGCTATCGGTTGTTGAGATTTCGCCGCGGTGCCTGCCTTAGCGGATGTGCCAGGCGGATCTGCTAGGCGGATGTGGTCGACCGCTTATACGGGCGCCCGGCGAGCGCAAAGACCGCGAGCGCCATACCCGCGATCACGCCACCGCCGAGGTAGGCAACGGTATAGGTGCCCGTGACACTCAGGGTGAAGCCAATCACCGCAGGTCCGGCCGCGACACCTAACGCGGACAGCAGATTCGAGACCGAATACAAGCGCGGATAATGCCGCAGGCCATAGGCGTTCGCGATCAGCAACGGGTGCAGCATCAGCAGGTTGCCGACCGAAATGCCGAAAATAGATAAGCCGATTACAAGGGCAGCATCGGAACTGGCAGTGCCGAGCAGGAACATCGCCACGGTTTGAATGAAGATCATGATCATCGTAAAGCTACCGATGGGGGTACGATCGGCAAAAATGCCACCGGCAAGGCGCCCGATGATGCTGAAGGTGGGGAGAATGGCGAGTAGATACACCGCGATTCCGGGTGAGGCGCGTTCCGCCACAAGACCATACTGATGGGCGATGCCGCCGACCTGGACGCCCATCAGCAGGAAGTAAGCGAATCCAAGCAGCCAAAAGTAGCGCCCGCGAATGGCATCGCGGAAGTCGACCCCATCGACGACAACCGGGCCTGCGCTCTCGACTCTCGGGTCGCCATCCGGCGTGAGCCCCACCGATGCCGGGGATGGGCGCACGATCAGAAGCGAGGGCAGCACGCCCAGTAGAAACAGCAAGCCCAGCAGTGGTGCCGCGGTTGCAAGCCCGAGGCGATCGACCATAACGGCACTAGCCGGCGTCACAACGACACCACCGATCGAGAGACCCGTGGAGGCGACTGATAGAGCAAGCGCGCGCTGGCGATGAAACCAGCGAGTGACGATCGTTGTAACCGGAATTAGTCCGCTGCAGCAGAATCCGATTCCGTAACAAACGTAGACCGCGTACAGCTCCCAGACCTCGGAGACCTGGCCCAGCATCGCCATCGATCCCGCTCAGACTAAAGCGCCAGTCACGATGATGATGCGGGCATCATTGCGTTCAAGCCGGCTGGCGACCGGGAGACCCGCGATGCCACTGATCAGGAAGAAGAGACCCGCAGCATTTGAAGCATGCGTGATATCAAAGCCGGACTGGCCGACAAGTGCTCTTATCATGACCGCCTGGTTATAGAACCCGAGGCCAGGCGAGATCGCCATGATGATGAAGAGACCAGCGATCACCCGCCAACCATCGAAGATTGTCATTCGCGCGGTCACGCAATCGAAAGCGGCGTACTATCCGCTAAGATGAGCTAAACGCAAAGCACGCCCGATCAATGATCGAAACCGCCGGCCTTGATGCCGGTCGGAGTTGAGCTTGAGGTCAATCGTTGTGCATGCCAGCGCTGTGACCTGCGACCTGTCATCTCAGAGTGTCATCAATGCGAATGCATCCATCCGTACCAACGATGCCGACCATTTGCTTCGGTCATGCCAACCAAAGTTGCCGCTTCTAAAGTCCCTGGGGGATGGAACTGCTTGTGAGCACCGGCCGTGACGGACACGCGTGATTGCGTCCACGATTGGCAGCGCGTCGGGGCGTCGCCCGACGTGGTTCACGTGCTCGATTTTGAATTGGATCTGACCGATGCGGTTGTCAGTTGCGCGCGCTGCGAGGCGCTTGCGTTGCTGCACATGCTGGGATGGAGAACGTCCGGTTCCCGGGTCTTTGGTGTATCCCGATTGCCCGCCGACGGCGTGCACACGTTTCTGAGAAACATGGCTAGCGAGTTTTGTGACCTCACCCGCAAGCGTGATGAAGCCGAGATGCTGGTCAGCCTCGCAGAGCCTGCGATGGGTATCTCGTCGATGCGAGTCAATCCGCTCGTAACAGTTGACTACCGGCCGCTCGATAACGGCACGGGACCGGGTCCGTTGGGGATGACCGCCGGTCATCGTTCCTGGCGCGATCGCAACGATAGTGACTATTGGTTGACCTTGTTTGAGGCAGGCGCGTTTTGAGACTGCTGCGTGTCGTTTGAATCGGCCGGACCGTCCGGTTTTGCAACGAGAAACTCAGACTTCACGCGATATTGTGGTTCGGCACTTGAGGTGTGCGATACCGGGACTGGGCTGGCTCTAAGGACAGCGGCATCTGCGGGGAAGAAACGTTTTTCCTTGCCGGTCTCTTGTATACGATGCAGCCTGCTGTGTAGCGATGTCCCGACCTTCGGTTCTCGAGCTGTGTCCGAACGGCAGACAGACTTTCCATCAGACAAACTTTCCACCAGGCAAAACGCTGGACAGCTTAGGCGAGACAAACAGAGCCGATTTCTCCATCTTGTGAGTGCCTACAGTGGCTGGCTGTACCGGTGTGCATACTGGCTGTCGGGCGAGTCAGCGGCTGCCGAGGACCTTGTGCAAGAAACGTTCCTGCGGGCCTGGCGTTTTCTCGATTCGCTCAAGGATGAGAATTCCGCGAAGAGCTGGCTAACGACTATTTAGCGCCGCGAGAATGCCCGCAAGTACGAGCGGGCTCAACTCAAGTATTCGGACACGGACCCGTCGCGTCCGAGTATGTTGAGTTTGATGCGAGACCCGAGGTTCTGGCACTTCGCCATGCACTTCGACAACTTGCCGAGAAGTACCGTGAACCGCTGATGCTGCAGGTTATCCAGGGACATAGTTTTGACGAGATCGGGGCCATGTTTGATCTTCCTCGCAACACCGTTGCGACCCGCCTGGACAGAGCCAGACGAAAGCTCCGTGCCATGCTCGAGGGCAGCGTTGAGACCGGGGTAACCCTCAAGAAACCCAAGAACAACGAATGATCAGCTGCCTGGAATTCCGCCGACAACCGCTTGCTGAGCCTTCGGCTGCGCTGCCAGAGATGGACGTGCACGCCGAGACATGCCGCGCGTGTCGCGAGTTCCGACGCGAAATCACCGACATGGATAACGACCTGAAGCAGGCGTTTGGTGTCTCGGTCCCCGAAGGGCTTGCGGCGCGGGTGCTACTGAACCAGTCCCGCACCCAACTGCCTCGACGCCCATCGATCGGATATCTGGTGGGTATGGCAGCTTCATTTTTCGTCGTCGTTTGCACGGTACTCGTTGCGTTGCGGGAACCAGGAATCGGCGAACGATTGATTACGCACGTCGAGCAGGAAGGATCGCACCTTCATCCGGGGCCCGTCCCGGCCGCGACGGTGCTGTCGGTGCTCGGCTCCATTTCAACCGTACCCACAGGCTCCATGGGGAAGGTGCTCTTCGCGTCCAATTGCATCATCGATGGCGAATTGGTGGCACACCTCATCGTTCGCAAGGGCGATGAACAGTTCACCCTGCTCGTTGTGCCGACGCCGATCCGGGACAGCCGATCGCCATCGAAAAAGGCCACTGGCGTGGCATGATCGAACCGGGTGAAAAGGCTGTCGTGGCCGTGCTCGCCCACGACGCTAGACCTGCACGCGCTTGCGGCGCATTACCGCGGCAATCTCCGGTCAAGTTCTGATACCACCGACGCGTAGCCGCGTCCCTGCGTCTTCCAACGCGATCGTGTTCGGGTGATGGTTAACCGCCCGCGTCTTCCGGGTGGGCCGGTTATAGGCGAGGTATGGGATCCGTGTCGGCCGAGCGGCAATGCGGCACGATCGGCGCTCGCCATGACGCCGCGCCCGTATCGATTTCCGCCGCCATTTCCTCGAAACTGGCTATCCAAGACTCATGAACGGGAGGCGCGACGATGACGAAAAGACGCATCAAACTACCGGTCGAGGCGGGCTCTGTCGGCGCGATTCTCCAGTCCGCTGCGGACCAGACGCATGTGATCGTCCTCGCTCACGGCGCTGGTGCGAACATGGAACATGCTCACA
>CAVOBC010000262.1:0-6910 GCA_963693635.1 Gammaproteobacteria bacterium | reverse complement strand
GATATGTCCTTCTCTACGCAGCCGCGGGCCTGACGCTGTGGTCGATGTATCTCTATCTGAAAGTGGCCTGGCCCGATCTCTCCTCTCGCATGGGCGGATGAAACGGCCCTGGCTATACAGGCCGTTCTTGGTCATCTGGGCGGCGTTTGGTGCCCGGGGCCGGACTTGAACCGGCACGGCCTTGCGGCCACAAGATTTTAAGTCTCGCGTGTCTACCGATTTCACCACCCGGGCGGGAAGGGCAACGGCGGGGCCGATTGTAGGCAAAAAAAGCGCGTCCGACGACCTGAATGCCAACCCGTTGATGCCACGCCGGTCGCAATCGAGGATACGTTGCCTGCGGCAGGCGGGCCGGGCGGCGACAAAGTGACCAGCCAGCGGCGTGCTTTGCTGCTGGGCGGCGCCACCGTTCTCTGTTGGTCAACCATGGCGACCGCCTTCAAGCTGACACTCGCGATCCTCGAGCCGGCACAGTTGTTGTTCGTCGCGACCACTGCGTCCGCCACCGTGTTGCTGGTAATCATTGGGGTGCGGGGCGAACTCGCTACATTCATCACCCTGACGATGCGCCACTGGCGCATGACGATACTCGCGGCAAGCCTGAATCCGGTGTGCTATTACCTCGTCCTGTTCGAGGCCTACGACCGCTTGCCGGCCCAACTTGCGCAGCCACTCAACTATACGTGGTCCATCGTTTTGTCGGTTTTGTCAGTCGTCATGCTGGGCCAGCGACTGCGCGTCATTGACTGGAGCGCGGCGGCGGTTTGCTACATCGGCGTGCTGATCATGATCCGACCCTGGGAAGGCAGCGGGGCACCCGATAGGGTCGGCGTCGCCCTCGCGCTGGGATCGACGGTTCTCTGGGCGCTGTATTGGATCGTGAATATTCGCGATGCGCGGCCCCCGTTATTCGCCCTTGCGGGTAACTTTGCCATCGCCGCTCCGGTGACGGCGCTCGTTTGCTACGGCGTCTCCGGATGGCCCGCCGTGTCGCCGGGGCTGGGTGGTGCGCTGTACATCGGCTGTTTCGAGATGGGCGTCGCGTTTCTGGCCTGGTCGCACGCGCTCAGGATTGCCCGCAACACGAGCCGGGTCAGTCACCTGGTCTTTCTGTCCCCGCCGATATCGCTCGTGCTGGTCCACCACGTTCTGGGAGAAGCGCTGCATACGGCAACGTTCGTTGGGCTAGGCCTGATTCTGGTCGCTGTGATCGGCCAGCAGCACGTCGCACAAACGGCTGGGGTTGAAAAGTGAGCGCGCGCCCATACCTAGGATTTGAATCGGCCCCGCTGCCAATCTGATCGCCTGCGCTCTGCGCTACTGTCACGGGTGGGGCCCGCACCAACACACCTGGCGGCATTGATATGAATGACAACGGATCAGAGTTTATTCCCCGCGACAAAGAAGGCGACGCGGTGGACGACAGAGTACTGAGCGATGACCCGGGGACGGCGCTCGTTCGTCCGGAACAGGTGCTGCCAGATGTACTGCAACTTGTGCCGCTGCAGTCACGCCCTTTCTTCCCGGTACTCGTGCAGTCGGTTGCGGTAGACCAGAAGCCCTGGGGCGAGGGACTGCGCAACGTGGCTGAAAGCCCCCACAAGCTGCTGTGCCTCGGTTACGCGGCACAACCCCCGGGCGACGGGATTGCGGGTCCTGGTGACATTGAGAGCATTGGCTGCGTCGTACGCGTGCAACAATTGACCGAGCACGAGAACAAGCTGCAATTCATCGCGCATGGTATTCGCCGCTTTCGAATCCGCGACTGGGTACGAACGAAGCCACCTTACGTCGTGCGCGTTGAGTACTTCAACGACACCGTGACGCGGGATGAGTCTGAGAAGGTTCGGGCCTACGCGATGTCGATCATCAATATCATCAAGGAATTGATGGCGCTGAACCCCCTCTACAATGAGCAACTCAAACAGTACCTCAGCTATTTCAATCCGAACGAACCTTCCGCGCTGACGGACTTTGCGGCGGCGATTACCTCCGCCGAACCGGCCGAACTGCAGGATGTCCTCAACACGGTCGACCTGGTTCCGCGGATGCAGAAAGTGACGATGCTGATTGGTCGCGAACTCGAGGTTGCGAAAATCCAGGCGCGGATCACCGAACAGATGCAGGCGTCCGTGTCTGAGCAGCAGCGGGAATTCTTTTTGCGCCAGCAGCTCAAGGTCATCCAGGAGGAACTCGGCATCAGCAAGGATGACCGACAGGCTGACGTTGAGATGTTCACCGCTCGCTTGTCTGGAAAGAGGTTGCCCGAACAGGTGCAGGGCCGGGTCACTGATGAACTCGCGAAGCTAGGTGTCCTTGAAATTACGTCGCCCGAGTACGGCGTCACGCGCAATTATCTGGACTGGGTGACATCGGTGCCGTTCGGCGTCAGCTCCCAGGATCAACTGGACCTCGATCACGCACGGCAGGTCCTCGACGGCGATCACGAGGGCCTCGATGACGTCAAGGAGCGCATCGTTGAGTTCCTGGCCGTCGGCGCGTTGAAGGGTGCAGTGTCAGGTTCGATACTCTGTTTCGCGGGCCCTCCGGGCGTCGGCAAGACGTCCATTGGGCGATCGATCGCTGGCGCCCTCGGGCGCAAGTTCTACCGCTTCTCCCTCGGCGGGATGCGCGACGAAGCGGAGATCAAGGGCCATCGCCGAACTTACATTGGGGCGATGCCCGGGAAACTGATCCAGGCGCTCAAGGACGTCGCCGTCGACAATCCGGTCATCATGCTCGATGAAATCGACAAGGTTGGGAGTTCGTTCCAGGGTGATCCGGCGTCTGCCCTGTTGGAAGTACTGGATCCGGAACAGAACGGGGGCTTCCTCGATCATTACCTTGACCTTAGGGTTGATCTTTCACGCGTGTTGTTCGTGTGTACTGCCAATCAACTGGACACGATTCCAGGACCGCTGCTGGATCGAATGGAGGTCATCTCGTTGGCTGGCTATCTGGGCAGCGAGAAGGTGCGCATCGCGCGTCGGCACCTGTGGAAGCGGCAACTTGCAAAGGCCGGAATCCGGCCCTCCCGACTGCGCATCACCAACGCGGCGCTGCGCCGTATTGTCGACGGCTATGCCCGCGAGCCGGGCGTCCGAGGGCTCGACAAATGCCTCGCACGAATCGTGCGCAAGAACGCGGGTGCGCTGCTAAAGGCACCGGACGCCAGAATGTCGATCGGTGTCAAGGAGGTTGAAAGCAGCCTCGGCCCACCGCTCTTTCGCAAGCAAACGCCCAGGAATGGCGTCGGTGTTGTCACGGGGCTTGCCTACACGGCTCTGGGTGGTACCACGCTGACGGTCGAAGCCGCCCGGATTCATAGCCAGTCCCGGGGCATCAAGCTCACGGGCCAGCTTGGTGACGTGATGCGGGAATCCGCCGAGATCGCACACAGCGTCATCTCTGCCCGACCTGACGACTTTGGCGACAACGCATCCTACTTCGACGATTGCACTGTGCATCTGCACGTCCCGGAAGGCGCGACGCCCAAAGATGGGCCCAGCGCCGGTATCACAATGGCGATGACACTGCTGTCGCTCGCGCGCAGTGAACCCCTTGCGCGGCAGGTCGCGATGACCGGGGAACTGACCTTGACCGGGCGGGTGCTGCCAGTTGGCGGAATCCGGGAGAAGGTCGTCGCCGCACGGCGAGCCGGCATACGTGAGCTCATTTTGCCGGCGGACAACGCCCGTGACCTGGCGGAAATGCCGGAGTCCCTGACGGCTGATCTCACGGTGCACTTTGCGCGTGAGATTGGTGAGGTCGCGTCAATCTGTTTTGATTGACGGGGACGGATCAATGCCTCCGGCCGTTCATCGCTCAAGGCGCGTATTCTATCCGGCGGGCGTCGGTCGACGCTGACGCTGGTGCCCGTTGGGGTCCAGAGTACGGGACTCTGTGCAACGGATTGCCGACATGAGCGTTCCTACAACACCAACTCTTCTGGTCGTCGACGATGAAGAGCAGATTCGCATGATCGCGCAGATTGCGCTGAGGCAGGCCGGGTTCGACGTGCAGGAAGCGGCGACTGCTGAAGGCGCGGTCGTAGCATTGCGCGCTCACCGGCACACCGCTTTGTATGTCCTTGATGTCAGTCTGCCGGACCGGTCCAGTCTTGAAATCGTCGATGAGTTGTTGCTGATCAGTCCTGCGCTCAAGACCCTGATCGTGTCCGGCCACGCAACCGACTCGAGTTTGCGTGAACGCGTACACGGCTACCTTGAAAAGCCGTTCCTGCCGTCAGAACTCATCGCCCGCATCCAGGCTTTACGGGCGACCTGACAGCACAATAGGCATCCGATCGCAGGCCGTCGGGATCAACACCAGGTGCCGCGCCGGGATCGCTAGTGGATCAAGGCGGATGTTGCCCGCTTGCGTAACAAACGTTGCTTCTGCGGCAGTCTCGGCAAATATGCACAATGCGCGACTGTCCCGCGGCGGAAGATCGGCTGTTTCGTCATTACCCTGACCGAATCCTTGGTATGCTTGGCCGTTATTCGGTGCACCCGTTTCGCGTGGTCCGATTGCATTCGAAGGGAGAGTCAACGTGGAGCTTGCAGAGGTCAGGCGGCGCTACCAGCCCGCAATCGATGAGATTGTCGGGGTCTGTAGCGTCGGCGATGGGGTCGTCGACCGGGAGGCCTTTCAGGTCTACATGGCGACCGTGTGGGGGAACGCTGCACTTGATCCGAGCCGGTCGGGGATTACTGAAGATGACCTGCCGTACCTGCACGACTTTCTGAATGAGGAGATAACGGGCCTCCTTGGACATCCCTCGGAACTGCGTTCCTGTTACGCCTTCATCGTTTCAAAGTCAGGTGACGATGCGCTGGTTCGACTCAAGATCAGTAAGACGCACAAAGAGTTCCTGCATTATTTTGCCCGGCTGATCCTCGAAGAACTGGCCTGAGTGGCCGGCTTCACGGGCTGATTGTCACTGCCGTTGCCTGAGGGTACCCGTCAGGTTCCGTCGCGCCGATCGCAGTACCGATCGACGACCAGACATCCGACGAGATCGCCTTCAACGTTGAGTGACGTGCGGATGGTATCGAGTGGGCGCTCAATGATGAGCAGAATCGCAATCGCCTCCAGCGGGATACCGACGGCCAAGAGCACCATCTGCATGCCGGCCATGGACGCCGACGGCATTCCCGGCGCGCCGATGGACGCCATCATGGCCATCACGAACACGGTGACAATAGCCGCAGAGCTGAGGTCAACGCCAAAGAGGTAGGCAAGAAAGACGGCGCCAACGGCTTCAAAGAGGGCTGTACCGTCCATGTTCATGGTTGCGCCGAGTGGCAGCACGAAGCTCGAAACGCCGGGGTCGACCGCGAGGTTTTCCTCGGCGGTGCGCATGGTGACCGGCAAGGTTGCACTGCTGGACGACGTGCTAAAGGCGACGAGCAGCGGCCGAAGGATGGCACCGAAGAGGGAAACCGGGCTGCGCCCGGCGAAGAGCCAGGCGATCGCCGGCAGAATAACGATGCCGTGGAAAAGGGTCAGGCTGACCACGAGCGCGCCGAAACTGAGCAATTGGCGCAACAGGTTCGCACCCTGACCTTCGCCGGCGCCGAGACTCGCGGTGAATTCGAACAGGATTGCGAAGATGCCGATGGGCAACACGCGGATAACCCATCCCAATACACGTGCGATGACGGCATTGGTGTCAGCAACGACACGGAAAAGGGGGCTCTCGGCCGGCAGGACCAAAACCATCGCAATGCCTATGAGGAATGCATTGGCGACGATGCCGAGGATGTTGAGTTCAACGAGTGCCGTGAACGGGTTCGTTAGGGAACGCTCTAGGATCTGTCCGATGATTGCCGTGATTGACCCGTTCGCGGGATCGAGGAGTCGACTAACCCCGGCGGGCGCGAGGTTCTCTGGCGCCGGGTAGGCCGTCCAGGGGTGAATCAGGAAGACGGCGATCAAACCGAGTGCGGCTGCGATGGCGGTTGTTGAGAGGTAATAGGCAACTGTCACGCCGCCCAACCGCCGCAGGCGGACGACGTTGCCGATGCCCGCGATACCGCCGACGAGTGAGAAGAAAATCATCGGGGCAATCAACATTCGCAGTGCCGCAAGAAAGACCGTTTTCACCTGGCCCAGGGGTTCCGTCCACACGCCATCGCCCAGCACAAGGGCGAGGCCGATGCCAAACAAGGCGGCGATGAATACCTGAAACGTAAGATTGCGGAGCAGATTCAACCGATGTTCCTGTGTATGACGAGCGGCGCGGATACTATCAGACCTCGGGCACAAGCGGGCGACGTTTCGGTGTCCGGTCGCTGCCTGACTCGCACGGAGCAGTTGGTTCCGGGCTAATTTGCCAGGGGTCATCACCCATGAGGGTAGAATGTCGCCTTTTGCTGCATGCCGGAGCGGGCGTGGACGAATCGATCGGTCAATTTGTCGCCGCGTTGCGCAACGCGGATGTCGAGGTGTCCCCGGCCGAGACGCTTGATGCGATGGCGGCCGTGGAGATCGTCGGAGTTGAAGATCGGGGCCTGCTGCGCCGAACACTGGCGCTGACCCTCGCGAAGTCGCCGGTCGAGAAGGCGGCGTTCAACATGTGTTTCGATCGTTTTTTCAGCAATCGGCTGTTCGCGATGGCCCAGCCATCAGCCGAGGCTTCCGGCGACGCGAATGCGGCTGACGTATCCGGCGACGTCCGAGACACCATCAGGAACGACGTATCGCCTCAGCCCGGGGGCACCATCGACGGCGAACTCGATATCGACGCGAATGGGTCTGCCGGCACATCTGCGGACGCGGACGAGACGACCCGAGCCGTATTCGACGGGCCCCGCAAGCGTCGCCGGCGACCGTCTGCCCCGCATGATTCTGCACTGGGTCACCTCCTGATGCAGGGAGACTATGCGAGTCTCAGTGTCGCAATCGG
>CAVOBC010000261.1:0-6923 GCA_963693635.1 Gammaproteobacteria bacterium | reverse complement strand
CTGCCGCCCTGGCCGTCAACCGCGGGTCGGTGATCAGCCGCGCAAACGCCGCTGAATGAAACTGGACGTTGTGACAAGACAGCAACCGTCGGGGCTCGTCAGTCAACTTGGCGGCCGACGCCCAGCCTTGCCCGACGACGCCAGGGCCATATGCAGACTCGAGCCTGCGAGCGATCGCATGAGCTTCCTCCCGGAGCGCAGCTGTTTCCTCACGCGTGAAGACTGACTTAACAAGCACATAGCCTTGCTCGTCATAGAAGGACTTGTCTGCGGCCGAAAGATGAAGGGACGACATGGGAATCACTTTATCAGCACACGGTTGGAAGTCCTTAGTCCTTCGGATCAAACTCGCAAGGCATTTTTGAACCCACGCGCGCTACACACGCCAGGGAGGACACGGATGAATGAGATTCCTGAGACGATTGACGACGTCGACGCTGCCTGGCTGGCAGATGTCTTCCACAAGGCTCCGGCATCGCTCAGCGTTGCGAATATCAGCGAGGGTCGCGGCTTCGCAGGTCAGGTCCATCGCGTCAGGCTCACGTGGCCAGAGAGCGTCGACGCGCCGGCAAGCGTCGTCATCAAATTGCACTCCCCCGACGCCGAATAGGCCGGGCATGTTGCGGGCGCATATCACAACGAATCCAGATTCTACGAGTCCTTCGCCGACCAGCGCCGGTGCGCGCGCCGCGCTGCTACTACGGCGCGACCGATCCCCAGCGCGCCCGCTTCGTCCTCATGCTTGAGGATCTCGCGGACGTCGAATTCGGCGACCAGGTCGGAGGAGGGGACGATGCAAAGATCGTAAAAGCCGTCATCGGCCTCGCCTCGCATCACGCAAAATTCTGGAATTCACTCAATATCGCCGGTCTCAGCCAGCAGCATACTGACGGCACGGACCCGCAATTGCTCGTGCCGCTTTTGACCGAGCTTCTCGGTGAAATCGACGAGACCTTCGGCAAAGGACTCCCGCTGACGCACTCGGTGGCGGGCCTCATCGTTCAGTCCATGGATATGCCAAGCTTCGAGCCACCGAGTGCAAGGCTGCCTGACCCCTTCACGCTGGTCCATACGGACTATCGGCTGGACAACCTCGGCTTCGATGCCGGGGGCGACCTCGTTGTCATCGACTGGTGCTGTCAGCCCGGTTCCCCACACGGCGACCTCGCCTACTTCCTTTCGGGCAATATGCTGCCAGATCAAATTGAAGACCGGTGGAACGACATGGTGCACCTATATCACCAGACCCTCACGACCAAAGGGGTCGACAACTATGGCCTGACGCAACTCGAAGAGGGTCTGCGCGGTCAGATTGCCGAGCAGACTATGGCGATTGTTACGGGTCTTGGCATTCTCAGCCGGCGCAACCGTTACGGCAACGCGGGCGACCTTTCCACGCTGCCAGCCGGTATCCACACGTTGATTGACAACCTCCTCGACGATCCACGCGGGTTTGAGATCATCATGGGTATGGCTGAGCGTACTGAGGCGGCACTCGGACAAGTGATGCCAGATGGTTCAATCGGTGCCACCGTGATGGCAGAGTCGTTACGCGGCATCATGAGCCTGAAGGCTCGCTGGGAGCGATGGCGGGAGTAGCCGCGCGCTAGTTGCAGCTGCCCTTGTCAGTACCCAGCATGAGTTGATGATATAGCACTGCATACCCGAGGTTCTGATGTTGGGTCCGAGTCCAACCGACGGTCGATGGCTGTTCACCGCACGTTCTTCAGATTGGCTCCACATACCCCGCTTGCGTGGACCCGCGACACGGACCACCAAGGGCTGCCATCACTGTCGATTCATTTGCACGTAACGATTGTCCGTCCACCAGCGCTGGCGACGCAAGGGTTCCAGGACTGCGCGGCGTGCTTTGTCACTGTCGATTCGACACAGCTGCTCTATCGCAAACGCGCTGACGTAGGCGTCTCGGTCGTGCGCGGCAGGCGCGAGCACGTCAACCGTTTGGTCATCCGTGCCCAGGCGGATCAGTCCCTGCACGGCAAACAGCCGCTCGTCCCACGACTCATTGTCGCGCACCACCGAGGCGAGACAGTCGATAATGGCGGGCGCGGCCTCAGCGTGCTCGCTGCCAATGAGTCCCAGCGCAGTCATCGCCTGACGCCTCACACCGGGATGATCGTGGGCCACATGTCGAGCGAGAGTCTCAACTGCTGACGCGAGTCCGGCTTGCCCGGCGGCGAAGCAGCCATTGCCCACAGCGGCCGGCGTATCGGCTGCCATCAGATCGAGAATCGGCTGCTTGTCATCAAGCAACGCCAGTCCGTTGACCGCATCGGCAACGCGCAGAACCGGGTCCTCTTCGAAACGGTGAAAATGCGCAGCGACGTCCTCCAGCAGGACATCGACTACGCCGGCGTCTGTCACCTCACCAGACCGATAGATCGCGTCGACGCGTTCACGCGCAACTTCTGCCGCGAGCCCACGCTGCCAGTCGTCGAACTCGCATGGCGCATGGGGAGTCTCGTGACCCAGCCAACGCCACAGATGGCGAATGACCGGATCATCCACAACCGACGAACCATCACCTGCAGCATCCGGATGACGGGTTCGCATCAACACAAACTTGTGCGCGTAGCGCGGCACCGCAGAGCCGTTGACCGACGCGCCATGGCCGATATCGAAGTGACAGAGTGTGGCCGTCCCTGCGGGTGCCGTCAGCATCTCGACGCGCCGTTGGTGATAATCTGCCGGCGCCAGCAGACCGTCCGACGCCATCGTCAGGGGCACGATGTCATCACCGCGCTCCTGGTCCCCCAGCAAGAAGGGCAGCAGGTGGCTGCCCGGCATTACCGCGGTCGGACCCCGATGGCCAGGTGTGTCCTGGGGGTAATAGAACATGATGAGCCATCGCGGCTCACGATGGCGCGGGCGGGGACGCATCGCATGTCCGTCCTTGTGAAAACCCTGGAGCATCGCGGGCGTGGCCGCACCACGTTTCGGGAAGTTGGTGTGACAGTGCCGATGTGGATGCACCAGGTAATCGTCCCCGAGCAGCGACTGCGCTGCGCCTCTCAGCACCGGGTCGTCGTGCACCTGCCAGAGGCCTGGCACCATCGGCATGATGTTGTTGTGCGGATTGAAGTCCTTCTGGAACGAACGAAATACGTGATCCGTCCCCCAGTAGATCTCTTCATTCACGGCAGATGGCAATGACAGCTGAAGATTCAGATATCCATTCGCAAGGAACGATTGGATTTGCTCATCCGTCAATGGCACCGGAGGGGTACCGGCGCCTGACGATAGCGTGCTTGCCACTCCTTCCTACCCTCGTCGGCCTGCTATGAGGTGCCGAATGACAACAGATTGTCGAGCGGTTGATAGAGCTCCTCCAGATAGGCCACGTCGTCCGCCGCCAGATCGATGTCAACCGCTTCCACCAGTTGATCGAGCTGCGAGATCTTGGAGACGCCAACGACCGGCGAGTACACCTCTGGCTTTGACAGCAGCCACGCCACGGCAATCTGCGCGGGTGCCTTGCCGTACTTTTCGGCCATCTCAATAACGCGGTCAGCAATCTGGAAGTCCATCTCGCCGCGATAGAGACTCTCGGTCCGATTGCGATCCCGGCCCTGCGAGCGACTGGTCGAACCCCCGTCGAAGCCGCCTTTGTACGAGCCCGCCAGGATGCCCCTTGCAAGCGGAGACCAGGGCATCAGCGCGACGCCGGTGCGCCCGCAGTACGGGTTCATCTCACGCTCCTCTTCGCGGTAGATGAGATTGTAGTGATTCTGCATGGTGATGAATTTGGTCCAGCCGTTGCGCTCCGCGGTCATCTGCAGTTCGACAAACTGCCAGGAAAACATGGAGGACGCGCCGAGGTAGTGCACCTTGCCCGCTTTAACAACGTCGTGCAGCGCTTCCAGAGACTCCTCGATGGGCGTCTCAACGTGGCCAGGAATGCCGTGCGGATGTCGATGTATAACGAGGTGGTCGATGTAGTCGAGTCCCAACCGCTTGAGACAGGCATCAACGCCTTCGAGCACGTGCTTGCGGGACAGCCCGCCCTGATTTGGATTCTGCCCCATAGGCATCGAGATCTTGGTCGCGAGCACATACTGATCACGAGGCAGTAACTCTCGGAGAAGCTCGCCCACGACTTCCTCGCAGGCGCCAACGCCATAGGTGTCTGCGCAGTCAAAATAGAACATGCCATGATCCAGCGCCGCCTTGAAAATCGGCCTCGCGTCGTCGATGCCCAGCGTCCAGTCGCCCTGGTGACCCTTGCCGGGCATACCGAAGTTCATCGTGCCGAGGCAGAGCGGAGGAACGCGCAGTCCCGTGTTTCTGCCAAGCTGGATCGGAGTAAGCATGGAGTCTCCCTGTTTGCCTGTTAAGTGTTTGAGTGTTGGTTGGTCTTGTGAAATCAGATCACGATCTATGACGGGGCGAAAGTCTATCGCACGCGACTGACCATAGTGGTGTCGTCGCCTGCTTCGAGCCGATAGCTGCCGTACCAGGTCTTTCTGACCTTGATCGGCTGGCCGGCCGCAAATCCGACGTCTCCGCGCAGAGTCTCTCGCCACACGCGACCGTCATTCAGATAAAACGTGCGGAAGTCTCGTCTGCCCCGTTCAATACGCGAGATCGTGGGCGCACGTCCGCGTCGGGGTCCGCGGTCTTCCACTCGTTTGTCGGCAGCAGGTTTGACTGCAGGCGCGTCCGCCGCATTCAGGACCGCGATTGCTTTGTCGTAACAAGCGAGGCGAGCGGGGTTGTTTGCCACCAACCGGCAGTTCGCCAGCGCTTGCTCAGCCACCGCCGCGGGCAGCACCATAACGAGCATCAGCAACACGGTCAATTTCTGAACAGTTCGCCTGCGCCCGCTTGAAGGAACATCAAAGAAAGACAGGTCGGTTGATCGTGATGAGAGCACGCGCACAGCGTAGCGGATTGTTCTGAACTCGGAAAGATGACTCGGCGCATCCATTTGGCCTCTGGCGAGGTTGAGCCGGTCAAGGGCGGATACCCGCACGGTTGGCCGTCCCCCGCCGCATGTCCGACATCCCCAGTGTTGGCCAGACGTTCGCCCTCGATGCACCGGACGGAGTATAGTGACCCCAACACGCAACGGACGCACTTGCCGGTGCGCAACGCACGGCACGAGCCGCGCCAAAGCGCCGTTGACTCGTCACCAATCGATCAATGGAGGCATCTATGCCCGCTCTGGATGGGATGCGAATTCTGGATATGACCCAATACGAGGCCGGCACCTCGTGCACCCAGGCGCTGGCCTGGCTGGGGGCAGACGTTGTGAAGATTGAAGCGCCTGAATACGGTGACCCCGGACGGGGAGTCGGACGCACTGAGAACAAGGACTACTCCGCCTATTTCTGCGCGTGGAATGCCAACAAGCGCAGCGTCGCGCTGGACCTCAGAACCGAAGAGGGTCGCGAGTTGTTGCTCCAGCTTGTACCCAAGTTCGACGTGTTCGTTGAGAACTACGGCCCAGGCGTTATCGAAAAGCTGAAGATCGATTACGAAAACTTGAAGAAGGTGCATCCCGGCATCATCTACGCGCGCATCAAGGGCTTTGGTACAACCGGGCCGTATTCAAGCTACAAATGCATGGACATGGTCGCGCAGGCAGCGGCTGGCGCTTTCTCGATCACGGGCGAGGCGGATGGCCCGCCGATGATGCCCGGCCCCACCACAGGTGACTCAGGCACAGGCGTGCAAACGGCCATGGCCATCCTCGCCGCCTATGTGCAAAAGCAGCGCACCGGCCTTGGCCAGGAAATCGAGCTGTCGATGCAGGAAGCGATGGCCTATTACGTGCGTACGCGGGCTTACATCGGCTCCAACTGGGGTACCCAGGCGACCGGGCGCAACGGCAACGTCGGAGGCTTGCCGCCGGTGAATATTTATCCGTGCAAACCATTCGGTCCCAACGATTACATCTATCTGATGCCGGTGACGTCGGGCCACTGGGATGGACTCTGCGCCGGCATCGACCGACCAGATCTGCTGATAGACCCTCGATTCGAGACCAACCAGGGCCGGATGCAAAATGGCGACGCGCTCTATCAGGAGATCGTCGACTGGTGCAGTACTCGCAGCAAGTACGAAGCCATGGAAGCCATCGCGAGCGCGGGCGTACCGTGTTCCGCATGCCTCGACACGGGTGAGCTGTATCGCGACAAACACCTGCGGGCGCGCGGCTTTGTCCACGACATGAATCTGCCCGTGCACGGTGAGGTACCGATGCTCGGCTTCGGCCCACGCATGTCGGAATCAAACGTTGAGCTGACCAATCCGCCACGGCTTGGCGAGCATACGGACGAGCTCCTGGCGACAGAATTGGGACTGGATGAAGCGAGCATCAGCGAGTTGCGTGACTCCGGCGTGATCGGCGACGCCGCACGATTCACCGGCTAACGACGCGGCGGGCGACCGTACGCCCGGAGGAAGAATCGTCGCGAGAAAAGCCAGCTCCCCTTCACTTGTTCACGGTCGCGAGCCTAAGCCTCCGGCCACGCGCCAGGTCATAGTCGCGCCCGCAACACAAGCCGGCGGACCACACGACGCCAGTCGAACTGTGATATCACCTGAGCCTGACGCCTCGAAATCGCACTAAACCGACCCAATCCGCCTGTGAGCATTCGCCCATGCGTTTTGTGAGACATCACGCCCCCATGTGAGCCGGTTTTCGTGTGTGTCGTCGTTGCCGACTCTGTCATCATTGCCGGCTTACAAAAGCGGCCTCCGTCATCCGAAAGTACCCGTATTTACCCAATTTACCCGGACGGGCGTGCGACATGTCGCACGCGTGTGCGCCCGTTTTGGTGTGTGTCATCATTCTGGATTGCAGCCTTTTTTAGGGCAGGCGCGAGGCTAATAATCCTCGACGTCGTTCTCGAATACGAAGCCGCCTTCCGCCATCACCAGTCGATGCCGTGATCCTG
>CAVOBC010000260.1:0-6979 GCA_963693635.1 Gammaproteobacteria bacterium | reverse complement strand
AAAGCCGGCGCCATAGGCGGCCCCTGCGACACACCAGAAGCTAACGACCAGCGCGAAGCTGCTCACCCTTTTCATAATTCACCCCGCAACGAAAGAAGATAGCCGAGCAGGTTTGCAACCTCGTCTGCCGACAGTGTCGTCGGCTGATGCGTCGGCACCTCGCTGATCTCGAATCTGACGAGGTCCGACTTCATCAACGAATACAGGCGCTCGTCACTGCCGAGCACCTGTACTGAGTATGTGTCTTCATTAAGACGCCGGCCGGTAATGGTGCGCTCGTCACGCGTCACGATTGTGACGGGCCGGTTGATCGGCCAAAGGCTCGCCGCCGGATCGAGTAGCGTGCGCTGCAGGGCGGCGGGCGTTCTTGTCACCCCAATATCACTCAGGTCTGGCGCACTGCGCGGGCCGACGCCGCCAACGCGGTGACACGAGCTACACGCGCCTTTGCCGGCAAAGAGTCGCTTACCATTCGCCACGTTGCCAATGACGATGGATTTTCCTTCCGGGTCGAAACCGGTGCGGATGTAGGCAATGATGCCTGCCATATCATCCTCTGCGAGAGGAAACCCCGGCATGCGACCTTCGGCTGTCCCACCCGTGATGACGCGGCGCAGATCAGCATCCGTGACCGCTGTTCTGAATCTGCCTAGCCCCAGATTGATGTCCTCCACCCAGCCACCATCAGGTCCATGACAAAGTGCGCAGGTACGCACATAGACTCGGGCTCCCGTCGCGATGGTCGCGCTGGAGTAGGTGTGGTCCGCGAGCGGCTGGCCCACCGCGGTCGGTAACATCAGCGCGAGTGTCAGGAGCAGCGAACCCCGGACGGCGCATGCAATCGTATTCCAAGTCGTCACCATTTCGGCCCCTCACTCAAATCAACCAACACCATAAGCTCTGCTACCAACAAGGTCTATTCGTCGCGACACGATGGAGCCACTTGCTTACTCTACGCCCTCCTGCGCTTCCCCGTCACGGGCACGCAACGCCGCCCGGATCTTCGCGTGGTACTTCTTGTCGATACGATACCCGGCATAGAACACGGCAGCGATCAGTCCCCAGACCATTGCAAAGGGGCCATCGACAATACCCAGCGCAAACAGCTTGTCCTCGGCAACGAGCCCGGGCTCAGCACGGGTCGGGAACTCGATGAGGTCAAGCGCGATGCCCGCAACGATATGTCCGACGCCATTAGTCGCCTTGGCAAAAAAGGTGCGCGCACTGTAGAAGATCCCTTCCTGACGTCGGCCCGTCTTCATGTCGTGCTCATCGGCGATGTCCGCCAGAGCCGACATCACACTGATATTTAAGATTGAGCCACAGGTTGACCCGACTGACCCGATGCTGATGATGAACAGAACAAGCGTTAACGTGCCATTGTCGGGCGCGAGTCCGAGCAATCGAAGTGTGACCGCACCGGACCAGAAGACGCTGAGCCCGGCGGCAGTGGCAACGATGGTCCAGCGTTTGTCAAAGCGTTCATGCAAACGCGCGGTAAACGTAAAGCCGAGCGTATAGCCGACTACATTGCCCATAATCAGCCAGCCAATCTGGGTGGGCGAGAGTTCCCAGAAGAACGTGTTCATGTAGATGCCGAGCGTCTCATGCGTGCCGATCATCACCGCCAGGAAAAAGAGGCCGAGCAGGAGCCACATGTAGTGACGGTTTTGCACCGCCTGCCAGACATCCTGGAAGAGGCCAAAGACTGAAAACGGTGCCAGGTCCTTCGGTACCTTCATGAACGGGATGCGATCCCGCGTGTTGAAGGTGGAAAAGAAGATGCAGGCCAGAATCAACGTGCAACCTAAAAATACAATCGGTTCATATGCGGCGGCGTTTCGCTGGCCATTTTCAAAAGCCGGGAACACCCAGAACCAGACCGACACGTGCATGACGAGGCCGCCAAGGTAGCTGAAGACATTGTTGTAACTCATCACCTTGGAGCGCTCGTTGTAGTCGGCGCTCAGCTCGGCACCGAGCGCAAGGTGCGGCACCGCAAACAACGTGGTGAAGGTGCGCATCAGCACCGTAAAGACTGCGAACCAGCAAAACAGCAGGAACTCCGACAGCCCTTCTGGCGGGTGGAACACCAGATAAATCGTGACTATCAGCGGCAGGGGCGCGGCAAACATGAACGGATGCCGCCGCCCGAGTCGCGAGCGGAAACGATCTGAAATCGAACCCATCAACGGGTCGGTTATGGCGTCACCAAAGAGACCAATAGTGACGGCAAGCGCGGCAAGGGTGCCTGAAAGCCCGAGAATCTGGTTGTAGTAGAAGAATGTGAGGGCGGTGAATATCCAGTTGGTCGCCGCCTCGCCAGTGGCACCAATACCAAACCAGAGTTTCGTCCGCATGGCGACCGCCGCGCTAGACTCTGACATCTGCATCCCTTAGCGATTTGCAACCGCCTTATTGTCGTGCGCCGGATACTACACGAGAGTCAGCAACAATCATTCGGCCTTCCGCACGTCGAAGCTGTTGTGTCCTATCCAACGCACGTCAGACTGCACCCGTTAGTCAATGATTGCCTGCTGGACCGCGTTATCGAAGTCGTATTGTGTATCCCTATGCGGCTGCTGGATCATGATGACCGCAGTCAACTCCTCTGCCGGATCAGTCCAGGACCGGGTGCCGAACGCACCGCCCCAGCCGAATGCACCAACGCTGCGACGACTTCCCGCAGCGATAGGATCAGTGACAACCGAGACCGCGTAGCCGTAGCCAACGCCTTTGTCGGTGCCCGTGAAACCGCGGTACAGATCGCCCAGATGATTGCTGCCCATCATTGTGACCGAGCGAGGGCTGAGCAGGCGCTTGCCATGGAGTGCTCCGCCGCCAACGAGCATCTGCTCAAAGCGAAGATAGTCCTCCGCAGTGCTTGAGAGTCCATACGAGCCGGAGAAATACGCGGTGGTCTGGCCCTGAAATCGTGACATGTCTCGCCCTGTGATTATCACGCGCCGGGACTCTTTCTCGGGCGGCAGGTTGTAGTGGGTGTCCTTCATGCCGAGCGGCTCAAAGATCCGTGTGCGCACGAACTGATCGTATGGCGTGCCCGAGACGATTTCGATGATGCGGCCGACAACGTCAAGGCCGGTGCCACCACTGTATGCCCAGCGGGAACCCGGCTGGAAATCCAGAAGCACCTTGCCGAGGGTGGGAATGTAGGATGCCAGCGTGTCGCGTTCAGCGGGCGTCGAAACCGCGGCCCCAAGGCCGCCGCTGCGCAGCCCGGAGGTGTGTGTCAGAAGATCTGAAATCGTGACAGGCCGCTCTGCCGGGACCGCCCGATGCGGCGGTGGGTTGCTCCGGTCGACTGTCCTCGGGCTGATGTCCTCGTCCGTCGGTTCTGCCAGCACTGCAACCTGCATGTCTTTGAACTCGGGAATGTACTTCGACACCAGATCGGTGGGTCGGATCAAGCCCTCCTCGATCATCATCATCGCGGCCACCGCGAGGACCGGCTTGGTCGATGACATCATGATGAATATTGCATCTTTGTCCATCGGCCGTTTGGCCTCCACATCCATCAGGCCATGGGTCTCGAAGTGGACCACCCGGCCGCGCCGCGCGACCGCCGTCACAGCACCCTGAATGTCGCCTGCGTCGATGTGCTTGCGCATTGCGATGCCGATGCGCTCAAGGCGTTCGCTCGACATGCCGACCGACTCGGGCTTTGCCGTACGCAGTTTCGCTGCCTCGGTTTGCAGGGCCACAAGCGCCAGGATGACAAGGAGCCCGATAGATAAAGTTCGTTGCATGGTTGCCGTCTTCCTTTAGGGGGTAAGGAGGGTAAATGGGCAGAGCGCGCAACGGGTATGCGCTGACGATGCGCTCGGCACGCAGCATCTCACGCTTTCGAGGTCTCGTGCCAACCGTGTTAGGCGGGAATGTTTACGGTTTAGCAGGCTAGCTGGCGCCGCACGCCGATGCCCCCGATCTCGTCTGCACCACGAATCACGCACCCAGACTTGCCCCGTCCGGCGAGTCCTTACCGATGCGTTGGGCCAGATCGCGCAGTTCTTTTACCCGCTTCTTGTTGCTCGGATGGGTGCTTAGAAACGGAATCTTGAGCCCTGCCTTTTTCAGCATCTTTTCCTGCACCCGAACCCCACCAAAGGGATCGTACCCGGCCTGGGTTGCCCAGATGACCCCGAGATAATCGGACGTAGACTCCTCCTTGCGGCTAAACCCGGCACCAATGCCGTCGATCATCAACGACGAAGCAAGACTGGTAATCGGGTCACCGGAAACGGCGCCGACCGCGCCTTTGAGGATGGACAGTGGAATGTTGCGTTTGCCGCGCTTTTTGCCGTGCGCGAGTTTGAGATGACCTATCTCGTGTCCAAGGAGCGCAGCCCAGGCATCGTCATCCTCCTGGAGCAACTCCAGCATCCCGAAATTCACCATCACCGAGTTGCGGCCTTTCAGAATGCCCGCCGACGCATTCGGCTTGTCACCCCGTACCACGTAAAAATCCGTTTTGATCTCAGAGACTCGCTCAATCCGTCTGCGCACGGTGTTCAGCATCTCCATCTGGGACATCGTCACCCAACGTACCATCGCCCCCGAACCGTCGCGCAACAGAATGTCGGCGGCGTTTTTGGACGCGATTTCGACAATGTCCCAGCCGTCGGTGACTGCCGGTTTGACCTCAGCGCGGTCCGACCATGTCTCCGCGTCAAGTTTGCCTTCGAAGCCCCAGCCGTCCGTCGCACTGGTCGCGCCCGTCACCTCACACGTCGCCAGCACAAACCAGATCACCGCCGCACACGCGGGAAACGACCGTCTTCGTTCTTGTTGCTCGCCCTCAGACCCACGCATGCTCGTTCCCCTGTCTTGTCTCCAACTTTCGTCCTCGCCGGGGCGGTTGCCCAGTCTGTCGCAATTTGAACGCGTCATCGTCAAGTCTGTGTCGCAGGCCAGGCACGCGACAAAAGCTCCCTACGTCTCGATTCGTCTCCATGGGTATGCATGGGTATCCCTCGGTAATAGTATCGCCAAAACATGACGTTAAGCTGAACGTCCATGAAACGCCTGTCGCGCCTAGCCCGAATAGTCATAGCGACCGCCACCGTTGCGTACTTTATGGCGCTCGGGCTGCTTGTCGTGTTCCAGGAGGCCATCCTCTTCCCCGCACGCATGCTCAATTCAGAAGCAGGACGCTGGGCCCGTTACGAAACCCGGCTTGCTGTCGAGGCAGACGGGATCGTACTGCAGGGCTGGATCATTCCCGCTGAACACGCTCGCCCCGCACCACCACCGTCGATCATCTACTACGGCGGCAACGCCGAGGAACTTGGCCGCAGCGTCGAACGATTGCGGCAGATTGGGCCCGGCTATCAGTACGTGTTGATCAACTACCGTGGCTACGGTGGCAGCGCCGGGGTGCCGACAGAGCAAGCGCTCAAACACGATGCCATCGCCATACTGCACTCACTGGAGGCGGACGGGGTAATAGACCGGCATACGACACACCTGATCGGTCGTTCCCTCGGCAGCGGTGTCGCTATGCACGTGGCTGCCGAGATTGACGTCGCGTCCCTCACCCTGATCACACCCTATGACAGCATCGAGAACGTCGCGCGGTCGCGATACCCGATTTTTCCAGTGCGCCTGCTGCTTCGACACCCCTTTCATTCGGTGGATCTGGTGAACGCGGTCAGCGAACCGACGCTGGTGATTGTGGCAGCGCAGGACGACGTGGTGCCCCAGGACTCAACCGCCCGATTGATCGACGCCTTCGGGGCAGGGCGCGCCGCCGACAATGCCGCCAACAACGTGCAAGTCGAGTGGCCACCGGATACTACGCACTACCGGATCTTTACGGACGAAACCTACAAGGCTATCGATGAGCATCTGCGCCGAAACTCCATCATCCGAAGCGGGGGTACGGCGGGATAAGAAGGATAGAAGGGATAGAAGCCGCTCAAGCTGCGGCGCTAGAATGCGCTTTCTCCCGAACTAAGCGAGTCCCGCCCCGATATGGCGCTCACCGACGAAGAAAAGTTCATGTTCGATCTCGAAGGCTACGTGGTCCTCAAAAACGTGCTCACCCGCGCCGAGTGTGAGGACTACATCCAGATGGCCGATGCCGTTTGGCCGCCTCAACCTGATGACGACAAGGTCCGTCGTACCGAAAAGATCAGCCAGTGGGGACAGCCGTTCCTCGACCTGATAGACCACCCGCTCGTTCTTCCGCACCTGGTCGAGCTTCTCGGCAACCGGATGCGCGCTGATCACGATTACTGCATCTTTATGGACAAGGGCGGGGTTCGCAATCAACTGCACGGCGGGCCGCGCCTCTTTGAAACGGATCACTGGTATCACTATCAAGATGGTGTCATGCGCAACGGCCTGACGGTTGCCACCTGGAACCTGACGGATGCACCCGAGGGCGCCGGCGGATTTACCTGTGTACCCGGCAGCCACAAGAGCAATTTCATGCGCAACCTGCCGGACGACGTCCGGCGCTTCGACCGATCACCCCACTACGTGCGTCAACCGCCGATGGAAGCGGGTGATGTGCTCATTTTTACGGAGGCTCTGATCCACGGCACCCAGCCCTGGCAAGCGGATCACCAGCGCCGGACACTGCTCTTCAAGTACAGCCCCCCACACTCCACGTGGACGATCAAACCCTACGACATCGCCAACTACCCCGGCGCCACCGACCAGCAAAAACGGTTGATGGCGCCCCCGTCGGTGGAGGCCCACCCGCTAGTGATGCAACCCGACGCGGACAACGAGGCTCAGGCCTGAGAGAGGCCTGAGCGAAACCAGGCGCAGGCGCGAGGGCAGACCACGCGTCAGGCGGCGACACGGATGATGCGCGTACCGATGTTGCCGCCCGCTAACAGGTCCACGAATGCTGCGGGTGCCCGCTCCAGGCCGTCAAATTCGTCCTGAATCGGTTGCAGCCGGCCGTCGTCAATCCAGCCGCGGATCTCCGCGCGCGCCTCGGCATAGCGCT